>NZ_JBHSHW010000001.1:0-353005 GCF_042653305.1 Paenibacillus sp. GCM10023252
GGAAAGCGAACAATTGGAAGCCATCGTCAAGTACAGTACATACCAGAAAGAAAAGTCGAAGAAGTGGCAGCAAGATATTAGCAAGCTAGACAATTGGCAGTACGATGAGCCCGAAGATACATGGACGTGTGTGGCTGGTCGTAAACTGCTGTTTCGTTATGAATCAAAGGAAACGACAGAGAGCGGTTATGAAATTCGGAAACGGCATTACCGAAGTGCAAACTGCGAAGGTTGCCCGTTAAAAGAAGCTTGTACAAAGGCGCAAGGAAATCGTGAAATTACCGTAAGTATGAAGTACCTGCACTACAAGCGGGAGGCACGAGAGAAGCTCCAAAGCGAGGAAGGGTACGCCTTGTCGGTTCGGAGGATGATCGAGCCAGAAAGCGTATTTGGACAAGTAAAAAACAACCGGGGATTCCGACGTTTCCTGCTTCGAGGCCTGCCCAAGGTAAGCCTTGAGGTCGGGTGGCTTTCGCTTGCCCACAATTTGCTTAAGAAAGCCGCAATAGACCAAAAGCCAAAAATGGCGATGTAGGGATAACCTCCCTAGCATCGCCATTTTTTCGTTTTTTGCAACTATTCCATCCTAGCGAGCTGTCTCCTCTAGTGAGCACACCTACTTTTGAGACAGCCCCGTCTTGTCCTCCAGAGCTCTACCTAGCCGGCGCAGCTCATCCTTCTCAGCTTGGGACAGGAGCTGCTCGAAGTCCTGCACATAGATATCGCCCTTAGGACTTGGGATGACTGGCTCAGCCGCTTGAACGGTTGCTGATATTCCGAACCATAGGACGAGCAGCAGCGGAACCGTCCGCAGCATGCCCCTGATCAAGATCAGCTTCGCAGCAGCCTCGAGCCCGCTCATAACACGATGTCCCAGCTGGCTCTATTTGGATGGATAGTGCCTGCTTCGTCTGGAGAGGTATTGAAGTCTACCTTAGGCGCATCCTCGGCACCTGACGACGGCCTGAAGTATTCCTTGGCGTCGAAGCCCGTCATTCCAGCTATGAGATTGCCGGGGAACCTCTTGATGAGCCGATTGTAATCCGCCACAGCGTCATTGTAATCGCCCCTCGCGACCGCAATGCGATTCTCTGTGCCGGCAAGCTCATCCATCAGCTGTATGAACGCCTTGTCCGACCTCAGTGTCGGATAATTCTCGAAGATGACCAAGAGGCGGCCCAATGCGCCGGACAGCTGCTCATCTGCCTCAGCCTCTCATCTGGTGTGCGAGCTCCTCCAAGTGCTGCTCGAGCATCCGTTACTTCCTTTATGACTTCCTTCTCCTGCTTGGCTATGCCCTGTACCGTCTCAACCAAGTTGGGAATAAGATCATATCTGCGCTGGAGATCCACATTCACTCTTCCCCACTTCTGATCAACGGTCTCCTCTGCACTGACGAACTTGTTATAGCTGCCAGCCAGCATTGCACCTACTATGACGACAATGACCACCAATCCGATTATGGGCAGCAAGCAGCCCTTACCTCTCACATTCACACGAACACCCTCCTCGAGATCATTTTATTCTATGTATACCTTTCCCCTATCTCACTCTAACCAACACGAGGCCCCGGCTATATCTATACAGATTCACACCGAGGAACGGGAACGTCTATTCTACTCCTGTCACGAATCTGTTAATATAAGAGGCGGAAAGGATATGATCCTCCTATGAACAGACAACCAACCGATGAGAATCGTATAGCGGATGACCTAATCGAATTATTCTCCGGGAAGCAGGAGAGAACGATTGGCCCACAGCGTTCCTTGGCAGATCATCGCGGAGCCATCCATGTGGAAGTGACCCTTCGTCCATTCATCTGCGGCTTCGACAAGCAATGGTTCGGCGTGGAGCTTAGACTCGGTCCTCATCCTAATAAAATGTATATCGTTCACCGCATCCGTGACTTCCTCCGCTGCGTGGAACGGAGAGTTCCTTACGTGATGACCAGGCACTTCACATATGAACCCGAGCTGCATCGCTTCGATGAGGCGGATGCAGCCTTAATCAATGAGCTGTCGAAGGTGTATGCTTACGAATTAATGTATCGAGATACACTCTCCGGCCAAGTTCCAGGTTCACGTGCGGTGAGCGGGGATCGGATGCTGCTCATTCCTTCATTCGCTTGGGGAGACATGGAGCCTATGCTGTCAGATGCACCGAACGTCCTGCTTGCTAGTGAGAAGAATAGCGTGATGGAATGGGCGGTCACGGATGAGCCGTTGCCCCTCCTCTTCACTATTGATCAAGGGGAGCAGGAGCCCTATCAGCTTGCGATTGACGGCTTGGACCCTCTCATCTTAATGGATGACTACAGGCTGGTGCTGAACGAAGGCAAGGTCCACCGAATAGCTGCGGAGCAGAGCAAGAGGCTGCGGCACTTAATGAAGACACTAGGCTATGCAGGACAAGCTAAGATCTCTCTAGAGGCGAAGCAGATGGAGACCTTCATGCATAGTGTCATTCCAGGTCTGATGAAGCTGGGCCGTGTTGAGATGGCCGATTCCGTTGCTGACCGCATGCTGCATGCCCCGCTGAGAGCTAAGCTATATCTGGATCGTGTACGGAATCGCTTGCTAGCCGCGCTTGAATTCCAGTATGGAGATATCGTCATTAACCCCATTGAGAGCGCGGCATCAACGAGAGGATCGGAGCTCATCCTCGTGCGGGATGCAGAGGGGGAACGAGCGATTCTTGAGCTGATGGAGCAGGGTTCCTTCAACGTGACGGAATCAGGCTTCATGATGGACAATGAGGAATCGGAGTTCGACTTCCTGACGACCATTGTCCCTAAGCTGGAGGAGCGTCTGACCGTCTATGCTACTTCAGCTGTACGCTCTAGAATCCATACCGGACCTATGGATCTGGAGATTAAGGTTGAAGTGGATGAGCGGACAGACTGGCTTGACTTCAAGGTGGACATGGGTACGATCTCTGAATCGGAGATCCGTCAGCTGCTGAAGTCACTTCAGGAGAAGCGGAAGTACCATCGCCTCTCATCAGGAGCCTTGCTGCCGCTGGATAATGAGAGGTACCAAGCCATCATTCGGTATCTGAACGAGGCAGGACTGAAGGGCAGTGACTGGAGGGAAGGCGGCATTCGTATTCCAGCCGCTCGCGGTCTGGCCTTCCTGAACCTGCCCCTGCCTGACAAGGGAATTAAGCTGGGCAAGTCCTTCCGCAAGCTGCTGGACCATATGCGAAGTCCCGATCATCTTGACTTCCCTATTCCAGTTAATCTTGCTCCTGTGCTTCGCGACTACCAAGCGTATGGCTACCAATGGATGAAGACACTGGCCCATTATCGGTTCGGCGGCATCTTGGCCGATGATATGGGACTTGGCAAGACCATTCAGAGCATCGCCTTCCTTGTCTCCGTCCTGCCGCAGATGCGAGAGCGCCGAACCCCCTCTCTCGTCATTGCCCCTTCTTCCCTCATCTACAACTGGCACAACGAGCTGAAGCGATTCGCTCCAGAAGTGAAGGTGCTGCTGATGGAGGGATCGAAGCAAGAGCGTACGAGGTTGTTCAAGACATCCATTCATGAGAAAGCAGATGTCATCATCACCTCGTATCCACTGCTGCGACAAGACTTGAGCCACTATGCCAAGCTGAGCTTCCATACGCTCATTCTAGATGAGGCACAAGTGTTCAAGAATGACTCGACCTTAACGGCGCAAGCCGTCAAGTCCATTCAAGCTGACTATCGTTATGCACTGACTGGGACACCGATAGAGAATTCCCTCGTCGAGCTATGGTCAATCTTCGGGGCTGTATTCCCTGAGCTGTTCCCAGAGCGGAGAGAGTTCCAAGAGCTGTCGAGAGAGTCAATCGCGAGGAAGATTCGTCCCTTCATGCTTCGCCGCCTGAAGTCTGATGTGCTCAAGGAGCTGCCTGACAAGATTGAGACGATACAGTCGTCTAAGCTGCTCCCTGCGCAGAATAAGCTCTACGTCGCCTACCTGGTCAAGCTGCAGCAGGAGACGCTGAAGCATATGGAGGAGAAGTCGCTTGATCAGAATCGGATTCGCATATTGGCAGGAATTACGAGACTCCGCCAGCTGTGCTGCCACCCTGCTCTATTCGTCGAAGGCTATGAAGGCGGTTCTGGCAAGCTGGAGCAGCTGCTTGATGTTATCGAGGAATGCCGGAATGCCGGCAAGCGGGTGCTGATCTTCTCCCAATTCACAGAGATGCTGGGGATGATTAGCCGAGAGCTAGGGTACCAAGGGGCAGCTCACTTCTACTTGGACGGTCAGACACCTGCCCGTGAGCGCGTCCAGCTGTGCAGCAGGTTCAATGAGGGGGAACGTGAGCTGTTCCTCATCTCCCTGAAGGCCGGGGGAACGGGCCTTAATCTGACCGGGGCAGACACCGTTATTCTATATGATCTGTGGTGGAATCCAGCTGTTGAGCAGCAAGCAGCTGATCGCGCCCATCGTATCGGACAGAAGAAGGTGGTTCAAGTCATTCGGCTGGTTGCCCAAGGTACAATCGAGGACAAGATGTATGAGCTCCAGCTGAAGAAGAAGAATCTCATTGATGAAGTAATCAATGAGCCGGGCCATGAGTCGATTACCTCTTTTTCGGAGCAGGAGTTAAGGGAGATTCTGTCGTTGGAGTGAGTGGGGAATATAAGAACGGCGATTGTCCCTAGAGTCATACCTCAGGAGGAACAATCGCCGTATGTTGTGTTATTGGAATAAGACATTCCGTCTTCTATGCTTAAGCAGTTCGGGAAGAGCGACGCCTAGCAGGACGAGACCGACCCCAATCCACTGTAGTGAGCTCACGTGCTCACCTAAGACGATGGACGAGACAAGGACAGCTACTGGGAGCTCTGCCGCACCAAGTATACCAGCCATCCCCTCTCCCACATGGGGCACTCCAACAGCGAAGAGTACGGGTGGGATGAAGGCTCCGAACAAGCCCAGCAGCAAGCCGTAGAGCAGCAGACTATCCAGCAGCAGACCATTGAACAAGAAGGCCGGCGGGAACAAGATGAACACCAGCGCCATACCGCCCCCAAGCATCCATACACTGCGGTATGCTGCATGAACCTGTGGCATGACCTTACCGCTGAATAGGATGAATAGGGTGTAGCTTACGGCAGACAGCAAGCCCAGGACGACACCCATGAGCTCCAGTCTCCCTGTCCCCTGCTCCATAATTCCAGCTGCAAGCAGTGTGCCTCCGAACAAGACGAGAAGGGTAAGCAGCATCATGCCATTGGGCCTCTTCCGCTGCGTAATAGACTGAATGAGAACGCCGATCCAGGTGAACTGGAACAGCAGGATAATGGCAAGTGATGCTGGAATGTACTTCAATGATTGATAATAGAGCAAGCCTGTTACAGCTGTCGGTGTTCCTGCCGCCATGAGCAGCAAGCGATGCTTCCAATGTAGTCTTACGGGAGCAGCAGCTGACTCTTCGTGCCGATTCGAGGCAAGTTGACTTCTCTGACGAAGCTTCGTATAGAACGCAAGTCCGCAGGCTAGAATAAATCCTACGAACAGCTGGCTTCCTACCACCTCTCCAAGCGTATAGCCTTCTCCATAGGCGAGCACGACAATCGTAGATAGAATGCCATAGCTGACGGCTCCAAGCAATACGGATAACCTGTACTTCATCTTGATGATGAACCTCCTTCTGTTAATCTCATAGTTGTCTATAGATAACAAAAAACCTAACTCCGAATAGGTCAATGCTATGAGCAATGATCCATCTTCGTAGTTAGGAAGTTAAGGCTTCCCGTAGAAACCCTCACCCTGATGCTGCAGCTGTGCTGCCGTGAGGTTATACGATGAAATATTCAATTAGTCGTTGAGCACAACGCTCCATATATTACATGACAGGTTAGCTTATGTCAATGTTAAGTAATTGGTAAGGGCATTCTACCGTAAGCCTGTCTTCGGTATGCACGTCCGGTTATTGTGCCCGGAAGCCATACCCGCCAACGGATGCAATAGGATCGGAATCGGGCAGCAGCCCGGCGCTCTGACTTCGCATCATGACATCAACAAGCCATCTTGTGAATGGAGCGACATTCATCTCAGCCATAGCTTCCAGATCATAGAATCCAGCAGCATCTACTTCGATACCGTCTGGCTTAGGCTCCCCTGAGCTATATTCCATCGCAAATGCGATATACACGTTATGAACCACCCGCGGCTGGTCCCTGACCGCCACAATTCGGGTAACGACGGCTTCTACTCCCGCCTCTTCAAGCACTTCTCGAGCAATCGTGTCATGAATCATCTCGAGCTGCTCCACATAGCCGCCAGGATTCGTCCAGTATCCCTTGCCTGGATCTTGTGCCCTGCGGACGAGCAGGATCTTGCCATCTCTTGTGACGAGCGCCCCTGCCCCAATGCTGTAATTGCCCCAGTGAACGAAGCTGCAGCCTGCTCCTGTACAGGCTCTGCGGATGATTCCATCAATCTCTCTTGACTCTAGCGGCAGCCCGCATGTCATACAGAACTTAGCTTCCATTCCTTAACCCGCCTAACTAAGAAGTATAATGGTAGATGAGTAATTAGATGATCTAGTATAATGAGCGTTGTTAACGATTGCGTGAGATGAGCTTCGTCAGCAGCCGAATCGTCATCCAGAATCCGGATAGTCCGCCGAGAATCAGCCGAAGTCCGAGCCTCCTGGAGCGATAGTGGCGATACAGCGCCAGATGCGTATTCGACAGCGTCTCCACGCTTCTCTTCAGCTTAACGTGGAACGGCAGGCTCTTCCAAGTCTGAAGTCCAATACGATAATCCCTGTCGAAAAATCGCTTCATCTCCTCTATTCTCTCCTGCGGAGAGCCCTCAAGAGATAAGCTCTCGTATGCCTGCAGCGCTTCCTTCCCTACATGAGGCAGCTCCTCTCGAATGATGCAATCGAAGCGCTCCGCCTTCACCTGCATGATGAATGACTCCCACTCCATCTGCTCTTCTGCCGACAATGGCTTACTCTGAAGATAGGACTTCCCCATATAGGTAATGAGTATATCTGCGGTATCCAGCCTGCCCCACATGAGATCATTGGCGCGCCAGCGGCGATCCAGGAATCCTGCGAAGGCCGCAAGGTCATCGCTCACGAGCTTGGCGCTGCCGCTAAGGCCGAGCGTTGCTGCGTCCGACGAGCTGATTCGGAGCAGCTGGAGCTTGTTCATCTCCCCTTCATGTCCAAGCATGAGCGGGAATGCGAAGACGTCAATGGAGATGAATCTCCTTAGTGCTTCCTTCAGCTGAGGCCAGAGAGGGAGGTTGCCGTCCATCCCAAGTGCCTCAGCTATGGCCTTCTTGTGGCCGCAGCTCTGAATCGTATGCTCGATAGAGCTTGACAGACGATCGATTAGACTTCGGACCGCAGATTCAGACGGCTGCCCCCCGCATAGCTGCTGGAGCGCATCTTCCCAGCCTCTGAAGGTCCGCCGGTTACCCGATGATACGTGCCACCATTGCTGCTCCAGTTGACGAAGATCGTCGACGGCCGCCCAGAGCGCGGTTTTGTACCGAAGGAGAAGCGTAGTCTCGGTCTGCTCCTGATCGCTCAACTCCGACAGCCGCCCATTAATCTTCTGAATATGCAGCGTGAAGTAACGACAGATGAAGGAGATATCCGGTATTCTCATTCCGCCGATGAGCAGGCCAAGCTGCCCGTTGTCCTTCATTGCGGTTAGACTTGTCTTCACCGTTTGCAGAGCTGGCTCAAGTCCGCTTAGCTCAGAGCGATGTACGGTCTTAGCAAGGTAATAAGCTTGTAAGGATTCGAGCAGACTCTGCTCCCACTTCTCCATCCGCAAGCGGCAGTAAGGCAGGTAGGCTGCTATCTGTTCGACTTCCTGACTAGCATCTGCCTTAGCGATTGCCTCAAGAATACTCTTGAAGGAGTCTGCACGAGCTCGTTCATTCTGAATCGCGATGAGGTGATCGTAGATGGATTGGTATCGGGGTATTGCAAGATAACTGCTGAGCGCCTCCATCAGATCAGGCTTGGAGGTGTAGCGCTCCTCATTCTGGTTCAGATGGGTATCGGTTGGGGTCGGGTCCAGGAACAGCAGCCACCTGTCGACCTTACGATCAGCTGAGCGGCTGAAGATCGTATCGAGGACAGGCGCGAACGGCTTGTTATCTGTTAGCAATCCATCGTGAAGGTAGACCTGATCTCGGGGATCGTACTTGCTTGCATCGGGGTATACTTCATCCATGTCGAAGGCCTGTTCGGGAAAAGCCGCCGGCATTGCCGATGTTGCACGAGAGATGCGAGCCAGCAGATCATCGTTCTCCTTGCCTTCAAAGTCGTTCGTAAATGTACCGACATCTGTCCCTGCACCTGCGGCTCTACGGTACTTCCGATGGAACATCACTCCGTGAGTTAGACCTTCAATCTCTTGACCCTTGCTGTCGGATATCGCCCAGCGGCGGCCTCTAATATCACTGGCGGAGACGAACAGATCGAGTGTATGCACCTGACTCTTGCGTTCCTCTGCAAGGTTCGGCGACTGAGACGCTTGCTTCGACAGCTCATCGAAGCAGCCCTTCAACTCCCGCAGCATGAAGCTCCCGTTCAACAGGGTGTCACTAGCCCCGCCCTCGTGGTTGAGCAGATGCTTAAGATCTGCGGTATCTCTCCACAGCTTCTTCACGCCATTCAGGTCTGTGCCTGTAGCCAGAGCCTTCGATAGAAGCACGCCATTAATGCCGCCGGCTGAATTCCCTGCAATGATGTCGATGACAATCTCACTGTTCATCCGTCTCAGGAGATCGGTATAGCTATTCTGGTTGGAATCCGACTTCGCCCCTCTGCGCGCACGCGTTACGTGCAAGAGCTCCTCTGACACACCGTTCATGTACACCGCAAGCGATACGCCCCCGTATAACACGAGCGCAATTCGTATCTCCTTAGCCAGTTCCATTACAGATCCCTCTCCCTAACCAGATTGAGTCCGTCTATAATCAGGTGTCGTAGTCTGCGTCGAATTCTATTATATTATGATCAAGATCCGTGATATAGATCTGAGTGAACCCCGCCACGCTGTTCGGACGGGCTTCGTAATGAAGTCCTGCCTGTTCCAGGAATGCGATCGTCTCTCTATAGCTCTTCACCCATACAGCGAAGTGACCGTCAGTCGTATCGATGCCGCCTTCCCTGAGCGCCTCTCCATGGGGAGTCTCAATGAGATGAAGCTGCTGAGTTCCGATGGCATACCATACCCCTCTGGATTGGAATGGAGGCCGTTCAATCTCTTGCATGAGAAGCGTATTCGTGTAGAAGCTGCGAGCCCGCTCCAGATCTCTGACGGCTAAGCTCACATGATGAATTCTCTCCATCTGGATCATGTCAACATTCCCCCTCCATTAGTCCCGTGGATAGTCCACTCGCATGATGTCCATGAACGGCACCTTCGTGACTACATCTTGAAGCTCGATATGAACCTTGCCTGTTCGTGAGTCCATCCCTACAATAACACCGCGTACTGATTCTTCCCAGCCCCACACGGTGAGCTCGATGACAGACTTTTCTTGACTCGCTTCCGAGAGCTGGTTGCCGATTTCCTCCAGCACGAATTCGTCTCTCGTCGGTCTTTTTGCAACTTTTGCCTTCGCCATGCTAATTCCTCCAACCCCTTCCTATTCCAGTACGTATCTCCATGGATAATCGACAGCCTTCGTTATGCCGATACGAGGCGTAACCTGAATGCTTCGGCTCGTCTCTGCCCTCTCGAGCCATAGATTCTGGTCCGCACTGTGCATCAGATCATGGCCGTTCCACTGGAGATCAATTCCCATCGCCTTCGCCAGCCGGCCAGGACCGTCAATTCGCTTCACCAGCTTATCCTCATGTCCCTCAAGCAGCTCACCGCCGCGCAGCAGGACAGCCCCTACCCCTCCATCTTCATGGGCAATGATGTTCATGCAATGATGCAGCCCATAGATCAGGTACACGTAGAGAATTCCAACCTCTCCGAACATGAATCGGTTGCGTGGTGTCACAGCTCGGCTCGCATGGCTGGCGGGATCATCGGTCCCTCTATACGCTTCAGTCTCGGTTAGCCGTATACGAATCTGCTCATCTCCGACTCTCCTCACCAGATGGCAGCCTAGCAGGTCTCTCGCAACGGTACGGGTGTCTCTAGCCAGGAAGGTGCGTTCCGCCTTCATTCACTAACCTCCTGAATTGAATCCCTAATTCTGTGTTCCCCTATTTGACTTTACGCTCCCTTGGCATGATACCAGCAGCTCCGCTCAACAGTCTATATCCTTGTTTAATGGCATGCAGCAACCATTCCGGAACTTTCTTCCCCAGCATATAGGGATATAAGTTGCGATGCGCCCATAATAGCATGCTCCATCGGTTATCGTTGCCTTCTTGCACATATTCGGAGACGTCGATTACTTTACCGCGGCCGTTCTGCAGGAGGACGTTCTTGAGATGAATATCACGGGGGTTAAGTCCTCTGCTTCGAACGAGCGTCCTAGCTTCCTCTACATCATGAATGACCTGATCAGGAACCGGAATGCCTTCCGTCAGACATTCATGCAGCGTGACGCCTGGCTCATAGCTGAGGATGAGGTATCGGTCACCTTCCCCGTAGCATTGCGGGAAGTATGGAATACCCTGCAGCCGTTCATAGACCATTGATTCAAGCTTCTTCTTCTCCAAGGCAAGCTCAGAGTACATCTTGTAAGCATAACCTGGAGTTGAGGGATGGGTGAATACCGCAGCATCCGTTCCAATCCCGATACAGATTAGCCCATACTGCTCCGGTTGTCCGGTTAGAATCACCGGCTTGTTCTTCTCATTGCCGATAACGGCGATCTGCCGGAGTGCTTCTGCTGCTGTTGTGTAGTCCATGCTCATTGTACTGCCCTCCGTATACCGTTCCTACATTCTTCATTCCAGTTGTATACGTGATGGAATAGGTTGAAGTGCCGCTCAGATCAGCTTCTTAATCTGCACTTCGATAATAATGGCAGAATTGCTCATCCCTCGTATACCCGCAGCGCTCATACAACCGCTGAGCCTCTAGGTTATCCAGGGCGGTTGCCAGCTCCAGCCCCTTAGCTCTCATCCTCTTGGCGTAACGCTGAGCTTGGTCCAGCAGCAGCTGGGCAATACCTTGCTTGCGATAGCTCTCATGGACATAGAGATCATTCAGCAGATAGACACGCTTCATGGATACAGATGAGAATATCGGGTACAGCTGCGTGAAGCCAGCTAGCTTACCACTCTCTATATGCTGGACGATGAATAAGACCGACTCCTGATGCTCTAATCGCTCGAACAGGAATGCTCGCGCTCCGTTAAGGTCAGTTGCCTGCTCATAGAATACTCGATACTGGTCGAACAGCTCGGTCAGCGGCTCCAGATCTTCAATCGTTGCTTGTCTAACTTCATAGGTGTGCAGCATGGCTGGTCTCCTTATCTTATTATCATTCATCAGTTCAGAGAATCCATAATGGCATCCACATTGCTCTTGGCCCTGAGATTGAGTGCTCGCTTATCCTTCAGGCCATAATTCGACAACTCATGCCCAGGATCAACAATGAGCGGTTGCGCTATAATATTTTCCAATATGGTCACCGTTTCCTTAAGACTTCGCAATAGCAGAGGCTGAGGCATAATCGGTCTCAACTGCTTGATGATCGCCATCATCCGCTCCGCATACATTAATCTCACTATGCTGTCTGAGCTCATGAGATGACGAGAAGTGAAGACGATAATGTTCTCAATAATGAGCACATGCTTCACATTCATAGCTATGAGTTGAAGAGCCGAGACAGCATCCCAGTTGCGAATTGATAATTCACGAGAATGCTGCTCGATCATCTCCTGCCCCCACTCTATCTGGAGAGACTCAGGTACGTCATAGCTTTTGAACTCCTCGTACAAGCCATCTCGGTGCATCTGCACGAAGCTCCCGTAGTATTGAATATACAGCTCCTTAGCTCGTTCAGCCTGTTCTGTCATGGTGAATCACCTTCTCTGTCTCGTTCTCCGCTTCCGTTCTACTCTATCATATATTTTTTTGCTGATATTGACCACGAGCATATATAGGACAAATACGATGAATCCCATAAAAATATCCGATTCTACTGTTGACCAATAGAGATTTATCGTTTGTCGTGAGTCGTTTTGTATGAGGATAGACTGTTCATTTTTCAAATATGTAATGTCGCTTGCATTAGTAAAATTGTAATTCAAAACAATGTCCACCAGCAAAGGAAAGCTAACAGAAATAATCAATGCAATGATGATGTGCAGGATAACGAATCTCATCTCTATCACCCGCCAACGATTATTAGGAGTGCGACGGTCACTAGACATGCTCCTCTCTTTTTTTTGACAAAAAAAGCATCCAGAGAACGACCATCTCTGAATACTTAGGTATGTGCTCATTATAGCATCGGAAGAGCTTCGCATACAGCCTGTTCACTTCGAGCGAGGAGGCCTCCTGCTATATTCACTGAGGGTGCCTGTAATCAAGCCAATCATTCCGAACAGGATGATAGCTGTCTCGATCTGAAGTCCGAACTCATTAACTTCTTGCTGCTCATATAGAAGATGGAATAAGTAGTGCCCGGTCCATCCGCTAATAGCGGTATAGGTAAGCACTTGTATAACAGATCGAGCGGCCTGATCTCTCATTCGGCTGCAAGCCCGATCTATGATATAGAAGGTCAGGAAGTAAAAGGGAATGGCAGTAGAGCTGCCGATAAAAGCTGCAAATGGAGCTAGGTCCAGATGATGCGAAGCCCTAATCTTACTTCCCTCCACAGCTTCCAAAATCCAGAGTCCTGCCCCAACTTGCAAGGCATACAATAGGCTTAAGAAAAGCGTTCGGTTGGTGTCGTTCATTCCTATGTGTCCCGCTCCTCTCCCGAGGATAAGCTTCCTCCTAGCAGCTCCAGTCGAATGGTCCGGGCTCGCTCGGAGTGCGAATCCACGTACGAGCACCCGTTGGATGCTAGACTCTCGTACTGCGACTCAGTATGACCGTAGCATCCTGCTCTAATCCACTGGTCCATGAAGGATTCGAAGCTGAAGCCCAGTCGCTGGCCAAGCGTCTCTATGTCATAAGACAAGAATAGCACTTCCCCAGGCCGCAATCCTACATCAATGCCAAGATAACCGCCTGCCCCGTTGCGAGTGAATAGCAGGGAGTTATTCCAGATGTCAGCTGCAGGCCCCTCCTCCTCCATGCATCCGTCTTCACGCAATAGCTGATATTCGACTAGCTTGCTTAGATCCCACAGTCCATCATCGAGCAGGCCGCCGCTCTCTTCGTTAGGCATGCACCAATGGAAGTGTACCCTCGCGGAGAAGGTCAGCAGGATATTGCGATAAGAAGCTGGCAGCATATGCCCTAAAGCCTGCTCCACTTCCTCGATATCTGCAAGGGCAGCAGGAGGAGCTATGGACAAATGCCCGGTCCCTCCGCTCTGCTGGCAATAACTCAGAACCGAATGCATAAGAGAAGACCATTCCGCCGTGTTACATTCGAACCCATTAGCCAGCATAGCACCATACCGCTTGTCCGTGCCTGACTTCTCATAGCGCTTCCCGCCCCATCGAACCCAGGCTGACAGTTCAGAACGATGATGTGGAATCTCTTCCCGGTATTGGTCATTCTCCTGCAAGAAGGCTGTACCAGTCTCTGTTACTAGATACTCGACGGGCATTATAATCGGGTGTCGAGCATTCTTCGGCACGATATAGCGATGCTTGACTAGCTGCTCCTGGAACTTCAGCCACTCTACCGCGGTCAGCTTGTAATCTGCATAATGAAGCGGCTGTTGATGCCGTAGCTGATACAATACATGATACAAGAGTCTCACTTCATCGCCACCTTGTCTTAGATAGGGTTACCTGTCATCAGCTACCTCTTGGAGCGATTCTTCGCCGCCAGCAGCCGGTTCATCGTGACATTGGAATCTGGCAGGTTCTGATCTGGACTCTCATCCGGTGTCGTCTGCTTATCGGACTTGGGCACTGGCTGTCCTGCAGGTCGTGTTGCTGGTCTTGATGCAGGAGCTGCAGATGGAGCTGATGGACGAACAAGGGGTTCAGCAGCTGATGCCCCTCCGTTGTTCCCTGAACCGGAATAGAACTCCCCTGCTCGCTTGGTCCTCTCCTGTAGCCTGTTCATTGAAGCAACAGCCCCTCCTGTCTTCACAGGAACGGTTGACCGGTCAGATGCCAGCCGCTGACGCAGCCTCTTGCCGAGCTGCATCCACGCACTGGATAGTGATATCCTCCTAATCGCAATGTCCACTAACCATAGCAGCAAGGCTGCAGCCAGCCATTCATGCGTCATATCATAAGCTTGACGGTAAGGCTTCGGCTCATAGTCATAAGCGAGCGAAGCATCGTCTAACCCGAGCACTCGACCGCCTGTCAGCTCAGCTAGCCTCGCAAGCTTCAGCTTGCCATCGTCGCTTGACAGCCGATACTCAGGAGAGTACGGAATGACGAAGCCCGTCGTTGTCCCTCCTGCTGCTGCTCCACCGGCTCCTCCGGCAGAGGAACTGACCTGTCCAAGGTATACACCAGGCTCTCCGACTGGAAGCGAAGCCTCATATTCGCCTGGAGCAACTGGGATGGGCCGCAATGTCTGCAATTGTCCGCTCTCACCCTGAATAACGGCCTTCATATCGGATGAACCGGTAGTCCGACTTCCCTCTGCCCGAATGTGGAGCTTAGCTTCCTGACCTTCAAGCTTGGCGTCAATAGCGTACGGCTGACTCTCGAATTGCGGGAAGGTCCACTTGATCCACTGGGTGAGCACCTTGGGAAGGTCCGGCCAGCTCACCCACTCCGGGGCCCAGCGACCTGTCAGATCACTCGTCCATGCGACAGCACGGCCAGATCCGTACGCCCATCTAGATAGCAGCGGATCCCCTTCCGGAGTCAAGAGAGCTGTCTCAGCAGTCTCCTTCGCGGTCGTTGCCACATAGGCATTGACCCTCGGCAGTCCCCCCTTCCACAAGCTGCTCCAATTGCCGCCCCTGCCAATCTGCGGAATGAAGGTCTGCTCTACGATATAAGTCCGCGACATGAGCACGGTCTCTCTACTGAATATAGCGGGAAGCGTACTCTGATCCTTCGTAAAATAATACCTGCCCTTCGCTTCCTTCGCGAGCCGCTCCAATAACTGAACATCGGAGCCGTCACCGACCGCTACGGTAGACAGGGTGATACTATGATCCACCATGGATTGGGTTAGCTCGCTATATGGGCTGTTCATGCCCGACTGTCCGTCGGTGAGCAGAATAATGTGCTTGCGCTCAGCGGTTGATTCCAACTGCTTGGTATGGGCTGCATCCAGTGCGGAATAGATCTCAGTCCCTCCGCTTGGCTGAATCATTCCAATCTTGCTCAATACAGACTCTCGATCGGTCAGCTTCGTCGGCTCCACAATCCAAGCAGGAGCCGAGTCGAACGCAAGGACGCCGACCGTATCCTCTTCACGCAGCAGCTCCACCGTTCGCATGGCTGCCTCCTTGGCCAGCTCCAGCTTGCCATCACTCATACTGCCGGAGCGGTCGATGACAAGGACAAGTCCAAGCGAAGGAATCTTCCGCTTGCCCTTCAGATCCATATAGACGGGCAGCGCAGCTTCAATAGGTGTCTTGAAGTAACCGCCCAGTCCATAGCTGTCGTCACCGCCAAGCATAACTAATCCTACGCCGTAATCACTGACAGCCTTGCCTATCCAGTTCATCGGCTTCTCAGCGATGCGTGTAGCAGGTACATTGTTCAGCACAATGCTGTCGTAGGCCGCATATTCAGCTAACTCAACCGACAGCTGTTCAGGCGCAATCGTCGTATGCCCAATGTAGGAGGAGTCCAGCGCAGCCTCTATGTTGCCGGATGAGCCGGTGCGCCCCTCCACGATGAGTACAGCCGGCGGCCCGCTCACCTTGCTGAACGCATAGGAGATATTATTCTGCTCACGTTCATCGCCTGCGGCATAGATCTCGGCTCGGAAGCGATGGAAGCCGGGCTCGAGAGCAGTGCTCTGAAGCGCATATCGATTCTCACCGGCCTGAACATCCACAGTCGTCCTGGATATCTCTCGATTATCGGAGTATAATCGCAGCTCTGCTGAACCTGACAGCGTGCTGTTCACTGCAATCTCGAAGGTGAAGGTCTCTCCCTGTCGAAGACTCTGAGGAACTTGCAGCGACTCAACAGCCATATCGTTAGCTACAGTGGACGATAGAGGAACAACGTCTACCTGAATGCCTGCCTCCTTCAGCAGTCGAGCTTGTCGAAGCATATCTCCTGTATTCTCCTCACCGTCTGAGAGCAGAATGACTCGGCCTCCCCTGGTTCCGCTTAGCAGCCCAGATGCCGTATTCAGACCTCCTGCCAGGTTGGTGAAGTGATCGTTCAGCACCGTTCGGAAGGAATAACCACCGCTGCCCCCTGGAGAATTCGGTGAGAGAGCTCGTTCGACGACCGCGTCTAAGGCGGTCGTTACTATGGCTCCGCGGTCCTTGTCATCTCGTGAAGAATAAGCCTCTTGGATCCATTGTCCGATCGCCGCCTCTGCTTGTACGCTGGCTGAACGGTCGGCTACGAACACCACGTCTCTCTGCTTCACGAGCAGATAGGGCTGCAGCTGAGCTATCGCACTAATGAGCAGCATAAGGATCAGAGTTCGAATAGACACAGCAGCCACTCGACGTCCACCTTGCAGCCGGCTGGTTGCTCTAATGATCCACCAGATCCATAGGCTGCAAGGAATGATTAATAATAATGCCCACGGAGCTTCAGCCTGCATGCCCACGACGGTACACCTCCCATTCCCCCATAATCAGCAGCAGAATCAAGAGTGCCATCCAGCCCTGGATGCTGACCCATTGCTCCAATAGTGCTGACTGCGGCTTGTCCGGAGATGATTCTCGGACTTCACTAGCTGCCTCTGGTGCGAGGAGTTGTTGCTCGGTTCGGGCTAGCTCAGCACTCTCAGCCGCAGCTATTCGAACCGCCATGAACCGGCTGCTAATCACCTTGCCTTCCTCATTGCTCTCTCGGAGCTGATAGAGGCCGGGAATACCGGGAGCGTTCATAGACTGTGCTGCAGCAAGCGGAATGTCCATGTCTACCGGCTGCTTAGGAAGACCGCTTGAAGCATGAAGAGGTATCCACTCGGCAGCTGTGGTACTTGCTTGCAGAGTCACATCTATGGGAGCTCCAGCAGTGGCTGTTCCCAGATGCAGCTGCGAGCCGCCGCTCATCCATTCCACGGCTTGTGTAATCAAGACGGGGAATTCTGGCCGGAGCGGCAAGTCCGTCTCCTGCAGATCGAAGGTGAAGTGAAGCCGGGGATGTCCTTCCTTCATGCCTGCATAGATGGCAGGTACTCCGCCGTAGGTGACGATAGCATCCATCTCTGCCGTACGATCAACCTTCGCCATACGGCCGATATGCGTATCAGTGAAGGACAGGTAGGCGGTAACGGGATGCTGCTTCAGCTGAACCGCGGTGGAGACTGGCGCAGCTTGTCTATCTTCTGCCAAGGATGGATGCTCGATCATCCAGACAGGTCTTGAGTCTAGCAGCTTCGCCCATTGCTTGTCCTTGGAGTACTTGTCCGCTAAGCCGTCTAGCAGTATCCAGTCCGCCTCTGTATCCTTGCCGCCACTTGATGGGACATATTGATCCGGATTCAGCTTCGTCGTCTCCACCCCTGCGAGCTGCAGAGCCTTCTCCAGGAACAGATTCCCCTTCGTAACGAGCATTACCTTCACCTTGCTGGAGGCTGATCCGAAGCTATAGGCTGTATTATCCAGGGAATAGGGATCCCCAGCCTGCTCGATCTCCGCCCGATAATACGCAGCCCCCGGGAGGTTCTGAACGGCTGCATCCTTCCATTCGCCAGGGGGAATGTTGATCGTCTTGCTCGCTGCGGGCTGCTTGTCCTGTTCAAGGTAGAAGTGAACGGTCACGGTCTTCGACTCCGCTGAATCATTGTGAATTGTAGCCGTCCCATCCCAACTATCCTTACTGTCCTTGCTGTCCCCTGCAGCGGTTACACCATAATAGACAATGGAGGTATCATTGTTCGATCGGGTGACAGGTTCTGGAGTATGCACTTGCAGAGGAGCATTCAGCTTAAGCTCATTCATCTCTTCCGCATCATGAACCCGCATATCCGTCCAGTAATGAATCTCTCCCTCTTGCTTGTCACTGTACATAGCGTTCGCAAGAGACAGCGCTGCCGCGTGATCATTGTGACGGTAATCCGGCTCAATCGCGTTCAGCAGCTCCTTCACTTGGCTAGGATTACTGACCTTAGCAGCAATTAGCTGGGGCTGCTCCCCGGACACAATCAGTGTAATCGGCCTGGAAGCAGGCTGAGCGGATACCCAGCTGCCTGCTTCGGCAATCGCTTGCTCCAGCAGCGTTCTATCTCCTAGTGATGAGCGGGCAAGCATGCTGGCCGACCGATCAATGACGATCACGGCTTCACTAGTCTTGTCCGCTGGCCGAAGCCAGGCTGGATTCATTAGCGCGAGCACTAGAAGTACAGCCGCCAGCAGCTGAATCAGGAGCAGCAGCCGACTGCGCAGCCTCTGCCATGGCCGGTTCGCCTCCTGCTCTCGAAGCACTCGGTTCCACAGCATATGGCTTGCAATCGGCGTATCTTGATACGTTCTCTTGAGCATATATAAGAGCAGGATGGCCGGTATCGTTAAGAAGAACAGAGATGATAGCGGGGATAGGAAGTTCATGCTGTCCTCCTTAATGGATATGTAGAAGTCCAGCTTCGACAAGCGTTCGCTGGACCGTATACTCAACTGGTGTATCTGTATCTACGAACTGGTAGACTACACCATGCTCATGACAGATTCTCTCTTGCTCTTGACCGAACACCTTCACCTCATTGCGGTACTTAGCCAGCAATGGCTGGCTGACAGCGACCTCCTTGCCAGATAGCAACTCGCTGTCAATGAGACGCAGCTCACCGGTCAGCTCAGGATTAATCTCTTGGGGACTTAGCAGATGAATGAGGACGACCTCTTGGCCTGTAGAAGCAAGCATGACGAGCGTGTCCGCTAGTCCTTCCTCATACAGAGCATCGGTAATTAACCAGGTCACCCCGGCGCGCTGCGGTCGTCCCCTTGCCGTACGGAACGGAAGGGACATATCTAAGGCGGCAGAGTCTGCTAGCTCTGCTGAACGCTGTTCAGCGGCCGAATGGGAATAAGCGTTCGGAGCCGCATGGCTGTGCTCGCCGAGGAACGTCAGCATCTGCGGAATAGCGCCTCGCCCCCGAAGGATAGGCAGCTCTCCCGCAATTGTATGATTGAATAGCTTAACGGAGAGCCGATCCTCCCCAGACAACGCAGCATAGCCGATGCTGGCTGCCAGCCTTAATGCATAAGAGAGCTTGTTCGTGTGTGCAAGGCCATAGTTCATAGATGGAGATATATCCACATACAAGTGGACATGCAGCTCTTGTTCATCCCAATACTGCCTCACATAGGCTCGGCGGGTACGGCTATATACGTTCCAGTCCAGCCGCCGGATGTCATCCCCGGGTGAATATGGCCGATAATCCGCGAATTCTTGTGATCCGCCTAATGTGGATGAGCGCCGCTTCCCCGCCAGCGTCCCCTTCACTCTGCGTCCCGCTGCGACATTCATTCTCTCTAATTGAAGGAGCAGCACCGGGTCAGGCAAGAGCTGCTTAAGCACCGCTTCCAACGACAGCTTAGCAGTGGTCTCGCTTGTCATCGCTGCTCCTCCAGCACTTGAATAAGCTTGCTCGTAATCTGATCTGTGCTCTTACCTGTCGCTGTCGCTTCGTAGCCGAGCACGATCCGATGCCTCAGCACAGGCAGCGCCGTCTCCTTCAAGTCGTTCCAGGAGAGGTGCAGCCGTCCAGCGAATAAGGCACGAACCTTGCTCACGGCGATTATAGCCTGCAGCGCTCGCGGTCCAGCACCGTACCTGACATAGCGCTTCACTTCCTCAGGTGCATCCGGCTCGGAGGAGTGAGTCATCATCACTAATCTGACGGCTAGATCCAGCACATCTTCCCCAACCAGGACATCCTTAGCCGCACGCTGAAGCACGTTCAAGGTGTCCAGGTTCATGACGCGAGCTGCACTCGTCTTCTCCGAGGATGTCGTTCGTATGGCAATCTGCTTCAATTCCTCACGAGTGGGGTACGCGACGCCGATCTTCAGCAGGAATCGATCCAGCTGTGCTTCCGGAAGCGGATACGTTCCTTCCTGCTCGATCGGGTTCTGTGTAGCCAAGACGAAGAACGGCCGAGGCAGGGAGTGACTCTCGCCTCCCGCTGTCACTGTCCCCTCCTGCATCGCTTCCAAGAGAGCGCTCTGTGTCTTCGGAGTGGCCCGATTAATCTCATCGGCAAGGACAAGATTGCCGAAGATCGGTCCTGGCTGGAAGCGCTGGGAGGATGCTCCCTGCGAGCCGAAGTCTAGCAGTGTCGTTCCCGTAATGTCTGACGGCATAAGGTCTGGTGTGAATTGAATGCGGGAGTACTGGAGGTCCATCGTGTCCGCAAGTGTTCGGATGAGCATGGTTTTGCCAAGGCCGGGTATTCCCTCCAGCAGTGCATGACCGCCCGCCACGATGCACCATAGCAGCTGCTCGACAACCGTATGCTGACCGACAATCACCTTGCCGATCTCCGCCCTCAGTGCAGCAATGTGCTCCGTCATCTCATGAAGCTGTTCCTTCGTCTCTATCATCTTCAATCACCTCATATTAGCTTAACGTTAACGGTTAGGTTGAATCTCTTCGAAGTATTCCTTAACCCGCTCCTGCATGCTCTCCGGCAGCTGAGACCGGCTTAGCGCTTGCTTCGCTTCCGCATTATACTCGCTGAACACTTCGTCATAGGGACGAGTCGTTCCGTCAATCATCGGCGACTTGCCGCCGTACTGGATCTGGCCGCCGGTGGACGGACCGCCGTCTTGCTGGACGTTGCCGGACCCTTGCATGCTGCGCGGCGTCGTCACCATGCTGCGGCTGCCTGCGCCGAGGCCGGCGCCCTGCCCGCCGCTGCCCGAGCCGGTGCCGGTGCCCTGCCCGGCACCACGCCCGCTTCCAGTGCCGGCACCCTGCCCGGCACCAGACCCAGCGCCAGCTCCGGTGCCCTGCCCGGAGCCTGCGCCTTGCCCGGCACCGGGACTCTGTCCGGTGCCGGCGGGACCCGGGCTCGCACCTGCGGCTCCGCCAGGTGCGCCCGGCTGGCCGGCGGCGCCCGCCGCTCCCGCGGCGCCGCTGGGCCCTGCCGTGCCGCCAGCAACGCTCGGCGGCACGGCAAGCCCTTGGGCCGCCAGCTGCTCCGCCAGCGCCTGCCCTGCCTGGGCGAGCTGGCCCGACATGGACCGGGCCAGCGCCTCCAGATCGCCAGCGGTTAACTCGCTGGCGAGTGCGCTCTGCAGCGCATCGAGGCCGTCGCCCTCGCCGCTGCCTCCTGCCCCGGCTCCGGCCGCTCCACTCGAGCCGGCCTCGCGGGCTTGCTGCGCTGCCTGCTGCAGCGCTTCGGCGAGCTCCTTGCTCTGCTCGGGCTGCTCCGCTGCAAGCTTCTCCAGCGCCTTCGCCATCGCTTCGCGCTGCTCCGGGGTAAGCTTCGTCAGATCTTCTCTCAGCTCACTCACCGCATCCTTCATGCCTGCTGTATCGCCATCCTGCAGCGACTGGCCGAGCTTCCGCAGACTCGGCTCGCTGTTCATCGCCGCCGCCGCTTCCGACAGCCGCTCAGCGGACTGCTTCGCGGCCTCTGCCGTCTGCTCCAGCTTCTGCAGCGCCTCCTCCAGCCCC
The DNA here is from genome assembly GCF_042653305.1 of Paenibacillus sp. GCM10023252. Lineage (NCBI taxonomy): Bacteria > Bacillati > Bacillota > Bacilli > Caryophanales > Paenibacillaceae > Paenibacillus > Paenibacillus sp. GCM10023252. The sequence continues at coordinate 21,811 of NZ_JBHSHW010000001.1, forward strand.
TCCATCGCCTCCAGCGGGTCGCTGCCGCTTGCCTTCAGCTGACTTCGCAGCTCCTCCAGCGGCTGAAGCAGGGCGAGCTCCGCTTCCTTCGGGAGCTCCGCCTGCTGGATCTTGGAGGAGATCTGCTCTGCCTCCTCCTCCATCTCCTTCAGCTGCTGCATCGCAGCAGCCAAGGCCTCAGCCTTATCCTGCATCGGATTCGGCCACACCAGGAGCATTGCTGCTGCTGCCATTGCCGCAGCCAGACCATAGACCATGCTCCGCCAGCGCTGCCAGGCGGGCCAAGGCAGCCGCTCTCTTAGCTGAGCGGTATAGCGAGCGGCCGCCTCTATCGCGGCCTCACGCTGCATGCGCACGATGGGACTAACCTTGTTGGTACCACTCCATGCATCCTCACTGGTTCCATTGCCCGTACCTATACCAGAGGAAAAACCGTCCAATGCCGTACCTATAGCATCCTGAGTATCATCCCGATCCATCGTCCGAGCTGCATCACGTACAGTAGCGAACTTGCTCATTCCTATCCCTAACCCTGCTATGCTGCCGACAGCCGCTAACATAGCCGAGAGCCATCCAGCATTCACGATGGGCAGCAAGCGAGATGTGGTGAGCAGCAGCACAGCGCCGATACTGCCGAAGAGTGTTCCTAGCATCAGATATCGGCATAGCGTGAACAGCGTTAACCTCTTGCGGACAGGTGTCAGCTCCTTCCGCAGTCGAAGCTCTGTATCGTCCTCCATATCGCCATCCCTCCTTATTCCCCTTGCCTATCTATTAACTACGCTCTAGGCCGAAGTCTGCGAATACTGAGCCAGAGCACACCAGCAGAGACCACGGAGAAGATGAGTATCCACTCCTGCCACAAGGCCATCGGCGCATACTTACCCTGCACGTTGCTAATGCTTGATGAGAATATTTCCTCTGTAATGGAAGGCTCTAGAATGCTGTAGAGTGCTGCTGCAGGGTTAAGCGCCATGATGTGCCCAATCCACGGGAAGGAGTAGGGAGGCGTTGACACGCGCGCCACGACTTGCATGACGACTACATACACCAGAGCCGTTCCAGCGAACAGGAACAACGTAACCCCATACGTAACGATGACCGAGATCATCGTCTTCTTGAACAAGGTAGAGAACAGAATACCGAATGAACCCAGCACAATCATGGTGACGATATAGAACATGAACACGAGCAGCAGCTGCTTGGGCGACACACCGCCGTACAAGAAGATCATGCTGTACACCGGTATCGTGCTGACCACGATCAGAATCATGAAGCTAAGGGATGATAACAGCTTGCTTAGAATGATCGTCGCCGAGCTCTGTTGTGTAGTCAGCAGCAGACTTAACGTCTGCTTCTCCCTCTCCCCGCTAATGACGCCTGCCGTTAGTCCTGGAGCCATGAAGGCAATTAGTCCAAGCTGAGCAAGGCTTAACATAATGAACAGCATCTTGCTCTGTTCGGGGTTGAACGCCTGGGTGCCGCCATAGTTCACTTGCGTTAAGTAGATTGCGCTTAGCCCCATTAAGCCGATGGCGAATAGGTAGGCAAGTATGGTCCACATGGAACGCGGAGTCCGCATACGCAGCCGGAACTCCTTATCCAATACCGGGTTAATCAGCTTGGAGCGCCAGCCTCCGCTGACGGACTTGGCCGCAGATTGATTCGTTGTCATTGAAGTCCTTCTCCTCCTCTTGTGATCTCCAGGAACACATCCTCCAGATTCGTCTGCGCTTCGCTGAAGGAGACCAGCTTGAAGCCGCCAGCTACTAAATTATGCAGCAGGGTAGACTGCTCCTCGTCTCCTCCTCCGAAGTGAATCTGAATGCCGCGCTCATCACGCAGCAAATGATGGACGAAGGGCTGATCTCCGAGATAGCTCTCTGCTTCATCCTCACGCTCCAGCAGTCGGATATGAAGGAATCGCTTCACGCGCAGTCGATTCTGTATGTCCGCTACATTACCTCTGGCAATCATCTCGCCATGCTCGATGACGCCAATCTCGTCTACCATTTCCGCAAGCTCAGGCAGGATGTGAGAGGAGATGATGATCGTTTTACCCATATTTTTCAATTCTCTTAATATCTCTCGCATCTCGATTCTAGCTCTAGGATCGAGACCGGAAGCCGGCTCGTCCAGGATGAGCAGCTCAGGATCATGAACGAGACAGCGAGCCAGACATAGCCGCTGCTTCATCCCGCGGGATAGCGTGTCGACATAGGCATCTTTTTTGTCACTTAGATTGACCAGCTGCAGCAGCTGTGGAATTAACTGCTCTCTCTCGTGCTTAGGAATGCCGTAGCTCGCACCGTAGAAGTGCAAGTACTCCGTTGCCTTGAATTGGTCGTATACCCCGAAGAAGTCAGGCATATAGCCGATGCGCTTCCGAACCTCGTTCGGGTACTTCGTCACATCATAGCCGTCTACCTTCGCTACACCTGCTGTCGGTATCATTAACGTTGCCAGGATAGACATCGTAGTCGATTTGCCCGCACCGTTCGGGCCAACGAACCCGAATACCGTACCTTTGGGTATCGTGAGGTCAATCGATTTCAAGGCTTGGAATGACCCGAACGTTTTGCGAAGGCCGGTAATCTCAATCATAGGTACATCAGCCTCAGAGGCTGCGGATATATTCTGTTCGGTCGGAGCAAGTTGCTGGCCGCTGTTCATTCGCTCTTCACGTCCCCTCTCAGCGAGATCTGCGGCAATCTCAGATCCGTATCATTATTAATCGTTACCTTCATGCGAATGACCATGCCTTCCACTAGATAAGGCGCGACCTTCCCAGGATCTACCGGCACATCTACCCACTGTTGCTTCTGTGCACTCCATATGCTCCAAGTAAGGTTCTGCTGCTGAGAGGCCGAATCGATGTGAACCGTCAATTCCTTATACTGGACTGTGCTTGTAGACGGTAGATTATACTCGAATTGCAGCTCTCCCTTCGTGGCGTACATGGCCCCATCTCCGTGATAGTCGACTCGTGTTGCCCCTTGCTCGGTAATGACAGGTGTGACCGTACCGAATGGCAATACCGTCTCCTGCTTCCCATCGGTTAAGTACTCCAGCTTCTGAGTCCACATCGTCAGGTTGTCCGAGCGCACTTCCTTGCCATTCACCTCATACATCGGCTCGTGGTCATAGCTGAAGGCGATGATCTGCGGGGAATTAGGAGATATCCCGCTGTTATTCCGGCTGTTGTTCATCATGTTCTGATAATATTGATCAAGCAGCTCGCGCTCTCTGTGGGCTTCGTCATTCGTGTTAATGAAGCTGCCATTAGGTTGATTGTTGTTCGGGAATATCATATATCCCAGTGGATAATAGCCATTATTCGACAGAGGAGCAGCTGCCGCTGGGAGCTTGACTACTCCGCTCTCCTGCTTGTCTAGTTCCCCGATGGAATAGACTTGTCCGGACATCACGACATGGACATGCTTCAGATGGTGATTCGTCTCATTCGTCACGGTTACTTCATAATCTCCTTGTACCTTGCGCGACTTGATGAGGAAGCTTCCTGCCTGATCTCCAATAGGCTCGCTTGTCACCCAGGCCTTCCTGGTTGACCAATAAGGAACGCCCTGCCAAGTAATCTGCGCAGCATCCTTCTGTGAGCTGACCTTCGTCAGGCCGGCCAGGTCCACTCCCCCTCCCCCCATTCGACCTTGATTACTGCCATAGGAGATGAGAGACTTCTCGTCCTTATACTTGACTTCCACAGTCCCGCCTTGAGGCATGAACACACCAATCGCACCCGTTCTTACCCCGTCACCTCTGCCAGTCAGCTCTACCACTTGAATGTTATGAGCTAGGATCTGCCTCTTGTCGTCCGCACCGAAGTAGAAGATAACGATACCCGTAATGACCGACACAGCGGGAATGAGCCACCATGCCCATTCACGCTTGTCTCTCTTGGCAAGAATGACGTATAGAACCGGAGCCACAATAATCATGTAGATGATGAAAATAACAAGCAGCAGCTTAAAGTCAGGCGGCTGTATCGATGGAAAATAATCAATAATATTTTGCAAGCCGTAAAATAACTGATTGTTGTTCAACCCGCTTGGAAGAGCACTTAAGTTGTTCTTCAGCAGCTTCGCCCATAACATAGGGCTTCCGGACCAGGAAGCTAACGGCTCTAGAGACGGATCGAAAGCAACATATAGAACCGTTCCCTTGCCCATAGGCTTGCTAACCGCGAGGGGGATGCCTCCCTCTGCGAGGAGAATCTGTCCGTCAGCAGCTGTATCACCCTTGGATAGAGTGACCGTGCTGTTCAGCTCAAGCGGCTTCCCGCCCGCTAAGGATAATGTGCTGGCGGAGGTCAGAGAGGCAGTCCCGCCTGGCTTCACTGGTGTGATCGACTCGAACGCTCTCGCCGTCTTGTCATAGCCGGCGCCTCCCGCCAGGACTAGAGTTCCTCCACCCTGAACCCAGCCGTTAATGGCCTTAACCTGCCTCTCGGACCAGCTGGACGTTGCCGTATCATTAATGACAATGGTTTGGAAGGAATCTAGGAGAACGGCTGACTCGGGAAGCTGCTCTTCCTTAATTGGAATGATGGAGACGTTATAGCCTCTCTGATTCAGAGCAGGCAGGAAGTTCAGCGTGTCTGGATCGCGAGAGATAACCCCAATTGTGTTGCTGCTCAATGGATTACTCTCTAAGTAACTCTGTCCTTGGCTATTAAGAATCGGTATACGAGTTCCTGACTTCTTCGACCCTTGGTAGAAGTTCACCTCATTCGTATCCTTATTCAACTGAATGCCTGGCAAGGCGAGCGTGTAGGTCATAGGGGTATGCTTAGGGAGCTCCGCCTCTACAGCATAATCCGTTGTTGTTCCGTCGAATGGCGATAAGGCAGACAGGACGATCTCGCCCTTCAAGTCCTTGTCTGTGTTATTCGTTACGGTCAGTCTTACAGGATACCACTCCTGATCCTTGGTCATTCCGTTGTAGCTTACTTCAGCTTCCATCTGGAGCCGAGGCTTCGGCTCCTCAGGCGCAGCCTGTATAGCCCCGGCGCCCTGCAGCCATATTCCCGCTGCCATTAAGCACAGCAGCATATAAGCGATGGCCCGCTTGCATAGATTCCCATAGTCAATCACGATTCTGCCTCTCTCCATCCTCTATGTATTATATTCATCCTAATATTAACGAATTTTCCAGACCAATAGTTGCTAACTTCTGCCTATATCGACAAAAAAAACCGACGCCATCAGGCGTCGGGTTATTCATTATTGCCTATCATTCTATTCGGTACGTTTAATTGTCCTGTATGGTTGGCCTGGTCCAGCGGAGACGGAATGACTCATACTTACGCTCAGGCGGACACACCTCCAAGCTGCCGAAGAAGCGATGAATGGCATGAATCTGCGAGTCATGCGCTTGCAGCGCCTTAGCCTTCACCTTCCAATACGGTTCAATATCCAGTCGGAAGCTTCCTTCCCCATCGCCCATGCCTTGCACATCGGCATAATATAACCGCTTCACAGACGGACATCTTCCGCTTAGAACCGCCGCTGTTGTTATGTAAGAGATGGCGATATGATCGGGATGCTCGTTGCCCCCGTTCTCTGGGAACGTGTACACTTCACTGGGCTTATGCTCATTAAGGAAGGCTGCCACTTCATCTATGAAGCTGCCCTCATGGACGGCATTCAGCTTCCCATCTTCATGACCTAAATAATTAACGGCATTAATTCCGAGAATATGTGCCGCTTCCGTCATCTCGGACTTCCTAAGCTCTGCCAATTGTGCGTTGCTGTAATGCCCGTAGCTGCCGTTCTTCTTCCCTGCGTCTCCGTAGGTTGCCAGCAGCAGCACGGGATGATTACCCTGATCCGCTAACTGTCTAATGAGCCCGCCGCTGAGGAAGGTCTCATCATCCGGATGAGCGTACACGAATGCTATGGTCTCTCTCATGATGTAACCAACCCCTTGTCTTCATTCTATATGCTAAGCTGGTGCTTCCATCCCGAAGGCTGACCATTCTTCCTTCGTCGGGCCATAGACACCGGATACCGGCAAGCCTGCTCCCCGCATCAGTACCGTAAGTTGACCGCGATGATGGACTTCATGACGGATGAACACTTCTAACGTATAGCCGTTCTTCCATTGGTAGCCGAACACTTCATGCTCCTCTTGCAGAGATTCATCTGTCCACTGAGCGGCAACGGCCTCAAGTACACTCTCCTTAGTCCTGCGATAGGCTTCGGCAATATCGGCTGCGCTTGTAAGCTGCTGCGGCTGGCCATCAGGAAGATTCAGCTGCAGGCCTGTAGGTGCCAGCATGCTGTTCGGCGGGACTAGATGATTAGCTAATTGGCCAATCGTGCGTCGTTCGGGATCGATTGAATATTGAAGGGATTCGTCAGTTAACCGATCAAGCAGGCGCTGTGTAGCTTCGGACTCATTCGTATAATCCTTCACGAAGTCTTCAATAGTTGTGAACATGGACATGGTAACAGCCTCCAATTCATTATGGGCAGTGATGGGATACCGTACGTCAATCCCTCACATACAATATACACGACATTGACTGACAGCATACTGTCAGTCATGATACATGCCATACATGATTGAATGCGCATGCTCTGTTGATCTTCGGCACAACGGTTCAAGCCGCTGCCAAGTGAGTATCTCCACCTGACAGCGGCTTAAGGGCAGCCATTGCTGGCCTCATGCAGCAATTGAACAAGCCGGGCACGTCTCGCTAATGTCTAGAGGACACCTTCCAGGAACAGCAGATTGCGATAAGCGTACTTGCTGCTTCTATACTTGAAGGTTAGCGCTGTGCCCGAACTCTCTACTTGAACACTCTTCAGTGCGCTGCTCTTCACCTTGGAGCGGACAATCCGCTCCAGATGATCAGAATGACCGTCCCGAATGCTCCTGACTACTGCCTCTCTGTAAGCTGGACGATAGGCCAAGGCTCTGTAATACGGTATGACAGCCCTCGCAAGCCTCCGATGCACATTCGTCTGGAACTTGAACTGCACTGTACCAGGGGGAATCGTCGTTCCGTTCGTGTATCCATAGTCTGAGCCTCTGAATCCGAAGGTAATGAAGTATCCGATACCGTTCGTTCCGTAGGCCAGCCTCCCTAGCTCAGCAGACACTTCACTGAGGAGCTTCTTCATGCTGTCTAGATCTGCATCTACCACTGCTGCGCTCCACTTAGCCGCATAGGCCGGCCTTGAAGCTATCGCTTGATAGAACGGCAGCATCGTCCTAGCTACCTTGCGCAATATGGCTGAGCTTACTTGCTGTTGCGGCCTTCCCTTCCCCACCCTTGAAGCAGTGGCACACTTCGGCCGCTTCATGATTGGTCTTACCCGTGAGGTCAACAACACGGTTGATGGCTTCATTAGCCCTACTCCCCTCTCGGAGATGATGGATCATCATCTATTCATGCTCCCTATAGACTATGAGTCACTGGGCCGAGAGGATTGGGCGGACTGCTAAGCGAACCCTCATGCTTGCTGGAGATTCTTGAACTGATTGTAGAACATCTGGCGGTAGACGCCTTCCTGGAGGATGAGCTCATCATGTGTACCTTGCTCCACGATGGCTCCGCGGTCTATGACCATGATTGAATCTGCATCTCTAATCGTATTCAGGCGATGTGCAATAATGAACGTGGTTCGCCCCTTCATGATCTGGTGCAGCGCATCCTGTATATGAAGCTCGGTTCGAGTATCTATGCTGCTGGTAGCTTCATCTAGAATGAGGATAGATGGCTGCGCCAGGAGGACTCGTGTAATGGCAAGCAGCTGACGCTGCCCCTGGCTCAGATTGCCGCCGTTCTCCGACAACAGAGTATCGTATTGCATGGGCAGTCTGCGGATGAATCCATCCGCATTCGCCATTCTGGCCGCCCTCACAATCTCTTCCTCTGAAGCTTCTTCCTTCCCATAGCGAATATTCTCCTTAATCGTCCCTCTGAACAGATAAGTATCCTGCAGGACAATTCCGAAGCTCTGTCGAAGGCTACCGCGCGTGTACTCGCGTATATCTCTGCCGTCAATCATGACCTTCCCGCCTGATAGCTCATAGAATCTGGTCATCAGATTAACGATTGTCGTCTTGCCAGCCCCAGTCGGTCCTACGATTGCAGTCCTGGTTCCGGCGCTTGCTCGGAAGCTAATGTCCCTCAGCACCGGCTCTCCCGGCTTGTAACCGAAGCTGACTTGGTCGAATATGACCTCTCCTCTAGGGTGAACCAGCTCCACCGAGCCTGCCTCATCGGATACTTCCTCCGATTCATCCAGCACCTCGAATACCCGCTCTGCTCCTGCTAATCCAGATTGAAGCACATTGAACATATTCGCCAGCTCATTAAGCGGACGAACGAATTGCCGGGAATAACTCAGGAAGCTGGCAATGACACCGATGGTGATCATCTCCTGAACAGCGAGTATTCCGCCGACAAGCGCGACTGCAGCGAAGCCAAGATTGTTAATGACACCTAACAGCGGCATCATGAAGCCGGACCAGATCTGCGCCTTCGTCCCGACCTCTGTCAGCCTGTCATTCCCTGCCTTGAACTCCTGAATGACCTTCTCCTCTCGATTGAAGGCCTTCACGACAGTTAACCCGGATATGGTCTCTTCCATGAGTCCGCTTAGATGACCAAGCTCCGATTGCTGCGCCTTGAACAGCCTGCTCGTCCTCTTCGTTACGGTTCGAGCCAGCAGGTATACGAGAGGGACGGTAAGCAGGCAGGCAAGGGTCAGCAGAGGGCTGAGGACAAGCATCATGACGAGAGAGCCGACGATGGCTATGCTTCCTGTAATCAGCTGTGTAATGGATTGCGAGATCGTCGTGCTTACATTGTCCGTGTCATTGGACAGCCTGCTCATCACTTCTCCGTGGCGATGCGTGTCGAAGTACAGCAGAGGCAGCTTCTGCAGCTTGTCGAACATAGCTGTCCGAAGCGACCTCACGATCCTCTGAGCAATTCCGGCCATCAACCAGCCTTGCAGGAAGGACAATACTGCATCTACAGCGTAGGCGGTTAGCAGGACAGCAAGCACCAGTTGCAGCAATTCCCAGTCTACTTCACCTGGTCCAGGAGCCATGGCATCAATCGACCGACCTATGAAGTAGGGAACGAGCAGGAGGACTAGCGCGTTCACCAGGATAAGGGTGAATACGGCACCTAGCCTTCCTCTCTCCTTCCCTATGTAAGTCCATAGCCTAGCTAATGTGCCCTTGAAGTTCGCGGGCTTCATGACAGGCTTGCCCCTTGCTGCGGCGTAGCCTGAGCCTGATGGCAGTGCGGAAGGCGGCATAGGAGAGGCATTAGCAGCAGACTCTGCGCGTCTAGCCTCCGATGGGTTGTCTGCCCCCTGCTTCATGGGCTAATTCCTCCTTCCCTAGCTGAGACCGGTAGATCTCCCTATAGACGTTACACTCTTGCAGGAGCTCCTTATGGCTGCCAATGCCTGCAACCTCGCCATCCTCTAGGACAATAATCTGATCTGCGTCCATGACGGAAGTAATGCGCTGAGCAATGAGGATACAAGTGAGGTCGCTGGCATAGCTCCGCAACGACTCCTTGATGGCCGCTTCCGTCGAGGCGTCTACCGCGCTCGTGCAATCATCAAGGATGAGAATCTCGGGCTTCCGCAGCAGCGCTCTTGCAATAGAGATTCTCTGCTTCTGCCCCCCTGATAAGTTGACGCCGTCTTGACCAATTCGAGTATCGTACCCGCTCGGGAAGTCTTGGATGAAGGCATGGGCTGCAGCAAGCTGAGCGGCATGCTCCACTTCCTCATCTCCGGCCTCCTCATTGCCCCAGCGAATATTGGCTCTAATCGTTCCGGAGAATAAGACGGTCTTCTGCGGCACGATGGCCACCCTCTCGCGGAGAATAGCAGGATTCAGCTTGCGCACGTCGACTCCGTTCACCCGAACCATGCCGGAGGACGTGTCATAGAATCTTGGAATGAGCTGCACCAAGCTCGTCTTGCCTGACCCTGTGGAGCCTATCAGACCGATCGTCTCGCCTGGCTTACAGCTAAGCTGGATGCCCCGCAGAATCGGTTCGCCCGATTGGCCCGCATAGGAGAAGCTGACATTGTCGAAGGAGATGTGGCCTCGTCCCTCCATCTGCTCTGCAGCGTCCTCATCCCATGTCATCTCATTCTCTGCAGCGAATACTTCACGGATACGCCCGGAGGAAGCCTTAGCCCGAACGTACATATTCAGCACGAAGGAGATCATCATGAGGGAGAATAGGATCTGCGTCATATAATTGACGAAGGCGACCGTCTGGCCTACGGGCATCTGCCCCCCATTGATCCTCATACCGCTGATCCAGATTACAGCAGCGATACCTAGATTAACGGTTAAGGTAATGACAGGGTTGAACACGGCCATGGCTCGAACAGCAGCTGCGGCCTCCTCCTGATAATGTTCATTGCTGCTATTGAACTTAGCCGATTCGTAGTTAGAGCGGCCGAATGCCTTGACGACACGAATGCCCGACAGATACTCGCGCATCGTACTGCTGAGGAGATCCATTGCCTGCTGCACTCGCATGAATCGGGGGAATCCCATCTTCATATTGAGCGCGATGATTCCTCCGACAATAGGGACGACGATGACAAGCACGACTGCGAGCTGCGGATTCAAGTTCACCGCCATAATCAAGCTGCCTATGCACAGCAGCGGTGCCTTGACGAAGATTCTCATCATGCCGTTAACGAAGTTCTGTACTTGCGTCACATCATTCGTCAGTCTCGTCACGAGGGAGGCCCGGTCGAAGCGATCGATGAGCCCGAAGGAGAGCGTCTGTATATGCCGGAACAAGTCATATCTCAGCTCAGAGCCGAAGTTCTGTGACACTTGGCTCGCAATGATGTTCCGCCCTGCCGCCGCTAACGCCCCGCCTGCGGTAAGCAAGAGCATAATGCCCCCGAGGCGAATGACCCCACTTATATCCCGTTCCGCAATGCCTTCATCTATGATGAGCGCCAGCATCGCAGGCTGCAGCAGGTCAACGGCAGCTTCGCAGGCTACCAGCAAGACAGCGAGGCAGAATCTGTTCCCATACTTGCTCCTATACTTGCTTAAGTATCGAATCGCTCATCCCCCCTCCTTCGCCGCGAATAATCCGAGTACATATTCCAGCGCCTCCAGCTCATCCCGGCCTCGTGTGCGCAAGCATACGATCGAGCCTGCCTTAATGGGCAGCAGCAGAATGCCGAGTAGGCTCTTCACATCAACGGTATGATCCGAATCATTGTACGTGAAGGACAAGATAATATCCGAGATGAAGCGTGACGCCTTCACGGAGATAGCAATTAACTCCTCGCGTTCCAGATCAGCAGCAATGCGGAATTCATGTACTCGCATAGCATCGGCCCTCCACCCTTTTTGTGCAAGCGGTTACAAGTCAAACATTGTATGTTCTATTATAGCAGTCATTGATTGATCTATTAACAAAAAAATAAAAAAAGAGCAAGACCTCAACCAGCTAGGCCTTTGCTCCCATTCTAATAGTTAATGGCATAAATAATAACCGGGGTTAACTAAGCTGGACGTAAGATGTGCCTCTCTCCAGATGAGGAATTCCCTTGTCCTTAGCCGATTCCCGGTCAATCATGCAAATACGCTGCAGCCAATCCTCCGGGCTAATGAGGGCATTCTCTGCTTGGACTAGGCGATCGGCATGCTCAGTAACATTATCATAGCTGCCAAGCTTGCGAACGACTGCGACATACTTCACAACGAGTTGCCTAGCTGCTCCCGGGTTGTAGTTATACCTAGCGACCAGCGCGTCCACAATTCCGCGTTCATAGAGACTCAGCCGAATATTCGTTGTCATAGTAGATCCACCTTCCTCCTGCATAGATATTGTACCCAACGAGCCGAAGAGCTGACTCCCAGTCCTCCGATGAGAAGACTACTTGATTGCCAAGCCGCAGAGAATCAAGCCTTCTTCCTCTGGAACCCCGTGTTATCTGATCATAGAACCACGGGACATCCTTCTTCAATTGTACTGCTTCTACGATAATTTTACCAGTATCGCTGTCCGCCATTGGACCAATAATCAGATCCGGATGACTCGGACAAGGATCGGCTCCCTTCTCGTTCACGAGTCGGTGCTTCATAATGAATTCAGCCCAAGCAAGCGACTCGCTGAGGAAGATTAAGGGCTCGGTTCTCTCCGGAATGGAGGTCAGCTCAAGCTCCAGCACACAGGCAAGTTGTTCCTCGAACAGTGAGCTGCGAGCAGCCTTCATCGCCCACTTCCTCGCTTGAGCAGCTGATATCGTCGTGTAGAACCCTTCTCCGAAGTCGCGGCCTGTACGCCAATATCGACTGTCAAGCAGCTTCCTCTGGAAGGCTGGTACGAGCTGGCTAGTTGTGCCATGGTATAGCCGCTGAGGTGTAATAATATCCATCGTTCGTGTAGGATCTCCCTATATGAAGTCTAGGCTTGACTGCGAATGAGCCGAGCTGACCGCTCCAGCTTCTCCGCTATATATCGCTTGCTTCCATCATTGCCGTTACGCTGATCGAATAGATCGGCTAGCCGAGCAGTCTCCTGCCGCACCCATTCCAGAGTCATCTGGTCCGGCACAGCCAGCTTCTTCCTTCGCTTGCGCGTATGCCATTGCTCCATGAACAGCAGCGCCGACACCAGATAGAGGAACCGGTCGCGATCTACTCTTGTCTTAAGCACATAAGGAGCTGATTGCTCGAAAATCTTCACTGCTCGGTTCATATCCGTAATCGTGTAATATTCCAGATAGTCTCCGTAGCAGTCCATATCCCCTTGACCACCATTCAGCAGGCGATACCCCTTCTTGCCTAGTCTCGCTGCCTCTTCGGCGTCCCCGTTCTCCAACAGAGGAATGAGCACCTCGCTGTAGGTTGCCTTCGGAATGGAACGACAGACCATCTTCCCCTCTAGAATCGGCTTCAGCGTTCGCAGCCCTCTCTTGTAGTGCCCTCTGTGCATATGATACTCGCCGAACGCGTGCTGCTCGCAGGCCGAGCAGTCGGACAGCCCGTCTCGGCGGGCTTCCTTCCACTTCTTGTAGTACTCAGCTGCCTGCGCAACCTCACCGCTTGCTTCTGCGAAGCGGTATAGATTCTTGTAATAGGGGCCTAGCTTGTAGCCATAAGCTTCGCACTTCACACGGAAGTCCTCGAAGACAGCTTCAATCTGTTCACGGGATAACCGCGGGAACCGCCAGATCTGATGAAGCACCCACTTATAATGCCACATGATCCCATTGTGAGGATACTCTCCCGGGTGCTTCTCGAACTCGGCCAGACACCAGGAGAAGGAGACGAGCATTCTCTCCTGGAAGCCCGCTTCAATGGCTGCATCCGTATAAGTCATTCGGGCTTCATAAGCATCCTGCTTGGTCAAGTACCGGTCAGCGAGCTGAATCGCTTCTTCGAGCAAGGTAAGCCTCTGCAGATTGCTAGGCATATCCCAAGCTCTATTCGTTAGTTCATCGTATCGTTCCTTCATGCCTGTCCACCTGCCGGCAGCCCCAGATTCAGGAAGGCGAGGAAGGACTCATTCATGAGCCGCAATTCCTCTGCACTCAGCGGGTAATTACCCATCAGCAGCGACTGGGTGTACAGCATCTTGACTGTAAGCTCCTGCAACGCAGGGGGCTGCTCCTCCACCATACGGCGAACAATCGCGTTATTATAGTTGAAGCAGAGCTGGGCGTAAGGCACCTCGTACAGCTCATTCGTTACCATATCCACGATGCCGGTGAACAGCTCGTTCACGTGCTCCCTGCTGTTCTGCGCCATACGGAGGAAGCTAATCTCCTCATTCGTCGTGTACAGCATCGGAACGTCGGCAGGCTCGAAGTAACGAATGGCGGTCCGGCACTGATACGGCTTCAGAGCCTTATCAGCAAGTGCGAGGAAGCCCTGCGTCCGCTCCGAGTCTTCACGATCCAGCTCTTGGAACTGCTTGAAAAACTGCAGCGGATCAATGACAGTGACGATGACCTGCGGATGCGCCTCGGATAAGTTCGCAATGAGCTCGAAGTCATGCACATAACCGCCATTGACGACCATAAGACCCTGAGCCTTCGCCACACGAGCCACCTGTCGGAATTCATCCAAGGTTGAGGTAAGCAGAATGTGCTCCGCTTGCTTCACCATATCCAACCCTTCCATCGTGCCCATGGATGTCTCGAAGCTGAGATGGTTGATGAACAGCCTGTACAGCTCCTGATCCTCTACGGCCATTGACTTCAACGACTTATAGTGAACGCGGATGATCTGTCGAAGCAGGTCTAGATTCGTCTCAGCGAGCTTCACGAAGTGAGCCTTAATGCACTCGCCCAGCTCTTCCCTGACATTCAGGAAGAGGTCATTCTCGTAGAACGCCTCACGCGACGCTGTCGGGCGAAGTCCGTTCGTGTTCAAGATACAAGTGACGAAGAAGGCCCATGGCGGCACGATATTCTCCATACGGTCGGATAGCAGCATGTTCTTCAGATACACCTTGTGCCGCTTCTCCGCCTGCAGGCTGAGAGCATGCGGCAGCACATATGCAACCCCCTCTACTTCGCCAATAGCAGACTTCAACTTAATGACATCCAGGCATGGCTGATACAGATGATCGCGTGAATAGGCCATTGCATCCTCACGGCTCATCTGCCACGGCGGAAGTGAGTCGTTCATCTGTCGCTCATAGGAATCCTCCACCAAGTAGATCGGCGTCTGCAGATACAAGCCGTAATGCTCGATCAGCTCGCTTATCTTGTAATACTCGAAGTATTCCTCGTACTCTTCCTTGCATGTGAGATAGACCGTCGATCCGATCGGAACCTGCTTGTCCAGCTTACGAATCGTATAGGTGCCGTCCGGCCTTCCGCGCCATTCAAGGGAATCCCCTTCCAGCGCAGAGCGCGTGATCAGTACAATCTCATCGCTGACGACGAAGCAAGCGAGCAGACCTACACCGAACTGTCCGATATAATCATCCGCCGCGTCCTGCTCCTCCCGCTTAGACGTATGGCCAATCTGCGAGAGGAATTGCTCGATCTCATGATGCGTCAGCCCAATGCCGTTGTCATAGACGGCGATCGTCTTGGAGGAATAGAGCTCCACGCTCACTCTCGGCTGGAAGGCTTGGCCTGTCCGCTTGCGCGCGGTAATGGCATCTACCCCGTTTTGCAGCAGCTCGCGCATGAACACGCCGGGATTGGAATAGAGATGGTTCGACAGCAGGTCAATCATCCCTTGGAGATTGACTTGGAAGTTCTGATTAGACATGTAGGATACCCCTTGCCTATAGCATAATTGTGGTTGATTGGACAATTTTAACCGATAATGACAGCCTTGAATAGAGTTACTAGTGATATAGAATGTGAAGATAGTATAATAGGGAAGATTCATTCTAACTCGTACGGAGGCAGCCCCCACTGTGAAAAACATCCTACAACTCAACACCATCTTCATAAGTATCATCATGGAGGCTATTCCCTTCATTCTCATTGGCGTGCTCGTATCCGGCTTCATCCAAATGTTCCTGACAGAACGCTGGATTGCTCGAGTGATGCCTCGCAATCGCGTGCTGGCAACGATGCTGGGCTGTGGAGTTGGAATCTTGTTCCCTTCCTGTGAGTGCGGGATCGTGCCGGTGACGAGGCGCTTGCTCGGCAAGGGTGTTCCGCTACATGCCGGCATCGCATTCATGCTGACCGGACCGATCGTGAATCCTATCGTTCTCATCTCGACCTTCATCGCATTCGGCAATGATTGGCGGATGGTGCTCATTCGCGGCGGCATGGCCATGTGCGTCGCCTTCTGCGTCGCTCTGCTGCTGTCACTGATGTTCCCCGTGCTGCCGCTTCGAGTGAAGGAGCCGCTTGCTTCGGGAAGTGTGGTTGGCACGGAGGCCCATGCTGCTGTGGGGATTGTTCGTAAGCGATCGGTCTGGGGTCAGATTCAAGGTGTCATTGCGCATGCAATCGACGAGTTCTTCTCCGTTGGCAAGTACTTGGTGTTCGGTGCGTTCCTCGCTGCTTGTATGCAGACGTTCGTTCCCACCTCCACGCTGCTGCACCTGGGCGGCAATGCAGTAACTTCTTCACTAGTCATGATGGGACTAGCTTATACCATGTCATTATGTTCTGAGGCTGACGCGTTCATCGCCGCTTCCTTCCGGAGCACCTTCTCGACTGGCGCATTATCCGCTTTCCTCGTCTTCGGACCTATGCTTGATATTAAGAATACGATGATGCTGCTCGGCGCTTTCCGAGTGAAGTTTGTCCTTGTATTAATCGGATTGGTTAGTTTGTTCACCTTGGCAGGATCATTGCTAGTTGGGAGGCTGTTCGGATGATGCGATTTTTCATAATGTTCGGCTTCGCCCTCATGTTCTATCTCATTCACTTGGAAGGCAATCTGAATAAGTATATCAATACGAAGTATGCTTACCTGTCGATCATCGCAATTGTGGTATTGTCGCTGCTTAGTCTATATGAGTTCGTACGAGTGTACCGGTTGGAAAAAGAGGCTGAGAGACGAGCGGTGATGAGGAAGGCTGACGGCGAGCGAGCGTCGGTACAGAGCGAGACTGGGGAGTGCAGCGAGTGCTGCGTGGATACTCATGTGCACAGGCGCGGGGATGGTGAGGGTCATGACCATTGTCATGATTATGCCCATAACCATAATTACGACCACGGCCATGATCATGATGACCATCATGGTCATTCCCATGAGCCGAAGTCGCAGCTAGTACGCAATATAGGCTACCTGGTCCTGTTGGTTCCCATCTTGACGGGCATCCTGCTGCCTGTGCAGACGCTCGACTCCAGCTTCGTGAAGGCGAAGGGCTTCTCCTTCCCCATACTCGAGGCTTCTGCGGACAATCCGGGGCAGCATCAGTTCCTGAAGCCGGATACAAGCATCTATTACGGGGCGGACGGATATGAGGAAGTGAAGAACAAGGAGCTGGCGGAGTTTCTGAACTGTAAGACTGTGAACTTGAGCGATGACGACTACTTGAAGGGTATGGAGGTTATTTATAACTACCCTGGCCGCTTCATGGGCAAGACGATCAGCTTCGACGGATTCATCTACCGAGGGGAGCAAGCGAGTGCGAATCAGTACTTCGTCTTCCGCTTCGGCTTCATCCATTGTGCGGCGGATTCAGGTGTGTTCGGCATGCTCGCAGAGTTCCCCCAAGGAACCCAGCTGCCAGACGACAAGTGGGTACATGTGACTGGTCGGCTCTCCTCTATGCTGTACCAGCCGTTCAAGCAGACCATTCCTATGCTACAAGTGACGGAGTGGAAGGAGCTTCCGACCCCTCAAGATCCTTATGTATACCGCAAGTTTTAGTCGGCAGCCCCCTCTACCACCCGGCCCCTCATCCAGTTGCATTTGTGCATCTGGATGGCGCGCCCGATGTGGATGGCCAATCCCAGTGCCAGCAACGCCAGATTTTGGCGCTATTACTCCAAGCTAGCATCCTCCGTCGTCTGCAACGCCAGATTTTGGCGCTATTGCTCCATACTTGGAGCAAGGGACGTAAGTTATGTTGAATTAGGTGCATTTTTGCACCTGGATGACGCGATAGCTGGTTCTGACACCTCATTCAGGTGCATTTTTGCACCTGGATGGCACACTGGCCGGGGCCAGCCCATTATTCAGGTGCATTTATGCTCCTGAATGAGGCGCTCGTCAGGGATGGCCTGAGCTAGACCCTGCAGCATCAGATGCTGATGCTTCCATCCTCATTGACCTCTGCCGAGCCCACAGCAGCAACAGATGGCTGAGATTTTTTCTACCAAGGGACCTTACTTCCCCTCTCCCTCCCGCTGCAGCAGCTCCTTCACCAGCTTCTTGGGAGCAGCTAGCAGGTAAGCATCCCTAATCAGCTCCTCCAGCTTAACCCAGTCGTCAACTGCAGGCTCTGTAATGGACACCCATCCGTGCTGGCCGATGTAAGGCGTCTTGTAGAAGCGCTCTTCATGCAGTAGAATGTCCTGTGTCAGCTTGTCCGACTTGAAGTGAAGATTAGCGGAGCCGTTATCCTCACCCATCATGGTGTAAGACTTCCCCCTCACCTTGAATACAGTATGTCCGAACCCGTCAATGATCTCCGCCGCTTCAGGCAGCTCAGCGCAGATGCTCCTCACTCTCCTAATCATATCCAATCCCAGCGAAGACTGAATCATTCTCTGCTCTTCCTTCCCATTCGTCATCCAGTCCACCTCTTCCATCCTATATAAGAAGGTTGCATTCCAGCGACCATTCTCTGGAATACAGCCTCCCCCTTAACCGAGATCCCTTATAAAATCGAACTAAGCGAGATCGTGCCTCGAGACACGGTGCTGCCTTCTGCAATCTCCACCACAAGCCGCTTCGTTCGATAACCTGCAGCAGCAACCTCCAGCTGAACCTGCCTCAAGTCATGATTCACATAAGCTAACGGAACGACGAACTCTCCATGCGTATCTGTCATCGCGCCGACCATAGAATGTACGAGCCGTTCCGCATGTGAAGGAGGTATTCCAGCCCAGACAGCCGCTCCGGCAACCGCTTCCTTGGAGTGATTCTTGACCACACCTCTTAGCAGAGTTACATTCTCAGGGTAGGGATATAGCGCATTAGGCTGGAGAATGATTCTAAGTTGAGAGAACTTCTCGGGCTCATCCTCAATAGTGAGGGTGACGGTCTGCTTCTTGTAGTACTCCGCCTCTACGACGACCGAATACACACCAGGCTCTAGATCACAGTAGTAGAAGTAGCCGTTCCGGTTCTCCCGTGCTTCTATACCAGATTCGTGAAGACGCAGTCGAACGGCTCCCACCGCCCTGCCATCCTCGGATAAGTAGTCCTTCAACTGAATCGATGCGGAGAGCTGGGTAATCTGTTGGTCCGAAGATAATCCCTGTACACTGCTCATGATACTCCTCCTATACTCGTCGCTCCAGTATTCATACCACACGAGCACCTTCCTACCATGAAGTGCCCGAAGCAACCTCATCTTATTACAGATATTGTAAGACTGTCATTAGTCTTAAGCCCTAATCCCTGCTAGTTCTTAACGTCTGAAAATAACAACCTCAGCCTGTCGAAATGGCTGAGGAGAAGGAAAAACATCGATTTATGGCGTTGTATCGGGCTGAACGACAAAAACCTCATCAATTGGCCTTAAGCCTTGTGAGCTCTCCTTCACATTTTTGGAGATATCCTCGAAGTATGCCTTAATCTTGCGGCATTGAATGCCTCTCGGCATCGTATCCCATGGCGCCTTGCTTATCTTGTCATATGGCTCAAGTACGTCCTTGAATCGAATGATCCAATAATCAACAATCTTGCGATTAACGCCTCGAATCTCCCCGCTGTTGATAAGAACCTCCGGGGAAGCAGGGTCATTCGGCTTGAAGCGATACAGCTGTGCCCAGATGACCACCTCTAGAGCAAGCTGGTATTGATCACGAATGAAGGAGGCCGGCGGCAGCTCCTCCCACTGGAACACCGTGAGGAAATCCTTCAACTCCTTGCGGGTATAGGGCTGCCCTGCCCGCAGGACGGCAATAATATGCGACTTCTGGAACGCTAATGCCGTCCGGTTGCGGCTGACGTAGGACTGGGCTGCCTTCAAGAGGGCCACGTTCGGCGTATCAGTCGTTTTCAGCGAAGATCCCTTCACCTTAGCGGCCAATTGCTTCCAGTTCTTAATCGCACTCTTCACTTGACTGGCTGCTGTATCAGGCGCCTTCGTCACAATATCCGTGACCGACTTGGCGAACATGGCATAATCCTCACTTGCGAATCGCTTCGTACTGCTTACATGGTCTTGAATGATGGATCTAATGACCGTCTGGCTGTCCTTCTCCGCTCTCGCCATACCGATCAGCTGAGCACCGTAGTCCGTCTTAGGCAGGCGGTCATAGACGGCCTCCCACACAAGTGTTTTCGCACAGATAACGCTCGTAACTTCCTTGATAAGAGGAGTGAGCACATGCCCGATAATGCCAACTTCCCATAGATAGACGGAGAGCAGCTCGAAGAGTACATCTTCGATGGTGACATTCTTACCTTGTTCAAGCACTTCAATTCGCTTGTCCTGCACTTGCTCAGCGGCCAGCAGCGCTGCATCGACGATAATCTGCTGCCGCTCCATCTGAATGTGGAAGGCTTGCTCGATGTAAGCAACGGCTGCTTCCACATCTTGAGCAGAAGCTATGCCCGTGACCTCCTCGGAAGCCTCAGCCACAATCGTCCCGTTACGTGTGGAATGTCCGACAAGCGCGCGTTCTGACAATACATCCTGAGCCGATGAGACACGGCTATTCAATATATCCTTCATCTTCACCCTCCATAGATTCACTAGATTCGCGGAGTATCGGACTCATCATATCACCCTTATTACTTGGACGTATACGGAACTTTATCCTTAAGATGGAAGATATGGATTGGGAGGAAGGGCCTAGTGTTCGACAGTATTTTTTTTTGCAATCAGAAGTAGAGTGCAGTACACTACGAGAATAGAAGAAGATGATCGATAGGAGGATGAATATGGCTGAGCAACCGCTCTTGGAAGGGAACCCTCAAGCGGGTGAAGTGCTAGAGATTCTAATTCGGACGACACATCATCTTCACCGCCGATTCGAGATGAATCTAGCTTCCCTTGGTACGCCGCTGCAACTGACTGGCCCCAGGCTTCGCGTCCTGCTGGCAGTATCCGAAGCGGGCAAGATAAGAATGAGCGATCTAGCCAGCAAGATTGGCATTCAAGCGAGGACGGTAACGCAGTTCGTTGATGCATTGGAGCAGGAGGAATTGCTTGTCAGATTGCCAGATCCCGATGACAGACGAGCTACTCTGCTGCAGGTGACGAGCAAGGCACAGCCTTGGATGGACCAGTCTCGTGCCATCATGGACAAGGCAGCAGAACCATTGCTTGCCGCACTTCCAAGTGAACAGCAGACTCAATTAATGGAGCTTCTGCTTAAGCTGACTCCTCCTCGCGATGGGCAAGGAGATTGCTGCTCATAGGTTACAGGTATACAACAGAAGGACAGCCGCGCTGACGTATTGCGCGGCTGTCCTTCTGTTTTTTTTCATAATGATAGATCAGCTATTCCATTATATAAGCGAGCAGGAGCGCGGCTGTGTTCACGATTGCATCGGCATGCGTCCGCTCCATCCCATGAGAGGCATGGACCCCAGGGCCAATCAGGGCGGCGCGGATATTGCTGCCTCCACGAAGAGCCGCTGTTGCATCTGATCCGTAATGCGGGTAGATATCAACTGCGTAAGGGACAATCTCACGCCTAGCCAGCTCAATCATCCTAGAAGTCATCTCATAATCATACGGTCCGCTCGAATCCTTCGCGCAGATGGAGACGTCCATCTCAGTAGCTGACAGGTCATCGCCCAGCGCCCCCATATCTACGGCGATTAGCTCGGTAATATCAGCAGGAATATGTGAACTGCCGTGCCCTACTTCTTCGTATGTGGACAAGATCAGCTTAACGGTGCGAGCTGGCTGCTTCCCTTCTCTGGAGAACCACTCCATCAGACCGAACAAGGCGGCTACGCTAGCCTTGTCATCCAGATGCCTGGACTTGACGAAGCCATTAGGCAGCACCCGCGGACGGGCATCCCATGAGATGAAGTCTCCGACAGATATGCCCAGCTGCTCTGTCTCCTCCTTCGAGCTCACCCGTTCATCCAAGCGAACCTCCATGTTCGCTTCCTCTCGCTTCCATTCCTTCGCATCGGAGTACACGTGAACAGACGGCTTCGTAGAGAGGACAGTACCTTCATACGTTCTGCCGTCCCTAGTGTGAACAAGGCAATATTCCCCTTCTACTGTATGCATTAAGTAACCTCCGATCGGCGTCATTCGCAGCATGCCGCTAGGCTTAATGGATCGAACCATCGCCCCCAGAGTATCCACATGCGCAGAGATGCCGATGACGTCACCTGTCTGGTCCTTGCCAGGTATAGTAATGATGCCATTGCCCTTCGGCGTTCGTTCGAGCTGGAAGCCTAGCTTATGTACTTCCTCTTGCACTAGCTTCATGATATCCATACAGAATCCACTTGGACTCGGCGTCTGAAGCAGCTTGACTAGCAGATTAATCATATATTCTCGGTTTAATTGCGGCTGAAGTGCTGCTCCCATCATGCTGTTCCTCCTTCGTTGCGGTGTACGTTCCGCTCTTATCGCTTATGTAGTCGTTGTTGCTCCACTATTGTACTACAAGGCTGGCGGCATTATCTATTTTTGGAGGATGAACCGCAACCTTTGTCCACCGCATACGTCTTAGTAGTTGTTGCCATTAATGGAAGAGAGGGTTTCCGAAGCATGATGAACAATAACCGTAAGATGATTCTCAGAGGGTTAACACTAGCTATTGCCGCCACCGTATTAAGCTCCTCACCAGCTTCAGCAGAACTAACGGACAATGAGAGTGTGGAATGGACGAATAAGGTGTTTTTCGACAATCTCCCTGTTGCCCTGTTCGCTGCCCCTCAGATCGTGAACGGAACGATGATGGTGCATGGGAAGGATCTGTTAGAGGGACTAGGTTACTCTGTTCGATGGAATGAAGCGGACAAGAGCCTTCGTGCCTCGCACAAAAACAGACCACCCCTCACCTTCTCTGCCGGACGACTGGAAGCAAGCATTGGAGAGGTGGAGGTCAAGCTGCAAGCTGCCCCCTACTTAAGTAGTCAACGCATGTGGATTCCTCTTCGAGCAGCGGCAGAAGGCGCGAATCTGACGGTTAGCTGGGATCCTTCGCAGCGGCTTGCCACCGTCCATGATCCCTTAGCAATGCTTCGCTTCAGCATCGTGACACGCACCGATTACGGTGTAATGGACTCCGCTGACAAATTATGGAGCTTCATGCATAAGCAATGGAAGACAGACGCTGACTTGATGTTCATCCCGCCTGTTCATTATAACCAGAAGATTAATGTGATGATCGCTGCCGGAGACCTTCCCGATCTGGTGTTAGTTGATGATCTGTATCGGTTCCCGCAAGACATGCTCGAGAGCTTCACTCTGGATCTGACGAATGAGTTAGAAGCGTTCCCTCAGCTCAAGAAGTTAGCCGAACCCATCCAGACACGTGCCGGGAAGCTGATTGGGATTGCTAGACCCTACGATTCGCACAATGCCCTCTTCCCAGCGATCCGTCAAGATTGGCTTGACGTGCTGGGACTATCTCATCCGAGAACGATGGACGAGGTCTATCAGGTGCTGGAGGCATTCACGAAGCTTGATCCTGACGGCAATGGGAAGCACGACACCCCTGGTCTCAGCGGATACATGACAGCAGACGGACTAGGCTCGCTATCCTGGGTAGAACAAGTGTATACCAGCAGTCCGGATCGGTTCTCCTTGCATAATGGACAAGTCGTTGACCACGCAGTCAGTCCCGAGCAGACCGAAGCGCTGCGCTGGCTGACTAGAGCCTATGCAGACGGCCTAATCGATCAGGAATTCCCTATCGCAAGCGCGGAGTATGCATGGCAGCGTCTCACGAATCATCAGTCGGGCTTCGCGGCAATGACCATTCAGGAAGCGGCCTCCTTGACTACGAAGGAGATGGAGTGGGTGCCGCTAGGCCGCTCTCAGGCAACTAGCATGAGCACACCTGTATCGCCATGGAACTCTAATGGCAATGGTGCTTATGTTATAACGAGGATGGCGAAGGTTCAGCCTTCTCAGCTTCTAGGTTGGATGGATCGTGGACTAGCGATGTCGGAACGAGATAGCTGGGATGAGTTGAAGGAGCTGGAGGAAGATGACCTTGCTGCGGTTAGCAATATCTGGGGCGAGGAGAATCTGCTGGAATCTGTGAACCAGTTACCTGGACTTACTCAGGAGCAGCAGCAAGCCTACAAGGCTGTCATTCAAGATTGGAAGAAGACATCGTATGAAGGAACGACCCTTCCTCAGGCACGACAGGTACTGACTTCCGCCAAGTATGCCGACATGAATCGCAAGCTGCATCAGCTTAAGGTGAAGGTCATCCTTGGCGCGGTATCAGTGCAGGAGTGGGACCGCTATGTAAGTGTGATGAAGCAATCCAAGATCTATGAAGAGATGATTGCCGAGCTCAATAAGTCTATATAATAGCAGCTAGCCATACGCGATATGCACTTGAATGGCGGGATGCGAGGAGTGAAGCTCCGGGCTAGCCTCTTCCAACTGCTGTAGCATCACATTCCGATGCTACAGCTCCCAGCTAGCCCACTCCGAGCGCTGCAGCATCACATTCTGATGCTATAGCTTCCAGCTAGCCCACTCCGAGCGCTGCAGCATCACATTCTGATGCTACAGCTCCCAACTAACCCGCTCTAACAGCTGTAGCATCACATTCTGATGCTACAGCTCCTAGCTAACCCGCTCTAACGGCTGGAGCATCACATTCTGATGCTATAGCTCCCAGCTAGCCCACTCCGAGCGCTGCAGCATCACATTCCGATGCTACAGCTTCCAACTCTCATCGCGGGCTCATCCAGGTGCAAAAATGCACCTGAACGACGTCGCCCGCATCTCCGCGGGCTCATCCAGGTGCAAGGCTGTCTTCTTCCCTTACATACTGAACCGCTGGCGGTACCCGCACTTGCGGCACAGCTCCTCCACCACTTCGCGGCGCGAGAAGCCGTCATAGAGTTTGTTCGCCCGCTCCCCCTCCACAATCTCGGAGAACGGCCGCTCATGCAGGTTACCGAGGTTGATGACCCCTTCCCCATCCAGACAGCAAGGAACAACCGTGCCGTCCACGAGCACGCCGGCTTGGTTGCGAAGCGCATGGCAGAAGCCCTTTCCCTCGTCCTCCTTCTCCTTCAGGTCAGGCCATTCGAACTCATGGTCCTGATTGAGATAGACCCGATCCGTCAGCTTCAGCCCGCTGCCGCGAACGAACTTTTCTTCAATGTTATAATCGAGGCCGAACGCGGCCTCCAGCTTGTCCAGAATCTCTCGATTCCGGTTCCGCTGCAGATTCGTTGCATTGTCCTGCGTTAGATTCCATAGGCGCAAGGAGAAGATAATCGATGTACGTTCCAGCGCTTCCTTAATGAAGTCGAGAATCGTCCCGACATATCCGTCCTTGTCCACGGAGCCTTCATGGCCGTCGAAGGAGTGGAGGGAGAAGTTCATTTGGCGAAGGGCAGGCTTCGTGAGGAGCTTTTGTTTGTTTTTGGCAATAAGCGTGCCGTTCGTCGTAATATTCACCTTGAACCCCTTGTCATGGGCCAAGTCTAGCAGTTGATCCAGCTTCGGATGCAGGAGCGGCTCTCCCTTAATATGCAGATAGATAGAGTCGGTATGAGGACGCACCTCGTCGAGTGTCTTCGCGAAGTCATCCACCTTAATGAAGTCCTTGGCCCGCTGGGTCGGAGGGCAGAACGAACAGGCTAGATTGCACACACTCGTAATCTCAATATAGAACTTCTTGAACTTCTTCATCTGTCGGATAAGCTCCATCTCATGATAGGATATCCCCTATTATAGCAAGACTATCCTAGCAAAAGAAATGATAGACTCATCCCAGCAAGCTCTTATGTATCCAGATCGCAGCCTGAGAGCCGTCGCCCATCGCAATAATGGCTTGCTCCGAATGGGCAACGAGATCACCAGCAGCCCATATATGGGGCTGGTTCGTAAGCTTCGTGCGCGGATCTACAGCAACATGCCTGTTGTTCATTACCTCCACACCTAACATCAGCGCCAGCTCCGTACGCACCTGATTGCCTCCGAACGCAACGAAGGCATGCGAAGCTTCGACCATATCCCCGCTAGCCAGCCTCACAGCCGATATCTCGCCTTCCTTATGCAGCACTTCGCTTACTGAAGCATCCACCCTCGCTATTCCTAATTGTTGAAGCCTTGCAAGCTGCTCCAGCGAGATCGAAGCTCTGTCATGATTAATATAGGTAAGGTGCGGTGTCCAGTAGCTTAACACAATCGCCATCGAGGCACCCGCATCGCCGGAGCCAATGACAAGGGTCTCCTTCCCTCTAACCTCGTAACCGTCGCAATCCGGGCAGATATAGATGGAGCTTCCGAGGCACGCTGCCAACCCCTCAATCGAAGGGATTCGGTCCTTCACCCCCGTTGCGAGGAGCAGCCGCCTACCATGATAGGAAGTTCTCTCACCAGCTTCATGATCAACCGTATTCAGCACGAACAGTCCGTCTTCCTCCCTGCTCGCGTGAACGACCTCACCCTGGACGAACCGAACACCAAGCTCCTCTGCCTGACGCCTCCCCCTTGTCCGAAGCTCCTGTCCGCTGACTCCGTCAGGCCAGCCAAGCATATTGTGATATTTCTTGCAGATCATCGATCTCCCTTGTCCGCTATCAATCACAAGCACGCGATGCTGATATCGCCCCAGTTGAATCGCGGCCTGCAGACCTGCAAGTCCCCCGCCTACGATGATGCAATCCTCATCCACGCACACACAGACCTCCCGCTGACGTCATGAATTCTATGTTCATACTGTGCGCTGTTTATACTTATTTAATTCTCTGTTCCATTCCTGTTAAGCTATTCCTTGTATACTTACACCTGACAAGACTTGCAAGCAGGAGGCATACCGAATGAAAATAATCTTAATCACCCTGACAGCCCTTATCCTAATGAGCAGCTGTCAATCCAACACCGATAAGGATGTGAAGACGATGCCAACAATTAATCGATCTCAAGAATTAACCTTCATTCGTGCAGCGGAGGAAGGAGATCTGGCTGCCGTTCAGCAGGGAATCGAGCAAGGAATTGCTATCGATGCGCAGGATAATCGCGGACGGACGGCGATGCTTGCAGCAACACACGGGGATTACCCTGACGTCGTGAAGGTGCTGCTGGATGCTGGCGCGAATATGCACCTGCAAGATGACCTGCAGGACAACCCCTTCCTCTATGCAGGAGCAGAGGGGCTGCATGCGATCTTGAAGCTGCTCATTCAGGCCGGTCCCGATCTGTCAATCGTGAACCGATATGGAGGGAATGCGCTCATTCCCGCAGCGGAGAAAGGACATGTAGACAATGTGCGGCTCCTGCTGGAGGAGACCGATATTGATGTCAATCATGTGAATCGGCTCGGCTGGACCGCGCTGCTCGAAGCTATTATTTTAAGCCGCAGCGGCAGTGCTCAAGAGCAGATTATCCAGCTGCTCCTTGACCATGACGCTGACGTTACGCTTGCGGACAATAAGGGCGTCACTCCCCTTCAGCATGCGAAGAGCATGCGTCTGACGAAGGTCGTTCAGATGCTTCGTGATGCTGGGGCTGCCCAGTAATGGCTTGCCAGCAAGTGGTACAGACTATACGTTAGACCCGCATAAGCCTAAGAGTGAGTCTGCCATCCGGCATCGCTTGCGCTTAGGCCTCATGCTAATTATAACTATATGAAGGAGCCTTCCTCATGTCCATTCGATCAAGACTCCTCGTCTCCTATACCTTGATGCTGATCGTCACCATTCTCATCTTCTTGACGGTTGCCTTCTTCATTACCGTCGCGGTTACGGGAGATACGCAGAGCGTCAAGCAATTCTATACCATTCACCTCTCCCTAGACCCGCTAACGACGGAGCAAGACAACGTATTCCAAGAGCTCAAGTATATAGCGAAGGAGCACCCCGAGCAGCTAGCTGAGCCTGACGTGCTTAGTCAGTACGACCAGCGGCTGCGCAAGCTGAAGGGTGCTCTGTTCGTCCGTCAGGAGGACCGGATCCTAGTCAACGCTCCTACCTTGGGCTTGCCGAAGCTTGGCGTACATCTTCCTCCATACGACCTGGACAACTTGAATATTCGAGATACGATGAATATTGGGGATCGTTTTTTTGCCTACAGCAAGTATGATTACCTCCTGTCCGGCCAGCGTAGCAGCCTGTATGTCATTCGTGAAGTCAGCCCGTTCACAGCCATTGTCAGCCAGCTCCTCCCCCTGCTCGTCTCCCTCTTGTTCGTCCTGCTTGTGCTTGCCAATGTGCTGCTGTACTTGTACGTGACCCGAAGCATGATTAAGCCGTTGCATCTGCTCACGGAATCGGCGGAGCGCATTAAGCAAGGTGACCTCGACTTCCATATCAGGAACGATGCCGGAGGAGAGATTGCCCGTCTAGGAGCCGCGTTCGAGGAGATGAGACAGAAGCTGAGGGAATCGGAGCAGCTTCAGGTGCAGTATGAGCGTAATCGCAAGGAGCTGCTCACGAACATCTCCCATGATCTGAAGACCCCCATCACGACGATTAAGGGATATATTGAGGGCATTCGTGACGGCGTGCCGGAGACACAGGAGATGATGGATAAGTATGTGACGACTATCTACAACAAGTCAGTAGATATGCAGAAGATGATAGACGAGCTGTTCCTCTACTCCAAGTTGGACCTCAACCAATTGCCATTCCACCTGCAGCAGATGGACATTGGCGGCTTCCTGGAAGAGCTGATTGAAGAGCTACGCTTCGATTACGAAGCGTCTGGAGTTACGATAGAATGGGTTAATCTTACAGCTCATTCTATTCAGGTGAGGATGGATCCGGAGAAGCTGAAGCGTGCGATTGCGAACGTGATGGAGAATAGCGTGAAGTATATGGATAAGCCGGATAAGCGGGCACGGGTTACCTTAAGTGCAGAGCCTCACTGTGTCTGGATACGTGTACAGGACAATGGGCGCGGCATCCGAGCGGACGCTCTCCCCCATATCTTCGAGAGATTCTACCGGGCGGAAGGCTCACGGAATACGAAGACTGGCGGCAGCGGACTTGGACTTGCCATTGCGAAGCAGATGTTGGAGGGGCATGGCGGGACGATTAGTGCCGAGAGCGAGCTTGGACAAGGTACGATCATGAAGCTAGTGCTGCCTAGAATGGAGGAATACACGGGTGAAAAAAATTCTAATCATAGAAGATGAACCCGCCATTGCAGAGCTTCAGAAGGATTATCTGAAGCTGAACGGGTTCGAGGTCGACATATCGGGTGACGGAGACGAAGGTCTGCGCCTCGCATTGACCTCTTCATACGACCTAATCGTATTAGACCTGATGCTTCCGGGCATC
This sequence comes from Paenibacillus sp. GCM10023252, assembly GCF_042653305.1. Lineage (NCBI taxonomy): Bacteria > Bacillati > Bacillota > Bacilli > Caryophanales > Paenibacillaceae > Paenibacillus > Paenibacillus sp. GCM10023252. Next base: position 50,857 of record NZ_JBHSHW010000001.1, read on the forward strand.
GACGGCTATGAGATCTGCAAGCAGATTCGGGAAGATAAGGAGGTGCCTATTCTCATCGTGTCCGCCAGATCCGAAGAGATTGATAAGATACGAGGCTTAGGCGTCGGGGCAGATGACTATATGACGAAGCCCTTCTCCCCTAGCGAACTGGTTGCGCGAGTGAAGGCGCATACGGACCGATATGAACGTCTGCTCGGCAAGGCGGGCAAGAGCGGCAGCAACGGGAAGAGCGGGCAGTCCAATGAATGGATTCGCATTCAGAGCCTGGCGATTGACCTCACCTCGCGGAGGGCCTATCTTGCGGAACGGGAGCTTGTGTTCACGGCGAAGGAATTTGATTTGCTCGCTTTTCTGGCTCAGCATCCTAATCGAGTGTTCTCGAAGGAAGCGCTTTTCGAGAAGATATGGGGGCTGGATGCACTTGGAGATCATGCAACGGTAACCGTGCATATTCGGAGGCTGCGGGAGAAGATTGAAGAGGACCCGTCTAATCCCGTCTACATTGAGACGGTGTGGGGCAATGGCTACCGGTTCACGGAGTAGAGCTGCGAAGCTTAAGATGCTGTTAAGAAAGATTTAATCTGTCGTTCTCTTCCCGTTCAGAGTGATGCGTTACGATAGATCTCGTAGACATCATACGTACAGGAGGATGACAGAATATGAAGAAGACGGTATTGACGTTAGCGGTGGCAGCCGCATTAACCGCAGGTGCTATCGCACCAACCCCCGCTATCTACGCGAAGTCTGCAACAGGCAGCCATACGGATATGGGTCAGGTTGGCGGAGATAAGCGCGCAGCGATGCAAGCTTTGCTCGCGGCGAATGGAGGCAAGTTCATGCCCCAACTCCAGATCATCCAAGCTGAGCTGGTGGATCATGTAGCGAAGCTTATTAACAAGAAGCCCATCATCGTACAGACTTGGGTGAACAACTATGAAGGAGATAAGCCGGCAACCCGTGGCCAAGCAACAAGACTAGTCATCAAGGCTATGAAGCACTTGCCTTCTGCTGCTGCAGTCGTCACAGATCTAGAGGCAGTTAATCCTATAACGCTTCAAGTGACATTCTCTGCCCCGTTGACCGCAGACGATGTGAATCTGGAGCAAGCGAAGAAGAACTTCCAATTCGACAATGGCATGACCATCTTGAATGTTCCCCAATTGAAGAACGGAGCGGTATCCACCTATATCGTTCCGGTGACGGTGCAGAAGCCGGGCAGCACTTATACGCTGTCTTACAAGGGCAAGGCTGCAGGCAGCTTCAAGGCGGCGACGAACAAGATCGAGCTAAGCTCCTCCAAGCAGGTAGCGATGGATACTTTCGAGCTGGAATCGTTCCGGGACCAGGGAGTTACAGACTATGCTTATATCGTGGAAGCTTACTACGGCAGCCGCGGCGGCCAGGAGATGAGCCTGGATGTGAATAACCGTTATCATGGAAGGCCATACCAGATTATCTCTTCGCTGCGGGACAAGCAAGTGACCATTACACCTGAGGGCGGACAGCCAATCATGGCGAACTATGTGCCCTATACTCAAGCAACCGATGGCCGTCAAGCACCGAAGTTCCGTCTAGCAGGCGGGGCCAAGCTGCAAGCTGGTGTGAAGTACACGGTGTCCTCCGAATGGGCAACGGTGAAGGAAGCTTCGTTCATCGCGAAGACGATCGCTCCGCTTGAGATTGCTGCTGTTACTGCGCAGAGCGAGACCGAGCTTGCTGTTAAGCTGAGCATGGATCCTATGGACGAGCTGTTCTCCGGCCGCAGTGTAACGCTGACTGACGCTGATGGAACGGTGCTAACCGCAGCCTACAAGGTGACCACGCGCAAGGGTGACACGGGAACATTCACCCTTGCTGGCGGAGCGAAGCTTGCTAAGGGTGTTAAGTATGAGGTTGAAGCTGCTGGCGGCTGGGCTGTTGACCGAGGCGTTACGATAACGCTGAACTAATGTACGTGAAGAAGCTCTATTCCTATCTATGTGAGATGAGGAATAGAGCTTCTATTAGGTTCATTGGCTGCTGAGCAAGCTCGTGTGTGCTTACCTTGCTCGCCGTCGATACATAAGGCTTGCTAGCAGCACACCTAGTATCAGACCGGAGATAGGTGTTAGCGACCAAGATCCCAAGGGAGTAGCTCCTAATAATTCAATTGGGCTATTACTCCATATAGGCTGTGCACTGCGAATCCTAGCAACACGGTACCTGATACGCGGTTGATCCATACGAACAGACTTGCGTTCACTCTAGCTCGGAGCCAGCCCACCATCATGCATAGCAGCAGCCACCATAGGAGCGAACCGGTAAATATTCCAACGACTAACGCAAATGAGCCGGCTGAGCTCGCTTCTCCCCCGCTCAAGCCTGCAAATAGGCCGGCGAAGGATAGGATGGTAAGCGGGTTCGTCAGGGTAAGCACAAGAGTGCCGGCATAAGTGTGTATCAGCGTACGCGGAGAGCCCACCGCACCGTCCGGCTTGTCAGATACAGGTGAACGATACGTTCGAATGGCGAGATAGAGCAGGAAGATCCCCCCTGCAAGATGAATCCATAGCCATTGCTCGGTAAGATATTGTGACAGCACCGAGAAGCCTGAAGCTGCGATTATGCCGTAGATGACATCTGCAGTAGCCGCCCCGCATCCTGCAAGGAAGCCGTGTAATCGGCCTCGCAGCAAAGTGTGTCGGATGCATAGTATGCCTATTGGTCCTACTGGTGCTGCTATTGCTAACCCAATCGATATACCTCGTAACCATAGTTCCATGAATGCCCTACTCCTTCAACGCGCTTGCTACTAATTCCGTATAGATCTTCGAACCTTGAGCCCCTAAGTGAACGCCATCCTTGCCCATATATTCGTTATGCCCTTCACTCGCCTGGTGCCAGTCCACAACAGTCGTGTTATTAAACTGAGCAGCGGCCTTCACAATTGCTTCGTTAACCGTCTCTTCCCAAGGCCGAGGAACTCGAGCCGTAATGAGCAGCACTTGATCGGAATCCTGGAGTGCATGCAGGAGAGCCATCAGCTGCTTATCCTTGAACGAACCGTTCGTACCAAGCTCAATAATGATCCTATTGCCGAGCTTACCGCTCTGCTGCAGCTTGCGTACCAATTCCAGAGCATCCGTCATCTGGCGACCAACAGCTGCTTCAATATGAATACCTGGGAGCCTCTCTTCCAGATATGGCTGAACGCCGAGCAGTACAGAGTCTCCGATGGCCGTCACTCCCTTGCCCGACTTCATGATGGTCTGAGGCTCGCCCGTTGGACTTGCACCGAAATCCTCTCCCTCTGAATCTGTTACTGACACGTTAGTATCGGGGTTGTCATTCGTAACTGGCGGAGCAGGGTGTCCACTGGCTTCATCCTTGGTCTGTGCTGCCCCCTCCTGCTCTGCTGGCTGCAATAGCTCGCTAACCGGCTGAGAGAACAGCTTCACTGTACCGAAGTAGGAGAGATTCAGCAGCAAGACAGCTGCGAAGCAGGCAACAATGAGCTTCACAGGCATTGCGAGGGTCGATCGACCCTTCCTGCTCCAGTCCTTCCACATGATCTCGATGCCGCCCTTGCGAATCGGTGCTTCTATGTAACGATAGGATAAGGCTGCAAGCGCAATGATAACACCGACTTGAACCGCTGCGCGCGCCATATGGAGCCTCCCATCATCAGATGCCCCGGAGGACAAGACAATGACCGGATAGTGCCATAGGTAGATGCCATAGGATCTGACGCCAAGCCAGCGGAGAGGCTTCCAGGACAGTGCCTTCCCTAATAGAGAGACAGGATGGACGATGACCGCAATGAGGATGGCGGAAGCCAGCGACAGGAGCACCATACCTCCTCTGTACAAGAATGCGTCATAGTCGTTCACATAGCCCATCATAATAGCAATCGTTGCTATGGCGGCCAGCCCTGCAGCGTCTAACTGCAGCCTCACGGGCCTACTCACTCGTTCAGTTAGCCTTGCGCTCGGCCACCCTATCGCTAGGGCCGCTCCAATCAACAACGCGAATAGCCTTGTATCTGTCCCATAATACACTCGGCTAGGATCAAGCCCTGGTTCATATAGAATGGCCATGGCAGCTGCAGATAGGGCAGCCCCAGTGAGCAGCAGTCCAGCAAGCTTGTTCATCCGCATCGTATAGCGTAAGGCAAGAGCTAATAGTATCGGCCATAAGATGTAGAACTGCTCCTCTACCGCCAGTGACCAGATATGTCCCAGCGGTGAAGCCGGACCGAAGCTCTCGAAGTAAGAGACTTCATGATAGATTAGCCACCAGTTGCTCACATAGGTTATGGCGGGCAACAGATCAGGCTGCAGCACGGACCATCTCGATGGATCGAATAAGGCGATCCAGACGCTGACGAGCCCAATCATGACGAGGAATGCAGGCAGCAGACGTCTCGCACGCCTGATCCAGAAGTCCTTCATATCAATCTTGCCCAGCCGCTGCCATTGCGAGAGTAATAGATCCGTAATGAGATAGCCGGACAGCACGAAGAAGACGCTAACTCCGAGCAATCCTCCAGGCATCCATGGCAGATGCAGATGGTAGGATATGACGGATAGGACGGCAAGCGCTCTCAGTCCATCCAATCCATTGATGTAACGGCCCTTGCCGCTGCGGTTGATCATGGTGCTTACAATCCCTTCACATAGGTATATCTTAGATGTAGGAATGATGTTAATCATTCGTATATGTATCTTACGGTTGACACTCGCACACACGCACACACAAAAAAAAGACACTGCCTCACGAGACAATGTCCGAATTGCATAGATTATTAGCTTACCATCACAGCTGCAGGAGCGCAAGAATAACTCCAACTACGAATCCACATAACGCACCGTTCACACGAATCCACTGCAGATCCTTGCCAATCTTCTCCTCAAGCATACTGACGAGCGCCGCATCGTCCATCTGATCCAGATTCTCCTTCACCAGCTTGCTGATGCGATAGTGATTGTCCTCCACCAGCTGTACGATGTAGTTCAGCAGGCGATTCTCCCACTGCTTCAACATCTCTGTGTCCTTCTCCAGCATCCTAACTGTGTAACGGTACAAGGTGAAAAGCTTCCTGCCTCCGTTCGCCTGCTCCGTCTCAAGCTTGTCCAGCAGCAGCGAGCGAAGTTGTATCAGCTGTGTGAGAATGAAGGATGAGGCATCCTCCCCTTCAATTACTCGTACAGCCCAAGCCTTCATCTCGGCCAGCTTCCCTTCATCCTCCGTCAGCTGGAAGAGCTGCACCCTGATCTCTCGCAGAATCGTATCCCGGTACGTATTCTCATCATCCTGCAGTCCGTTAATACCAGACACCAGCATACCCTGAAGCATACCGCCAAGCTTATCGTCATCCATGAATCCTGCGAAGGCTTGGAAGGCGAAGCCCATGAGTCCCCCCATCTTCACTTCCGCAAGCTTCTCATTCGCTATTCGGCCGAGCATGAGCTTCGTATCTGTGCGCTGTGCCCATTCAGAGGCTCGACCTAGGATGAAGTCGAACGCCCGCTCATCATAGCCTTCATTCATCACTCGAGTTAGTATAGCGTCAGATGCCTGCTTCACGTTCGCTTGTCTGACATAATCAGCAGCAGCTGCCTGCACTATAGGAACAAGCGGTTCAAGCGAGATTCTAAGGATGAACCCGCGAAGGGCTTCCAGTATGCTTCGTCGGATCTTCTTCCGTCCAACCATCTTCGTTATGTACTTGGAGCCGAATGCCAGCAGATTCAGCTTCCGCAGCTTGCTCTCGATGCTCTTCTTGTTGAGCAGCTCATTCTCCATAGCAGAGATTAGAGATTGTACAATCTTGTCTCGATTGCGCAGCAAGAGTGAAGTATGCGGAATGGGCAGGCCTAGCGGATGACGGAACAGCGCAGTGACTGCGAACCAATCCGCAATACCACCTACTAGCCCTGCTTCGAATCCGCCCTGGAGCAGCATAACCCAGGTTGACTCTGGCAGGAACAGCGTAACGATGAAGCCCGCAGCCATGAAGGCTAAGGATAAGCTGGCTAAGTATCTAGAGTTCATATTCGCATTCCTCCTCCCCCTATATTAACCACTTATACATAAGAACATCATCCACATAGCGTCCATCTAGATAAAATTCCCCAACTAACCGCCCCTGCTCGGCAAATCCACAGCTCTCGTAGAAGGAGATTGCCTGTTCATTCGTAGCGAGCACACGCAGTGCCAGCTTGGTTCTCCCTTCGGAAGCAAGCTTCTCTTCCAACGCCTCAATTAGCATGCGGCCAATTCCCTTCCGATGATGGCTGCTGTGGACACCAATATTGAGCTCTGCCACGTGTGAGTTGCTTGGCAGCGGAGTTGAGGCTCGGTAACCAATATAGCCGCATACCGTATTGCCCATCACAGCGACAAGCAGACTGCCCGGCGGATTGCTATCTTCGAACTGCTGCTCACTATCGAAGTGAATGGGCACCGGCGCAGTTAGCGGGTTCCATAATTCATTGTCCAACTGCATGAGTTGAGCGGAGTCAATCCTTGCAGATGGTCTAATCTGTATTCGTTCTTCTCTCACGGCCTGACACTCCTTCATACTTCATTCGAACATTCATTCGGTATGATCATCATAACTAATTACCTGCAGCATTTGCAATGATCCTAGGTCCAGCGTTTCAATCCCTGCTCAGCGGGTATATGTATGTCATAAGGTCAACCACATACACGAACAAGGAGGAATTACAATGAGAAAATCAATGCTATGGTCAGTAGTTGGTGCAGGTGCAGCTTATCTTCTAAGGAACAAGGATGCTCGTCAGAAGTTAATGAATCAATTCCAGAAGTTCTCCTCCAAGGGAAGAACATCGCATTCAGTCGACTCTATGAGCAAGCCTCTATAAGGTCGAGAAAAAGATAAGCTGCCAATGGTCATTGACCGTTGGCAGCTTTTTTTGCGAGCAGATAGTTATTCTTCTGTAAGATGATCTGTATCGTCAGATCTAAGGTGCTCCTCCTACACTTGCTACTCTCCAGAACGGTCCCAGCTTTTTGAGATAGAATGCTTCCAGTTGGTTCCCTGTCTGCTTGTCCACGAACTTCGTTGCGTTGTATAGGTGCCCGTATCTAGGATCTTCACGTTCTAGGTTAGTAATCGTAGACTGGAAGCTATGTATAGGCTGCAGGCTGGTGAACATATAACTGCGAATAACGAACTGAGGCGACAAGGAGCCAAGAACGAGAATGGCAAGGATAAGCAAAATAATGGCTATCGTTATTGTCAAGTTACGTCTTCTCGACACAGGTCAGTCCTCCCAAATTCTAACTGCTTGGAATTAGAAACTTCTTAAACCCTCTAACCACATCTCCAGCATAGCCAATAGATTCATAAAAGCGATGCGCTTCCTTGCGATAAGCGCTCGATACGAACATAAGGACGGTGCAGCTCTGCTCCCTTGCAATGTCTTCTATGGCTGCCATCAGCAACTTCCCTACGCCGAGGCCTCTATGAAGATCAGAGACAATGACATTCTCAACAACCATAAAGGGCTCACAATCTCCAACTAATTCATAACAGGTCACTCCCATGACAGACCCAATCAGTTCATCGTTTTGGTAAGCCCCTATCAGCGTATAGTCTGGGGTTTCTGCCATCTTGTGATAGACCGTTAACATTTTATCGTGATTGGACAATTGTCCCGTTAACTGCTCATATAACGCACCTAGCTGTGGCAGGTCTATCTCTTGAACTTTTTTAATAACGATCATGCTCCACCTCTTAAGATCTCATTCATATTCGACATACATTACCTTCTTCAACAAGCTCAGTTGGTATCCATTATAACAGACGATCCATATGCTGGAAAACAAATAAACAGAGTGCATGAACCCTCCGAATGAGCTCATACACTCTGTCTATCATGATTGCACTGCTGGTTAACACCTACATTCTCACTGGTCCATTAGGGTTGCTGGGCTTCGGCTTGCTGCTGAATAGCTGCTCTCCGTAGTTCTTGCTCTCTGCCTTCGTCCTTCCCTCACGCCAGAAGGCGAATGTCGCGTTAATCTCACCACCTAGAATGATGATGATGGAGGACAGATATAGCCAGATTAAGAGGACGATGATGCCTCCGAGACTGCCGTAAGTCTTCGTATAGTTACCGAAGTTGTTCACATAGAAGGAGAACAGAATGGACGTTACAATCCAGCCGACTGTAGTGAAGATGGAGCCCGGCAGCACCTCGCGGAACGTTAGCTTCCGATTAGGCGTCATTCGGTAGAGGAGCAGGAATACGACACACATCCCAAGTAGAGGTATGGCATACTTCACAATTCCCCAGATCATCTCGAAGCCCGCAGGGTAGTTCATCCACTCGAACAGATATTCCCCGATTGACTTGCCGAATACGAGCATCAGCATAGACAATACGATTACGATGGCTAGTACCATTGTCGCCAGCACAGCAAGGCCTCTAACCTTCCAGAAGGGTCTTGTCTCTTCTTCATCATACGCCTTATTGAGCCCCTTAATGACCGCATTCACACCATTGGACGCTGCCCAGATGGTCGCCAGCATCCCGAATGACAGCAGCGCCTGGCTCTTATTAGCGGTCACCTCGTCCAGAATGTTCTGTACAGCTGCGCCCGTCTCCTGAGGCAGAATTCGAATGAACTCATGAATGACACTATCCTGAGACAACTGCATGAAGCCAATAATGCTTATCAGGAAGATAAGGAACGGGAAGAAGGCAAGGATGAAGTAATACGTCAGCTGAGCACCGAGAGCGGGCACTTCATCATCCCTGAACCGGTAGATAAGATTACGGGCAAAAGGAATAGCTCCAAGCTTGCGCTTCATAAACAGGCCTCCATCTCATAACAAGTAACTAGCAATTACTTACCCGAGGAAATGCTATGCCAAACGCCGCGTACATCGTTTAACAGGAATAGCCCCTCTTGATGCTTCAATGGCATGTCAGAAGGGCTCTCATGATACCTGCTATTCAGTTCATGCTAATCCTCTTTTTTCCCCCGGCCCTTACCTCGATCCTTCTTGTTGTCGTTGTTCCCCTCATCGTTATCATTGTCTTCTTCATCATCACGCTTATGCTTATCGCGCTTCTTGTCCTGCTTATCCTCGTGCTTCTGCCTGTCTTGCTTATCGTTATCTTCCTTGTCGCTCTTCCGCTCGGACTTCTTCTTATCCGAGATGAAGCCTGGCACAACCGGGAACTTCATTACCGGCTCTCCTTCCAACGAGGCGGCCATCAGCGCTTGGAATACGATAGCAGCTGCCTTGGATGAAGTAGTCAGGTAGTGATTGCTGTCTGTCTGGTCGTAACCTAGCCACACTGCTGTAACAAGCTGCGGGGTGTAGCCGACGAACCAATTGTCCTTGGCTCCTCTCCCACCCGTGCCTGCCATCTCCGTCGTCCCGGACTTGCCGGCAATCTCTCTTCCATCAACAGCTGCAGCAGTACCAGTCCCTTCCTTCGTTACCCCTGTCATCATGGCGGTCATCGTTCGGGCAACTGAGGAATCCATCACCTCAGTCGTCTTAGCTTCCTTACGCTCTGCGAGCAGAGTGCCGTCCGCAGATTCAATTCGTACAATTGAATAGGACTCGTTCCGAACGCCGTCATTCGCGAATGCTCCGAACGCTTCTGCCATATGCACCGGCGCTACCCCTTCCTGAAGTCCGCCAAGAGCAAGCCCTAATGTCCGATCCCCGTCAACGAGCGGAATGCCGAACCGCTTGGCAGACTCCATACCTTCTGAGATGCCAATCTCGTTCAACAGCTTCACCGCTGGCACATTGTAGGAGTGAATGAGCGCTTCATAGAGAGTCACCTCTCCATGGTAGGCGCCTCCTGCATTCTTAGGCGCATAACCGCCGAAGTTAACTGGCTCATCAACTATCGTGTCGTCAGGCCGATAGCCCTTCTCCAGTGCAGGAGCATACACGGCAATCGGCTTCATCGTAGAGCCAGGCTGACGCTTCAATTGAACTCCTCTGTTCAGGCTGCGGAATGGCTGCTTGCCTCTCCCGCCTACAATGGCGCGAATCCCGCCATCTCTCGGATCCACTAGTACAGCTCCGCTCTGCAAGAGCTGATCATCCTTACTCTGTGGGAATAGGCTCGAATTCGCATACACTGATTCAGCTGCCTTCTGCATCTTCGAATTCAGAGCCGTATAGATGCGCAGTCCGCCATGCAGCACTTCACTCTCGGTCAGTCCATACTTCGTAATCGCTTCTCGAATGACAAGATCTATGTAATACGGATAGTTCATCTCATCAATTCGATTCGGCCTTGATTCCAGCAGGTTCACCGGCTCCTTAGTGGCCTTGCTGTATTCGACGTCCCCAATGAGCTCCTGTTCCTTCATCAGTCCGAGCACTAGATTGCGACGCTCCTGTGCCTTCTCTAGGTGTTTGTAAGGCGTGAGTGCCGACGGTGCTTTAATGAGTCCTGCCAGCAGAGCCGATTCCGCTACAGTGAGTTCCTGCACCGGCTTGCCGAAGTACGTTTTGGCCGCACGCTTAATTCCCCAAGCTCCTTCGCCGAAGTAGATCTGGTTCAGATATAACTCCATAATCTCATCCTTGGAGTAGTTCTCTTCAATCTTCGTTGCGAGCAGCACTTCGTTCCACTTCCTAGACCACGTTCTCTCATGAGAGAGGAAGACGTTCTTAGCAAGCTGCTGGGTAATCGTGCTGCCGCCCTGTACCGTTCCCCCGGCTGTAAGATTGGTATAGAATGCTCGGCTGATAGCCCGCATATCCATCCCGTCATGCTCGAAGTATCGCTTGTCCTCGACCGCAATGACCGCATCAATCATATGCTTAGGAATATCCGCATATGGGATCACTTCAATATTATTCAGCGACACACGGCTCGATTCACGGCCTTGCTGATCATAGACAATGGTTGCAGCGGGAAGCGGCTTCTCCAGCTGCTTCACGTCCTGGGCAGCTACTAGGACGCGGAAGGTCACCAGACCTCCAATGATAGCAATGCCCGCAGCAGCTCCAGCAATGATTGCAGCCTTTTTGAAGTTGAACTTTCTTTTGGGATCCAGCTTTTTATTTGAATGTACAGCAGCAATTCTCATCGTTACTCCCCCATCTCTCTATCCTTGCCTTTATCATTCTAACTAGTGACTTTCTTATTTGAAGCATCTCACACTGTTCGAATTCCGTCTCCGTTTTGGGTAGGTAGTGTGACGATTTCCATTATTTGTTCTCTTCATGTCCTTTCTTCCGAATCTGCTTATGGTGCTTCTCACCCCATTCCTTAGCCTGAGCCGTTGCGATCGCAATAGCCCTTGATTCTTCATAGCCATCCTCTAACAGGGCATTGGCAATCTCTATCGCCTTATTCCGAACCGGCGCCATGAAGTACTTGAGTGATTCAGGATATTGGTCTCTGTTCCAAGGCATGCCTCTCCCTCCCTTCCTCCGCCTATCCCATTCAGGACTATATCATCTATTATCCAATTACCTAACGTTGCAAACCATGTACATGCTTGAAGAGCGCTAGGAAGCCTCCAACTTAGCTAGTCTCCAGCAAGCTTAAGACCGCCAAGCGGTCTTAAACCCACCTCCGCACCCTCTCGCGAGCAACTTAAGACTCCCCAGAAGTCTTAAGCACCCCCGCGGCCTCCAACTTAGCTAGTCTCCAGCAAGCTTAAGACCGCCAAGCGGTCTTAAACCCACCTCCGCACCCTCTCGCGAGCAACTTAAAACTCCCCAGAAGTCTTAAGCACCCCCGAGATCTTCAACCTGTGAGTCCTCCCCCGAAGCCTCCACCCAACCATCACGCACAAAAAAAAGACTATCCTTAGGCCAATAAGCCTAACTGGACAGCCTTCTCTCCTCCAAGCAGCCTTAATCAACTCTAAGCGCTAATTCCATAACGAGGGCGCTTAGCCAGGTATTGCATATATTGCATCTGAGCAATATCATCATCTGGATAACGTTCCAGATAGACCTCGAGTTCCATAATCGTCTCTTCCACTTCGCTTACTCCGAACTTCTCGTTGAGTTCATTCATTCCAATTGCAATCACAATCTGTTCCTCCTGTAGTGCTTACGCGAATAGTATGGGTTATATCATCAGCTCTCTAAGGTATGCTACGTGTCTGATGAATATTACCCACTAATTCGCAGTTCGAATCGGATCCGAGCTGCCATGCTCCTCCGCTGAATGCCAGGCATCCGCTTCATCCAGTCGATCTGCTGCAGATGAAGGAAGAATCTCCTCTTCAACTGGTCGATCTTGAGCAGAAGTCTGCTCACTGGCATGCACGATGCAGTAGGGTGTAGATGGGACCGCTTGCAGACGCTCGAATGGGATATACTCCCCGCATCGCTCACAGACACCGTAGCTCCCTTTCCCTATTCGGCCTAGAGCAGCGTCTGTATCCTCCAGCTGTCTCTTCGACCGTTCATCCAAGGCAAGATCTCTCTCCCTCTCGAACGTCTCTGTCCCTAGATCACCAGGATGATTATCATAAGACGACAGATCACCGCTTGCCTCTCGCAAGCTATCCTCTTCGCCTGACACTTCTCTTCCGTTCAGATGCTCAAGCAGCCCATTCTTCTCGTCAACTAGCAGCTGCAAAAGCTCCTCTAGCTGTGATTCCTTCAGATGTCTCATGGGTCAACCCCCTATAGATGTTGGATTAGTGTTACAAAAGCTCTAGCCGCCTCAACCGAAGATTGCGGATTCTGACCCGTAATGAGATTCCCGTCTACGACAACATGGGGCTCCCAGTTCGGCTTCTTAACAAATTCCGCTTCCAAGCTGCGCAGCTTATCCTCTAGCAGGAACGGCATCGCTTCCGTCATCCCTACTTCCTGTTCCTCTTCATTCGTGAAGCCCGTTAACCGCTTACCCTCGACTAATGGATTACCGACATCGAGCTGTGCTCCAACAAGGCCCGCTGGTCCGTGGCAGACAGCTGCAACGGGCTTGCCTGCCTTCGTGAAGTCAGTAAGCAGGTTCTGCAGATGCGTATCTCCGGGGAGATCGAACATGGCACCATGTCCTCCGGGCAGGAATATTCCTGAATACTCCTTGGCTGTGACAGCAGACAACGGAACTGTCACGTCCAGCAAGGGGGCCAGATCATTCCATTCTGCTGGGATGCCTTCCTGAATACTGTTAGGATCTATTGGAGAAGGACCGCCTAGAGGGCTTGCGATCGTTACGTCATAGCCTTGCTTCTCGAACTCTACATAAGGCTCTGCGAATTCAGACAGCCATAGTCCTGCAACCTTCCCGTCCTGCAGCTGTTTCCCATTGGTTACGACGATAAGTATCTTGTGTTCTGACATCCTCGATCACTCCTTTTAGCCGTCCATTAACCTTCTCACAGGAAGCCGAATCAGGAATGAGAGAATTCTCATGAACTTTTCATAAAAAGGTGCAACCTTATACGAGAGTGGCCTTCACGCTCTCAGTGGGAATTATTCCCTTAAAAAAACCTGTTATAGTTAAGCTCAGGTAAACGAAACATACTCATCGGAGGGATAACGAACCTATGCAACTTAAGAGAATCTTCAAGCATATAGCACTAACTACAGCAGTATGCACGACATTGATTACTGGAATAGCCTTCAACCACTCGAATGAAGCCGAAGCAGCTACAGCGGCAGCGAACAAGGTCATCACAACAGGCAAAACATACTTAGGCGTTCCTTATCAATTCGGAGCACCAGCAGGCGTTACATATGCGTTCGACTGCTCCTCCTTCGTACAATATACATTCCTGAAGAACGGCATCTGGCTTCCTCGCACGTCCGCAGGTCAGGCCAGCATGGGCAAGCCGGTTGCCAAGGGCTACCTGAGCGTCGGAGACCTCGTCTTCTTCAAGACGAACGGCAAGTCCATCTCCCACGTCGCGGTCTATGCAGGCAATAACAACATCATTCACAGCGCTAGCAGCAAGGGTGTATCGATCACTTCCCTCAATAATAGCTACTGGAAGAGCAAGTATGTGACCGCACGCCGTGTGATTAAGTAGGTCCCTGCTGAATACCAAGCACATAATATGACCACCTCCGGGTAAAAATAGGAAAATGCCAATCCTATGGAGGTCATGTCATGGAGCAAACAACGAACACTAATCAGCCTCGCCTATCGTATGAGGAGTTCCAACAGCAAGTGAAGCAGCGGGATGAGCAGATGCAAGCCGAAGCCCGGCAAGCGATTCTGAACTCTGGTGCCGACCGCAACTCCTTCAAGATGCGTGATCTAGTCATTCAGCTTGAAGGTCTGACACAGGAAGTGCAGAATGCGCATAATCAGTTAGAAGCACAGATTAATGCGCAGCAGCGTCAGCTCAAGATTGTGCAGAAAAAAATCGAGGACATTACGCAGCAATTCCGCTCGACCATTCCTGGAGCCAGCGGCATGCTCCAGTAACCATAACGAAGACAAAGCCCGTACACGCTGTACGGGCTTTGTTGCGCATATTCCGTTATAATAGAATTCAACTTAATCAACTGGACAGGAGGATAATGGTCACAATGAGCTCTAAGGAAGTAGAAGAACAAATTATACAAAGCTATCAGCGAGATGAACAGATGATGATCCTCATCTTCGCTCAATGGTGCGTGAACCATGATCTCGATCCCAAGGCCTTATACGTGCGCGCTTATCCGAAGCAAGCCGCTAATCCTTCCCTAGAGGCTGCAATCGCCCTCACGGTATCCAAGGAAGAGTCAGGTGACGTTCCGGATGATACATTACTGAACGTCCTCTCCCTCTTCGGCAACGAAGAGCTGGCCTTCATCGTCAGCGAGGAGATCAGCCGGAGACCGCGCAAGTAGCCAGTCAAGCATGACAAATAAGCTGCCCAGCAGGATTATATCCTTGCCGAGCAGCTTATTCGCATACCTCTTCACAACTCATGAATCGTTACTTCGCTGCGAACGAGAAATCTAGCATTCGGTCCAGCCTGCCCTATCCCCTTGGAGATATAGTAGCTGCCATAGTCCGTCCTGTGCAGCCCTTGATAGATGCCGTCTGCCACCAGCTTGCCCTTATTGACGAATCGGAAGAGGAACGGGATGTGGAACTGCATGCCATGAAGATGCCCAGCCATCAGATAGGTGTAAGGTCGCTTCATGAGCGGATCAAGCACAATATTGGGATTATGAGTGAGAACGATGATAGGCTTGTCTGAAGTAACCTGCTTGAATGCATCCTCCACCCTGCTCTTCTCACTGCCATAGTCATCTATCCCGACGAGCTGATAGTCTCCAAGGTCTACTGACTCGTTGTTCAGCACTCTAACTCCGAAGGATTCCATAATCTCTAACAGCTTGGCAAGCCCGGATGCATTCAGGCGATGGTCATGATTGCCTAATACCGCGTATACCGGGATACCAGCCAGACAGATCCTCTGAATATAGCGGCGCACCGCAGGCAGATGTCTGCTCTTCTGTGTGAAGTCTCCCGTCAAGAAGATAACATCAGGGTTCGCTTCCTCAATGACCTCGCTTAGTCGTCTAGGTGATATGCGCAGTCTCTCGACATGGATGTCACTAATCTGCAAGGCTCGCAGCTGGATGCCTGTCCAGTAATGAACATGCTCCACCTTCAGCCACTGGGTAGGCAGGATGAGCAGCAGATAGAAGATCATTGCAGCAATCACGCTAAGAATGGCGATGGTCAATGGTTCAGCCTCACTTTTTGAATTTATTTTGAACCGCAGGCAGATGTCTCATGCTGCGATGCATCTCTCCGTTGCAGATCGGGCACAGCTGTGGGGAAGCAGCGAATTCCTCTCTCACCCATGCTTTACATTCCGCGCTTTTACATTTGTAGATTTTCGTAGGGATGAGCTTCACATTTGTTTCGTCTTTTACTACCGCCAACTGATATACAACTCCATTTCATACTATATATAATAAGGCCTCATTCAGCCCATACACAAGATCATAATCATACCTAGAATCAGGTACCAATTGCAAGTGTCAGAACCTTACAAGCGCTAGTCTGAAGTGACGGCAATGGATGGCTTGGTCTGCCACCTGTTGTATGTTATAATCACATGCACAATAGACTGATAGTCGGAGGCTCACACCTATGCTTACCTATGAACAGAAGATTGCTATCCTGGATTCCTTCCCTGAGCTGGAGCGGAAGAACGTATCGTTAGGGAGAGTCAATTACCATTATCCAGACAGCGGCTATGATAAGAAGACGGTCGCCTATCATCTCCACCCCAATGGCAACGGATTCGTCTATGCCGGACATCTATATGGATATGAGATCGATGATAAGGGCCTTGTCAACATTCGAGACTATACGGAGGAAGAGCTGCGAGCGATCGTCTCCTCATCCATTAGATCATTGACGAACGGCAGGCCGAAGTCTGCTGAAGCTGCCGTCAAGCCCGTACAGGATGAACGTTGGATCGGTCCGGATGACGTCTATCTGACTGTGAAGTATGACAACGAGCTCTGGTATATATATGCCGGCGACAGTCTTGAGATTGCCTTCGAGACCTTCGAGGAAGTAGAGGAATATATGCTCGAGGAAGGATTCGCCAGATTATCGAATGTATGAATCGGATTACGCCAGTAATGAATCAATAACAGCCCGGCTGAATGCGCAGATGCAGCGCGTTCGCCGGGCTGTCGTTCATCTATGGAAGGGAGCCGCTTATTCTTCATCCTCCGTAATGACCACCGTTGCTCCTGTAGTCTGTGCAGAACCTTCTACCCGCTCACCACTAGGAAGAACATACCGGAAGGTCAGGGCCGCTATATTCGTAACCGTCGAATTCACGGGTTCGAACACCGCCAGAGCACGGAACCGAAGCTGCGTACTGCTCCTAGGCTGAATGGTACCCAGCGGCACACCCGTGACTAGATTAGCCCCTACTATCGTACGACCCTCATAGGATACGCTGTCAGGCACAAGCTGCAGTCCCGCGGGAAGGAGATCAACCAAGGTTGCTCCCTCAAGAGGATTAAGCGAGGGATTCGAGATGTCAATAATGAAGGTAACCGTGCCACCCACGAACACCTCTCGCACATCTGCTGACTTGACTAAGGTTGGCGGTGCAAGCACTTGGACGATGGCTTGATTCGATTGTACCGTCTGCTGGAGCTGCCTGCCGCTTGGCAGATCGAAGTCGAATACCATGGTCGCTTGGTTCACCAGCTGCCCCGTCGGCGGATAGGACACGACCTGGAACTGGAACTTCACCTCTGCTCTACTCCTCGCTTCAATGGTGCCAAGGACCAATCCTGTGAACGTGTCTGCCCCTGGAATAGGAACGCCTAGAACGAGGGAGTTGCGGAGGAATACAGCCCCGGGAGGCTCAATGTCGAACCAAGTGGCGGTCGCATTGAAGTTGCTGCTATTATTCACTTCAGTGAAGTATTGCACAACGTCCCCTACGAAGGCATAGGTTCTCTCCGCTCGCTTGGTAACTGTAATGACAGGGACTATGATGCCAATCTGTACCGTATTAGATACAATCTGCTGTGTTACTCCGTTCACTGTGAACTGGGCGGTCACGAAGTTACTGAGAGTTCCGCCTGCAGGAGGAGATGTGCCGACATCCACCTGGAAGGTCACGGTTACGGTACCGCCCGCCGGAATGGTTCCTATGTTATAGCCTTGAGATAGATTCGCGGTCGGTTGAGGAATGCCATTCACGATTACGCTCCCAGGCACCTGTGTGCCCCCTGTAGCTGAGTCTGTTACAATGACGTTCGACGCCGGCAGAACTCCGTTGTTCGTAAGCGCAACGGTGAAGGTTGCATACTCTCCAACGGAATAGACAGGCGCTGCACTGGACTTCACCGCAACTACCGTGAAGCTTACGTTCTGAATCTGGACCAGATTGGATACCGCATTCCCCGATCCTGCAGGTCCGCCTGGCTGCTGGAAGGTGTAGCTGGCATTCGCCTGATTATCGAAGAATTGGGTTGGCGGAGCACTAGTAAGCAGTACATCATAGGATACGACCACGCTGGCGTTAGGCGCTGCATTCACAACGATGCCAGCCGTTGGATTGCCACCTGCAACTAAGGCTCCATCCACTCTAGCAGTGCCCGGGACGAAGGAGCTGTAAGCATTAAGCGGGTCTAATACGGTCACGGTCGCAGCAATATTGCCAGAGTTGTGTACGGTAACTGAATAATTCACGGTCTCGCCAACTACTGCTGTGCTGACCCCTGCTCTCTTAACTAAGGTAATAATCGGTTGGAATACTGGAATCTCCACCACATTGGAGTAGGATGTACTCGTGAAGGCTCCAGAGGTGAACTGAACCACTCCCTGGTCCTGCAGGATGTTAGGACTTGGTACGCTCACTACTGTTACTTGGAAGGTAACTGGAACGGTTGCAGAGGCGGGAATACTGCCTACCGCTATACCTGCGACAGGATTGGCCGAGGGGTTCTGCACGCCGCTTACCGTTACACTCCCTGCCACGAAGGTGGATCCTTCAGGTATTGGATCCGTTACAATTACATTCGTCACCGGACCAAGAGAGACGTTCGTAACATTAAGTGTGTAGGTGAGGACTGTACCGATGATGGCTGACGTCTGATTAGCAGCCTTCGTTACCGTTACTTGAGGTGCAGATACTGGAATCAGTACACTATTGGACGTCGTGACACGAGGGATGTCTCGGTCTTGCACTTGGAATACGTAATTCGCTTGGAAGTTATTCCTCAGGAATCCTAAGGGAGGAATCGAGGTAACAATGGCTTGGAAGCTAGCAATAACTTCGCTGCCTGCTGGGAGTATGCCTACGGGAATGCCCGCAGCCGGGTTCGCTGATGGCTGGCTAACACCGTTAACGATAACAGATCCAGGAATGAAGGATGTACTAACGGGCAAGGAGTCATCCAAGGTCACGTCAAGCAGGTCAACATTACCAGTATTCTCAGCCTTAAGGGTGAATGTGACGGTATCACCGACCTGCACAGACGATCTGTCTGCAGTCTTCAATGTCTCAATCTTAGGTTGAATGACTGGAATCTTAACTTGATTAGAGGGAACGAAGGTCGAGATCGGCGGTGTATTCGGAGCTGGCACGAAGTCGTAGCTGACGAATGCTTGATCCCGTATCTCATTCGGATTCGGCACTGTTGTTACGGTCGCCTGGAAGGTAACCGTGGATGATCCGCCTGGAGGGAGATTAGGAAGCGGGAATCCATTGAATGGGTCAGCCAGAGGGACAACCGTTCCGTCCACCCGGACACTCCCTTCAATGAAGTCAGTAGCCGGAATCTGAGAATCCAGGAACGATATTTTAGTCGCGGTGACACTGCCATTATTCTGTATGACGATAGAGTATTCAATCGTATCCCCAACAAGAGCTACGATCTGATTCGCAGACTTCGTAACGGACAGAATGGGATTGTTAATGTCAATCTGGATGCCAATGCCATCAACCGCGTAGCCATCACCCGAAGTTCGAAGTTGGAATAGAGCTGAAGTCTGGTTGTTCACCAGCGTACTGGAGATCGTCACATTCGTAATATCCCAGCTCTGACGTCCTCCTATAATATTCGAACCTGGATTGCCATTAATCTGGTTGCGGAGACCGAAGGTTCCAGTTGTATCCAGCAGACCTTGATCATTGTTGATCTGAGAGGCGAAGAAGTTATCCGCCAGGTTATTAGGACCGGATAAGGCAGTTATTGTGTTCAAGGTTGGGCCGAACAAGGCCTGGTCTCCCGTCTTGTTCGCATCGCCTTCCTGGGAACTGATCTGCGCCCGTCCGTTCAGACTACCTTCGAATGGGGTAGCGAAGCCAGTTATGACCGTATCGACAGGGCCCTGCGTTGCTTGAATGAGTACAAGTCCTGCACGCAGAGATAGATTACGGAGCGGCTGGTTCAGATCGCGGTAGACAACCGCAAGCGTCCAACCTGCGTGATTACTTGTAGGATCAGGAATGACAATGGTTCCTGCAACCCCTGCTGTCGCATAGGCTCCTGCACCACCTGCTGCTATGAGGGCAGTGACATCACTTGTTCGAACATAGAAGAATACATTGGCCGATGGACTTGCTGAGAATGCGGTCGCAGGATCTGGCGAGACGTTGAACGTTCCTTGCGGAGTCGTGAAGGCTACAGGCTCGTTGATGAAGGCGCTCAGATCCACCCCTCCGTTAATGTAGCAACCGCCCCAGATGAGCTCCGCGTAGAGAATGGTGCTCCCTGCTGGAAGGACTAAGTTTGCTTCCGAACGATTCAAGCGGAAGTTATTGGTTGTCCCTGCCGGATACGTTCCGAAGGTTAAGGAATTATTGGTCGTGACGAAGGCCCCGATGGAGTCTTCCCTCCCCGGAACCCCAACCGTATTCGATCTGCTGAGGCCCAGTGTGTTCCCAGTGAAGGTAATGGCCCCGTTATCATTCTGGAAATATCGATTCACAAAAGGCATGTTGTCTAGCCTCCTCTGCATGCTCTTAACAATATACGATTGTATGTGACATCAAGCTGTTTAGAACGTCAGACATCGATGTTAACCTTATTGACTTGTCCTATTTTGCAGCTATATGCTAGTTAGAGCTATAAGAGTAGAGACATGAGGGGAATAAGCAAATGCGTATATGGAAGGCAAGCAAATGGCTTGTCATGGCGGGTATGGTTGGAGTATTGACGGGATCGGCCTCTGCTCTCTTCCTAGCAAGTCTAGATCTTGTTACTTCGGTTCGACTGTCCGAGCCATGGGTTCTATGGCTGTTGCCGTTGGGAGGCGCTGCAATTAGCTATCTATATCAGAAGCTTGGCAGATCTGCTGGCGGAGGGATTACCTATATCATTAGCGTTGTATACGACCGCAGCATTGGAGTTATACCGCTAAGAATGGCCCCCATGGTGCTCATAGGCACCCTCGTTACGCATCTATTCGGAGGATCTGCCGGCAGGGAAGGAACAGCCGTTCAGATGGGAGCCAGTCTGTCGGAATGGATCGGTCAGCATCTCCGCTTGGACGGATACGGGAGAAGAATCATTCTGCTGTGCGGGTTAAGCAGCGGCTTCGGCTCTGTGTTCGGAACACCTCTAGCAGGGACTCTGTTCGGTCTTGAGGTGCTGGCAATCGGAGTTATCCGTTACGAAGCGCTCCTCCCTTGCTTCATTGCCAGCTTAACCGGTCATCTGGTCACCGAAGCATGGGGCATTCAGCACGCGGGATACTCCATAGGCGCGGTCCCGCCACTCACCCTGATTCTGGCAGCTAAGCTCGTCGCTGCTTCCGTATTGTTCGGTCTGACCGGTTCCTTATTCAGTACGCTCCTGTCACTCATGAAGCGAGCGATGACTCGGCTCATCGCTAACTCCGTATGGAGAAGCTTCGTTGGAGGAGTCATGATTATTGGTCTGGTCTATGTAACAGGTACGAGGGAATACTTGGGACTGAGTCTTCCCCTCCTTGAACGTTCCTTCGAGACGGGCTTGTCCCCCTTAGACTTCCTGCTCAAGCTGCTATACACCGTAGTGACACTTGGCTCCGGGTTCCAAGGCGGAGAGGTTACTCCCTTGTTCGTCATCGGTTCGACGCTAGGCAGTTCCTTGGCAGAGCTGCTGTCTGTATCGGTTCCCCTGCTCGCTGCGATGGGTCTAATCGCTGTCTTCTGCGGGGCCGCGAACACCCCACTCACTTGCTTCGTGCTCGGTATCGAGTTGTTCGGATCCGAAGCGATGCTGTATCTGTTCATTGGGTGTATGGTCAGCTATGCGGTGTCGGGGCATCATGGCATCTACCGCTCACAGCAGATTGAAGTACCCAAGCATCGCCTTCATTAGTGAATGATTGGCGTTCACCCGTTCATTGTGTACAATTCTGCTAGAATTGCGGACACCCCTTGTCATTCTCTGAATATACTATCTAGTAAATCGTTCTTAGAAGAGGTGATAGTGGTATGGCAGACTCTATTCAGAAGCATCCGATTATGGGACCGAATCAAGCGAATCTAGACCAGATTGTGACCTATATTCGCAAGGTTAACCCCGTATTCAATACCGAGATTGCGAAGCAGTTCCTGGATGTCGGACAGAAGTACGGTGTACGCGGCGATGTGGCCATCGCGCAATCCATTCATGAGACCAATTGGTTCCGCTATGGCGGCGATGTCCTGCCATCGCAGAACAACTATGCAGGATTAGGGGCGACGGGAGGAGTTCCCGGCTTAAGCTTCCCTACCATTAAGGAAGGGGTAACTGCCCAGATTCAGCATCTCTATGCCTACGCAGTGAAGACTCCCCTTCCAGCAGGCGAAGTGCTGGTAGATCCAAGATTCAAGCTTGTCACTAGAGGCTCTGCTCCGAATGTGGAGGACTTGGCGAGCAAGTGGGCCGTTCCCGGCTACAATAAGACCAAGTACCCTTCTCTCGAAGCGGCGTTGCTTGCCGGAGAGAGTTATGGACAATCTATTATGAAGCTGTACGATGGTATAGTCACCACACAAGTGGATCGCCCACTGCTTGTCCTGGACGCAGGCCATGGCGGAACAGATCCTGGTGCGGCAGCGAACGGGGTTGTCGAGAAGACCGTCACGCTTGATCTCGTGCAACGTATTGCTCAGAAGCTTGGGGCAGCCTATCAGGTTGACATCAAGCTAACTCGGAGCTCTGATGTATATGTGGCCCTGTCCGATCGTGCAGCACAAGCGAACCAATGGGGAGCAGACCTGTTCTTGTCTATGCATCTTAACGCGGGAGGCGGCGAAGGATATGAGTCCTACGTCTATCCAGGCACGAAGACGGGAGCGGCTGGGATGAAGCAGAGTGTGATTCATGATGAAGTGATGAGCTATCTAACTACTCTCGGAGCAGCCAATCGTGGGAAGAAGGAAGCGAACTTCGCCGTGCTGAGAGAGACAAGAATGCCGGCTGTCTTGTTCGAGAATCTATTCGTTGACCATCCGGTTGATGCATCACTGCTTAAGAATCCGGCTGTCATTGACCGGCTGGCGGATCAATATGTGAAGGGAATTGCCAAGGCAATGAGTCTGGCTATCGTAGACCCTTATCCTCCTGGAACGCCAGCGTACAAGAAGGATGCCGTCAACTGGCTGTATTCACAGGGCTATCTAACCGATGAGAGCTGGAAGAAGAAGGTCGATGAGCCTCTGCCGCTATGGGCAGAAGCCATAATCTTGAAGAGGATGTTCGAGGATACCGTCTAATAAGACGGTCAGCCCGGATGGAACCCATTCAATCCCGCTGCACTTCTTGTGCAGCGGGATTGATTATTGTATAGCCGGCCATATGACTTCGTGGAACAGCTCTCTGGACCGAATGGCATCGTTGCGAGTAGTGACCTTCTTCCTAATGACAACAACCGCCTGACGCTCTGGGATAACGATGAGATACTGTCCTCCATGGCCGAATGCGAAGTAATAGTCTACTCTTCCGTTAGCTGCTGCCGGAGATACCCACCAGTGATAGCCATAATGTCCGTAGATGGGAGGTTGATAATTGCTTAATGCACGATGGTGTACGGCGGTCGACTCCTTGATCCAAGACTCAGACACAATATGCTGCCCATTCCAGCTCCCCTGCTGCAAGTACAGCTGTCCGAATCTAGAGAGGTCATCTGCAGTTAACAGCAATCCCGTCCCGCCCTCTTGTACCCCGTCAAGACTGCTCCATCTGCTCTTATGTATCCCAATCCTTGTGAGGAGATGCTTGACCGCATAAGCCTTCGTCGACATGCCGGCAGCCTTC
Organism: Paenibacillus sp. GCM10023252; assembly: GCF_042653305.1. Classification (NCBI taxonomy): domain Bacteria; kingdom Bacillati; phylum Bacillota; class Bacilli; order Caryophanales; family Paenibacillaceae; genus Paenibacillus; species Paenibacillus sp. GCM10023252. The sequence goes on from NZ_JBHSHW010000001.1 coordinate 74,540, forward strand.
GAGAGCAGGTATGACAGCAGATGAGAGCCTCCAGAGTTGTATGTATAAGCACTTCCTGGCTCATGCAGGAATGGACGCTCCAGCAGATATTGTAAGGGATGCTCCTGGTTCACCATCTCCCGATAAGGCTTGTCGAAGTCAGGCCAGTCCAGACCAGGAGTCATCGTAAGCAGATGCTTCAGGCTCACTTCCTCAATTCCAGCACGGGCTCTGCCAAGCAGCTCTCTAGGCAACAGAGGCGCAATGGGCTGATTCACATTAGGGAAGATGCCTTCTTGTATGGCTATGCCGACTAGTGCAGAGAGAATACTCTTCGTACAGGAATAGAGCGAGCCAAGCCCGTCCTTGCCTCCCTCATGCCACTCCCACAGCACCTGGCCATGTTGTCTCACGACGATATTCTTGAATGGATGGGATCGCAGATGCTCATCCAGATCGGTAGTATTCAGCTTCATGCGATTAGCTTGCCCGAATGAGGCTCCCGCCATGTGCATATCCATTATGCCAGCTTCTGACGGCATTCATGTTGCCGCAGAACAATACATAGCCTCGCTGCCGTTCGATAGGCCAGCGACTGTCTAGCCTGTTCATCTCCACTCCAGAAGCTCTGATCGCTATATAGCTCCAAGAGTGTATGCTGTGCTGCTCCGGCAGCTGGTTCCTCTTCCGCTAGAAGCGCTAGACAGACGGAATAACAGAATCCTTCATATACTCTCAAGGTCTCTATTTTATAAGTCAGGTTCATTCCAAGGCGCACCTCTCAATCTTAAGCTCTACACGAATTCCATCTTACAGGACTACAGGCAGAGAATGGTTACGAAAAGGTTAATATCATCGAACTTCCCCGACTATGGTCTAATTGAAACGAGTCCATAATCGGAGTATGATAATACGATACTATTCATACACAAAAAGGACTGATATCGCTCATGGGTTATGATTTTCTGCTAGGGGCAATCGATGAGATTGGGTATATCGCCTTCTTCCTCGCCCTATGTCTTGGCCTTATCGGACTGCCAATTCCGAATGAAGTGGTCATTATGACTGGAGGAGCGCTTGCCGCATCCGGCGTAATGGACCCGATTCCTGCCTATATAAGCACCTTCCTTGGCATCTGCTCCGCGATGAGCTTCAACTATGTAATTGGTCGATTCGCCGGGAAGCATCTGTTCGAGCGGTTGAATCGCAAGAAGAATATGGATAAGTTCCTTGACACCTCGAACAGACTAAGCGAGAGGTATGGCGGTTATGCCATCTCCATCTCCCTCTGCTTGCCTGTCCTGCGCCATGTCACCCCTTATGTGCTAGGGATGAACAAGCTGCAGTTCCTGAGATTCGCACGATTCGCTTATCCCAGCGCCTTCATATGGACGATGATTTATTTCCTCGTCGGTTCCTACGTTGGGGATAATATTCAACATATTGGCGATTACATCTACAAGTATGGCGTAATCATTGCCCTTATCCTTGTCCTCGGCCTCGCCTTGTATGCAGGTGCTAGGTTCATGCGTATACGCAAGGAGAAGAATGATATTCATATGTAAAAGAGCTGGCTGCACTTCTAGCATAAGGCAATGAACAGAAGTCGGATAGTACTAAGTTCGTATGGTACCTCTCCAACCCTATTAAGTGGACATACAAAAGAGGACGAGCGCTAAGATTAGCGGCTCGTCCTTTTTTTGCTGAACATTAAGGTTATTCTCTTGTAGGAGTAAGTCAGCAGCCACGCACCCAAGAAGGCGGTGAAGAAGCCTGCGATGCTGTATAGATGATAGGAGATCAGGTCACTTGGCGGCTCCACCTTCACTCTCCACAAGGTAAGAATGCCCGGATGGGTGAAGTAGATGCCGAAGGAACATACTCCGATTGAGGTTAGCAGCTTGCTTGGCCAGCCATCCTTGCGAATCACCCACGTTCCGACGATGATTAGGGTCAATCCAGCTGCTAATCCATATAGATGGAATATAAGGTGGTACCAGAACATATCGAATCGAATGGAGTTCTGCAGGAACATGCCTGTATAGAAGACCCCTGTAGCCACAGTGAGCAGCAGCACGAACCCCGAATATCTCATCAGCCAAGCATGAACCATGCGGTAATTCATCCCGATCCATGCACCGGAACAGAATAAGGCGATATAGGTCATCGCTAGTGCTGCACGGTGAGGTACAGGCTCTACCCAATGATGGTAGCTGTAGAAGGCCAACTGAAGCACCCAGCCTATTGTGAGGAGGTGACGCTTGATGAACGCGGAGCTCTTCACAGCGGTCATGATAATCGGGAACAGCAGGTAGAACTGGATAATAATAACCATGAAGTAGAGCTGGTAGTAGGCCTTGCCCCAAGGCAGCAGCTTCACGAATGCCTTCCAATCGAAGAACAAGGTGATGGGATCGGCCAGCAGCTGTCTGAAGAAGTAATAAGCAATCGAGCATAACAAGTACGGAATGAGGACGGATCTAAGCCTGCGGTAATAGAAGATACCAATCTGCTTCCCATCCCACTTATCTGTGTAACGATAGAACAGAACGAGTCCGCTCACGAATAGAAATACGGGAACAGCGAACGAGCTTAACGTATTCACAATAAAATACAGTGTATGGGAATCTGTCCCTGACGGAAGCTGCCCCACCCCTTGCGAAGTCGCATGAATAAGTACGACAGCAAGGATAGCACCTGCTCTAAGGATGTCTAATTCTCGTAACTTCAAATGTAGTTCAACTCCTGGAGAAAATCTATCTTGCTGCTAACGCTGTGCCTGCTAATCAATTCGCCTGCCCAAGATAATAAGGTCTCGCTCAATGCCGTCTAATCTGGCTACTCTCGGCAGGTGCCCCCAGCCTTCGAAGCCGTACTTCCGCAGCAGTTGAAGACTCGGCTCGTTGTGACCGAATACGAAGCCAAGCAGCGTCTCAATACCGAGCGATGGACAGATGGCTATCGCTCGTTCCATTAACACCTTCCCTAGCCCCCTGCCTCTATGCGTCTCCGAGATGTAGATAGACACTTCAGCGGTGGCGTTATACGCCGGTCTGCCGTAGAACGATTGGAAGCTCAGCCATGCGATAATCAGGCCGCCTTCCCTAACGACCCAGATCGGCCGGCGATTCGGCGAATGCTGCTCGAACCACACTTGCCTCGCTTCCACGGATACCGGTTCCAGATCAGCGGTTACCATCCTTCCGGCAATGGTAGAATTGTAGATCTCTACAATAGCGGGCAGGTCTTGAATCTCGGCATCTTCAATGACATAGGATGGGGTAGTATGTGCTTCCATCGACTCTGTCAACCTCCTGTACGTCATAATCCTTGCTCCCTATTGTGCCATTATGTAGATTGTTCTGTATCCTCATTCGAGCCCTCTTCATATGTCGCCGCTTCTTGATTAGGCAAGTAGCCCTGCAGCGTATAGAATTCGCGATAGAGCTGCAGCAGCTCGGCTTCCTTCTCTTGAATAATCTTCGCCAGCTCATCCATTCGCTGCACGATCTCCGATGTGTCCTCATCTCTTCTGATTGCTTCTGTGCTGCAGCCGAAGGTCTCCTTCGCCCAGATCTCAGCTGGAATTCGTCCGCTCTTGCGATAGATACTCGTGAATGTATCGAAGATGGCATTAACCGTCTGTCTCCGCTCATAGCTGAGGACGCCTAATCCGTCCTTGGTGTACGATACAGCCAGCATGAGCTGGAAGTCGTTCAGCTTGCCGCGAGCCTGCTCGACTCGGTCAATCTCTCCAATGAGCACGGGATAGATGGACCGGAACAGCTCCGCTTCGGTTAGCATTTCTTCTTGGGTGATTATGGGCCGATTCTGCATTCCACCACATCCTCTCGATTAGATTCATCCCTATATTGTATTCTATTTGGTATCGCTAGCGCAAAAAAGTTGTTCCCACAACATGCTATCCAAAATAAGGAAGTCCTCCCTAAACGAAAAAGGTGCCTGCTGTGAAAACACAGAAAGCACCTTATGTATAGTCGTATTCGATTACAAATTCATTCGATACAGCTTGTCATCACCAGCTTGAGGCGTTCCTCTGCCATCGGTATTGTTCGTAATGAAGAGGAATGAACCCTGATGAAGCCGAATGTCTCTAATCCGCCCCAGATTCTGAAGCAGCACCTCCACTTGAGATTGACCCGAATCCGAGCCCGAATCAGGAGTATATCTAATGATTCTCTGCCCAAGCAGGGTGGCAACAAGCAATCTGCCAGAAGAATCAGCCGTCATCCCTGAAGGAGCAAGTGCCACATCTCCCGTATGATAGAGCGGTGGCTGCATGCCATCCTTCTCCTCATCCCCTATGATTAGGGGCCAGCCGTAATTCGTCCCTGGCAGGATGCGATTCAGCTCATCATGCCCGCCCGGTGAACCTGAGGGACCATGCTCAGAGCTGTATAGAACGCCATCCTGTGTCCATGCCAGCCCTTGAGGATTGCGATGACCGTAGGAGTAGATGTAGGAGCCAGGTATCGGATTATCATCAGGCACTTCACCGGTTAAGGTCATGCGAAGGATCTTCCCTGCAAGCGAGCTCTTATCTTGTGACAGCTTGTCCTGGCGAGCATCCCCTGTTGTGACATAGAGCATACCGTCAGGTCCTATAGCCAGTCTCCCTCCATTGTGGAAGATAGCACCAGGGATTCTGTCTAGAAGCAGAGCTGTCTCTTCCCAGACCGACTCCCCCAATATGAGAGTGACAACTCGCCCGAAGATCTCTCCGTCCTCTTCATAAGTATAATAGCTGAAGGCCTTAGTCTCTCCATGGTCCTCAGGATGAAGAGCGAAGCCCAGGAACCCTGCCTCACCTTCTTGGTACAGCTTCTTCTTCAGACTCACCTGCTGCCTGGATGCCTGGCCGTTCTCTACCATCACGATGCTGCCAGGCCGTTCACTAATATAGAGGACTTCCCCCTTGAAGTCGATTGCCCAAGGAGTACGCAGATCTTGCGCGACTACTTGGGCACCACTCGAGTCCTCTGCCGGCATGGAAGGGCTCCAGCTCGGATTCCCGTCAGTCACAGGCTGAGGCGACTTCGAGCAACCTGACATGCACAGACAGAGGATGAGCATCGCATATAGGTAGGTACAACTCTTCACTTGAACCCCCCTTTACTCCTTCGAGGCTTGCTCCTCTTCCTTCTTAAGCGCTCCCTCTGCCGCGGCAATTAGAGACTCGTACAGGTCATCATCCTCTTCGATCCGATCCTCCATGGCGAGCAAGTATTCCTCCTTGCCGGATTCGCTCCGGAAGAAGAGGCCATATGCGTATTCCTTGTTGCCTCTCTTCCTCTGAAGGGCGATCTCATATTGGTTCGGATCGCCCTCTGCTTCGAATTGAACCTTGCCGACATACCCGTCTTCCTTCGTGTAAGTCATCTCTGCACCAATAATGGTAATACGGCTTGAATTCATCTGTGTTAACCCCTTATCTTGTCATAGTATTAAGGACTTAGCTGATTAATCTGATTAAGCAGCTCATTCAGCTTGTTAAGCGTCGCTGGAATGCCGGTCTCCTCGATCGCTACCTTCCCTTGTTCGATGCTAGCGAGTGCCTTGTCTATCCCTTGCTCTAGCTGAGCATTGTACGAGACAACGGAATTATGGATGTCCTTGGCATATTCAGGAGCTTGGAGCTCTCCGAATTGTACCACATCTTCCTTCATGTCGAGCAGCTTCTGCTTCAGATCGGTTCTTGCATCCACATCATTAACGGCCTTCTCAGCAAGAGCATTCACATCCTGCCCGAATTGGTCCAAGGATTGCAGATAGTCCGTCGATGCCGTAGCATAATCCAGTGTCTGTCTGGCTTGATCCACAACTCCGCATCCCGCTGCCACCAGCATCATTACGATTAACAATAGACCCGTTAGCTTTCTGTTCACCATCATCACTCCATCTTCCTAGTATGGTCACCCACTTGCTTCCTATAACCCCGTAATACCCCTGCGCCACTTCATTGAAACGATGGATCATGCTAGAACGCCTATTCACCCTCATGCATACTCTACTATACGGCTGCCTAGCGGGCAGGTTCCCGTGTATGTCTGGAGAGGGTGATCGTATGGTCGTTCAACTGACGGCGCTGCACTGGGTGTATCTAGCCTTAATCATCGGTATTATCGGATTAATGGTAATGAGGCGTGATACAACTATTATCTGTGTGGCGGGTATCTTCGTCATTGGTCTGTTCGCGACAGAGTCGCTAAGCGGTTCTGTAAGCGGTATATTCAACAGCTTCATCTACGCAATCAATGAATTGATAGGAACGATACTCATTATATCGATTATCGTTGCTATGAGTCGAGTATTAATCCGTACGGGCATCAACGAGATGATGATCTCGCCGTTCACCCGGTTCCTCCGTACACCGACACTTGCCTTCTGGGGAATCGGTCTTATTATGATGGTCACTTCCTGGTTCTTCTGGCCGTCTCCTGCAGTCGCGCTCATTGGTGCTGTGCTGCTGCCGGTAGCCCTTCGCGTAGGTCTTCCCGCATTAGGCGCGGCTATGGCGATGAACTTATTCGGCCACGGTATTGCCTTATCTGGGGATTATATTATTCAGGGAGCCCCGAAGTTAACCTCTGAGGCAGCAGGTATCCCCGTTAATGAAGTCATGGCGGCCAGCATACCGCTTGTCCTCGTCATGGGCGTCGTGACGACTGTCGTTGCCTTCTGGATGATGCGCAGAGATCAGAGGCTGGGCACATGGAGAGACGGGCTCGTCGCTTCCCCTGTCCATCCAGCAGCAACCGTAGACGACGGTGCTGACCAAGAGGAATCAAGACTGAGCCGGCGGTCGAAGCAAGTGCTCGCGATACTCATCCCCCTCTTGTTCGGAGCAGATGTCATCGTCATGTTCACGTTGAACTTGCAGGGTGGAGATGCGACGGCACTCGTCGGCGGCACTGCCATGCTCATCTTGATCCTCATCTCCATGCTCACCCACGGGAGCCGCGGCATGGAGCAGACGACCCGCTATCTGATAGAAGGCTTCACCTTCGGCTTCCGCGTGTTCGGTCCCGTCATTCCGATCGCCGCCTTCTTCTACCTCGGAGACTCCGGCTTCGTCGCGATGTTCGGTGAAGTGCTGCCAGCAGGCTCTCATGGAAGTGTTAACGACCTCGGTGTTGCTCTAGCTAATGGCGTGCCTGTGAACGGGGCGGTAGGAGCTGTCACACTGACGACGGTTGGCGCGGTTACCGGACTTGACGGCTCAGGATTCTCCGGCATCTCGCTGACAGGCTCACTTGCCCAGCTGTTCGCTGGGGCAATCGGCTCAGGCCTCGCAACACTGACGGCATTAGGCCAAGTTGCTGCCATCTGGGTTGGCGGAGGAACGCTCATCCCTTGGGCACTCATTCCGGCTGCTGCGATCTGCGGGGTTGACCCGTTCGAACTCGCCCGCCGTAATCTCAAGCCGGTCGTCATTGGGCTCGTGGTTACCACAATAGTAGCCATGTTCCTCATCTAGAGATCAATGGACAGCGAGAAGCCCGCATTCCCTAGAGTAATGGGAATGCGGGCTCCTTACATGAATAAGTTAGGCTTGCGTGCTCTTCTCTTCCTCAATAAGCTGTACCTTAGCTGGCCAGAAGGCCGACTTGCCAAGCAAGGAAGTAATGGCTGGCACTAGGAATGGACGCACGATGAACGTATCCATCAGCACCCCAATCGCGGTAACTAGACCGAATTGGACAAGCACTTGAATCGGAAGGGTCGCCAGGACCGCGAATGTAGCGGCTAGTATTAACCCCGCAGAGGTAATGACGCCTCCTGTCTCCGCAACTCCCTCACGAATAGCTTGACGGAGCGGCATAATCTTGCGCTTCTGCCAGATGCTTGAGATCATGAAGATATTGTAATCTTCACCAAGTGCAACGAGGAAGACGAACGCATAGAGCGGAATAGAGCCTTGAATGGCATCAGCTCCCATGAAGTAATGCAGAATAATCCATCCGAGTCCGAGCGCTGAGCCGTAGGATAGGATGACAGTCGCCATCAAGTACACCATAGCGGTCACGGAGCGCAGATAAGCGACTAACAGCACCATAATGAGCACGATGACAATCGGGATGATGACGAGCGTATCACGGTCGGTCAGCTCCTTGGTGTCATACTGCGTTGCGGTCTGGCCGCCAACCCATACCTTATCTTCGGCGTTCGCAACACCTGCTTGCTCGAGAGCCTCAGCTGCCTGTTCACGAAGTACAGGAATGGCTTCCATCGCATCCATGGAGTACGGGTTGATATTGAAAATAACCGAGAACGATTGCAGATTCGGATCATTCTTGCTCGGAACAGCCTCTCCAACCGAGCTGACCTGACTCACTGCTGCAAGCTCGTTCTTCACCTCTGCTGCGGACTTGCCGTCAGTCTGTACAACAACGGTTGCCGGAGCCAAGTCACCTGGTGTATAAGCTTCCGAGATGACCTTGAATCCTTCACGGGAAGGCATATCCTCTGGGAAGGAGGATAGAATGTCATACGTGAACTTGATCTGTGTAGCGAAGCCTGCCAAGATGCTGAGGACAACGACACAAGTAATGACGACTGTCCATGGTTTACGAACTACCAGGTTGCCCACCTTAGCACCCAGCTTACGGCTGTCATCCCGGCGCTTATACACCTTGCCCTTCTTCCGGGCACGCTCCTGCTCCATCTCCTCCGTACGAGGAATGAACGGGTAGAACGACGCCCGTCCCAGCAGCGAGAGCAGCGCGGGTATGAGCGTCAAGCTTGCGATCCCCATAATAAGAATAGACAAGCTGAATGGAATCGCGAACCGATGGAAGGCGCCATACTTCGCTGCGAGCAGCGCGAATAAGGAGAGTACGACAGTGAATCCACTCATTGCAATTGCACCTGAACCATCCTTGAATGCCTTGCGCAGTGCGATGAACTTATTCGACTCCCTAGTCAGCTCTTGACGATAATGAGAGATGAGGAACAAGCAATAGTCCGTGCCTGCACCGAACAACAATACGGTCATAATAGAGATTGCTTGCGAATCAACCGTGATCCAGCCTTGATCAGCCATCCACCCAAGCAGCGGACTGGTGATGAAGTAAGCGAAGCCAACCCCAATCAGCGGGACGATTGCTAATATGGGTGAACGGTAGATAATCAGCAGCAGGATAAGGACGAGCAGGACCGTTGCGATGAGCAAGGATACATCGGCTCCTTCGAACAAGCCCGTCGCATCGACGGCAATACCTACAGGTCCCGTCACCCTTACGCTAAGCTCGCTCCCATCGTCAATTGCGGTCTCGAACGGGTCCTTGCCGCCTACTGCAGCCGTCACTCGTTCCTGAATAGCTGTGACGTTCTCCTTGGATACCTCGGTATCGGTTGTCTCCTCGAAGGAGATGGGCATGACGAATGTCGTTCCATCCTTGGAGCCCATCTTCGTCAGGGCAGGCGGCGGCAGCTCATGAAGCGGCGCCATCCCGATCTGACTCTCCAGAGGCTTCTCGCTCAGCTCCTTGGAAGTTGCCTGTATCGCTTGGTAATCTTCGGGAGTTAATCCTCCCTCGCGATGCCAGACGACTAGAGCAGGAATACCAGATGAACTTGGGAACTGCTCCTTAATAATCTTGTCAGCCAATACGGACGGACTATCTGTCTCCAGATTGGGAGCATTGTTCGTCTCCCTCTCTCCTACTGCCGGCAGCAGCATCGTCAGCAATACCGCTGCAGCAATCCATACGACCAGTGTGACCCATCGGCCGCGACGGCCTGCAACGAGGTCGCTTATCTTCTCTAACATAATATTGAATCCTCCATTTCACTTTTAGCTTCATTTGTTATAAAATAATGCTGAGCTCGAATTAATTATATATACCCGAAGGTTAATTAACAATGATTAATTTCAACATTTTAATGAACAGAGGTTGAAGCGATGGATAAGCAGCAAGCTAAGCGTAAGCCTGGCCGACCTAAGCGTACCGATACCGCCCATACGATGGAGCAGATTTTGCATACGGCATCCGTCTTATTCATGGAGATTGGATTTGAGAAGGTGTCCCTCGATAGCGTCGCTAAGGCTTGCGGGGTCACGAAGGCAAGTGTTTACTATTATTTTGACAACAAGGCGATCTTATTCACGGAATGCTTGCTCTTCGTACTTGGAATTGCTAGACGTTCAACTGAGAAGCTAATGACGGAGGATGGCCCTCTCTATAACCGCTTGCTTAAGGTAGCAGAGCGGCATATGCAGAATACGTACGTGGACTTCGAGACGATGATGCGAGAGGCTGCTGAAGGGCTGAATGAGGATCAGATTAGCCGCATTCGCGAGGGAGAGAGCGCTCTGCATACTGTCCTGCAAGGAGCCTTCCAGGAGGCCATCGATGCCGGAGAGATTCGAAGTGCGGATGCCGAGCTGCTGTCCCACAGCTTCACGGCCATGATGACCGTCCGTAACCGCAAGGAGGTCGTGAATGAGCACCGGTCAGCGGAGCAAGCAGCTAAGGAGATTATGCTGCTGTTCTGGCATGGAATTGCACCTATTGGGTCTAATGGACAAGCGACGTAAGCTCAATCTATGAACATTGTGAGAACTTGTCCCTAATCCCCCTCACATCCGATATAATAGCAGGAAGTGGTCACTTCAAGACCCAAGTTCATTCACTTACGGAGGGAATACAATATGTGGAAAACCCCCATCGGCCGCCTGCGACTAGTCGGTCTATATGAAGGAATCTCCTTCTTGCTGCTGCTCCTCATCGCGATGCCGCTGAAGTATCTGGCTGATATTCCTGAAGCAGTTGCTGTCGTCGGCTCGCTGCATGGCGCATTATTCGTCTTGTACATGCTGGCCCTGGCTCATGTCACATTCGTGAAGCGCTGGTCCATCTTCAAGGTTGGCAGCTCCTTCGCAGCAGCATTCGTGCCATTCGGCACATTCATCCTTGACGCGAAGCTGCTTCGCCGGGAAGCTTAGTTTCATTATTTACTTATCATGTGAAAAAAGCCTGTAAAGACCATCAACCGATGTCTTTACAGGCTTTTTTGTGGCACACACACGCATCATTCTTATAGAATAACGAAAATGAAGAACAGCGCTGCAATAATAAAACGATAGTAAGCAAACCAAGACAAGCTCAGCTTCTTCAGCAGGTTAAGGAAGGTTACGATGGCAATCATGCCGACGATGAATGAGGTCACTAGTCCGATTAAGAATAGAGGCAGATCCGCAGCAGTCAGGAAGTCTCGGCTCTTGATGAGATCGACGCCGGATGCGCCAAGCATGATGGGCACCGACACGAGGAACGTGAATTCCGCTGCCGCCTTCTGACTCGTGCCGAACAGCATGCCACCTGATATGGTAGAGCCCGAACGAGAGAATCCCGGCCACAAGGCTAGAATCTGGAACAACCCAATGATGAACGCTTGCTTGTATGTGATATCATCGAGCTCCTCGGCTGTCACCTTCCGCTTCACCTTATCCGCGACGATCATGAGTATACCGCCAGCGACGAGACCGACCAGCACGGTCGTCCAGCTGAACAAGTAATCCTTGATGAAGTCACGGAAGACGAATCCGATTAGAGCCGCAGGAACCATCGCTACGGCGATATGTACCGCATTCAGACCGCTTCCCGGCTTCAGGTCGAAGCGAAGCAGACTTAAGAATCTCTTCCAATAGAGGACGAGTACAGCGAGCACGGCTCCCAGCTGGATTACAACTTCGAACGTCTTGGCCCGATCTCCATGGAAGTCCAGCAGCTCGGCCATCAGAATCATATGTCCTGTTGAAGATACAGGGAGGAATTCTGTCAGTCCTTCTACGATACCCATAATTATTGCCTTGATTAGATCATCCAATCCTTACCACTCCTTACCCAGTATCTAATGCTCCATCCAACCTGCATGCAATCCTGTAATATGATACCACAATGAATGTCCACATGTCGCCTTCCCTTAGCCCCACTTCATAGACGCTGTCCGCGCCTCTTCCCCCTTCACTGGATGCTGCTGATCTCTATTTTCATGAAAAAAAACAGCGGCTGCTCCCATAGAGAAGCAGCCGCTGCCGTACATCGTGCAAGTAGAGTTAATTGACTCGAATCTCCATCCGGCGAATTCGGTTAGGATCCTTCTTCCGAATAATGAAGGTCAGGTTGTCGTACGTCCACTCCTGATCGACGGGAAGATCGGACTGTTGGCCGAACAGCCAGCCTCCGATGGAATCCACATCCTCACTCTCGAGATTGCTGCCGATGACATCATTCACTTCACTTAGAAGCGCAATGCCGCTGACCATATACCGGCCGGGCTCGATCATCTCAATCTCCTTCACTTCGTCAGCATCGAATTCATCGCGAATCTCACCGACGATCTCCTCAATAATATCCTCAATCGTGATTAAGCCTGAAGTGCCGCCATACTCATCCAGCAGGATAGCAATATGTACACGCTCCTGCTGCATCTTCTTCAGCAGCGTCTTGATCGGCATCACATCAGGCACCGTCATGACCGGCTGCAGTAGCGAGCTGACCTCAATAGAACGATTGCTCTCATACTGGAGGAAGAATTGCTTCGTATTCATAATCCCGATAATGTTGTCCTTGCTTCCGCTGGCTACCGGGAATCTGGTGTATTGTTCCTTCTTGATAATGGCGATATTCTCTTCTCTTGACTTATCGACGAACAGGCACACCATATCTGTACGAGGCACCATAATCTCACGCGCCAGACGCTGATCGAATTCGAAGATACGATTCACATAGCCGTACTCGCTCTTGTTGATCTTGCCGCTCTCATAGCTCTCTGACAGAATGATTCGAATCTCCTCTTCGGAATGAGCCTCATGCTCCTTCGCAGGCCGGAAGCCGACTAGCCGAACGAGCGTGTTAGCCGAGCCGTTAAGCACCCAGATGAAGGGATACATCACCTTGTAGAAAATAATAATGAGAGGAGCGGTAATCTGACTGATCTGCTCCGCCTTAATGATGGCAAGCGACTTCGGAGCAAGCTCGCCGAGTACAACGTGGAGATAAGTGACGACTATGAAGGAGATGGCGAACGTGAGCACATGGCTCAGCTCCCCATGAATGCCGAGCTCCTCGAACAGCGGATGAAGCAGCTTCTCCGCGGTCGGTTCACCGAGCCAGCCTAGTCCGAGCGCTGTGATCGTGATCCCGAGCTGACAAGCCGACAAGTAACCGTCCAGATTGTTAACGACCGTTTCAACCGCTTTCGCATTTTTGCGGCCCTCCATGACCATTTGGTTCACTTTGCTGGAACGAATCTTAACGATTGCGAATTCGGTAGCTACGAAGAAGGCCGTGAATACGAGAAGCAAAGCGAATAATAGCAGATTAAGCAGCATGAGTATCTCCTCTTTTACAATTTGAACTTATCCAATAGCGAGTTCATATGAACTCATTATACGAACATACCTATAACTTTTACAAATACCAGTACCCGCCATATCGGGCGAATAATCATCGTATTGGTAGTTTTTCAGCTAGTAACACCCCTCTTCCCTATAATTGATGCTTTGACATCGTTCAATCGAGGTTTTATGATGAGTTCATCAGAACTCCTAAGCTAAGGTGGTGCAGCGGAAGTGGAGACCTTCACCCTCACTCGCAAAGATATGGCAAGCTTGCTGGTTACCCTATCAGGCAAGACAGCATCCAAGTTACCTCTGCAGGTGCTTCAAGATGCCTGGAGACGATATCACCAAGAGGAGATCAAGTCTGGAAGCAACTTCACTTCCTTCTTGTCCACATCGCTTCCTCCTGTGCTCGAGAAGATGATCAAGTCAGCAGCTAAGGTGGATGGCTTCTCTCTTCATGATATTGTTGCCTTAGGCAGTCAGATTGAATACACGCATATGTCGATTACATCCGTTCAGAACTGGGTGAAGCGTGACTTCAAGTCGTATCTTGGCGCTCCTAAGGAAGGCAAGAAGTATTCTCTTAACCAAGCTGCCCTGCTGTTCATCATCGAGGATCTGAAGTCCACGCTAGACTTCGAGTCCATTCGCAAGCTGTTCGACATCCTATTCAGAGATTCCGCTACGGATGAGGACGACCTCATTCAGCCATTGGAGCTCTACTCCGCCTACTCCACCCTATTCGAGGAGATGGAGGATCATTATGAAGAAGTGGTGTGCAGCAGAACGGATACCCGAGGCTTCGATGCGGTGCTCGATCAGCTATATCGTCAGCGTGCAGAGCACGTCGTTGCAGGGATGAAGTCACTAAGCTTGATGCAAAAAGAGGCCGTACGAAACGCGCTGATCGTAGCGCTCATCTCCGTACAGACCTCTTACTTCCATTCTCTAGCCCGCCGTTATGTGAACGGCATGGTATTCCTCCGAGACTTGGAATAAGGCTGCAGCAGCCTAATATCCAACCTCAACTTAGACGGTCGTTCACGTCATCCTACCAAGGAACGTCGTCATCCTTAGCCTCTGCAGCAGCAGCAGCCTGCTGGGCCGATGTGTACTCCCGCGGCTCATCATCCGGTCGGCCTCGGCCAATATGCTCCATAATGTCGGTTAGATCAGGCGGCTGAAGCAGTTCAATCGGCGACTTCCCCTTCTCGAACAGGAAGTTGTCTCCTTCAATGACGACCACATAGCGCCCATTGTGCTTCGCCATATGGATTCTGCTGCCGAAGTCAGCGAGCAGCCCTCTCACCGACACACTATCCAGCTTGAAGGAGAAGCCAAGGTCCGGCTTCTGCTCGACTAGCACGGCGGACGCATTCGCAACCTGCTCATGGGTCCAATGCTCATGAAGCTCCCGCTTCTCACTTGACGCCCATACCTCGATCGCATTCTCTTCCTCGCGTCGCTCTGCCCCTTCGTCTCCTTGCCACTTCTGCTCCATGTAATCCTGAACCATCTCCATGACCTGCTCGCTGAACACCTCTGGAAGAGGCTTCTCATAGGAGACGAACTTCAGGAAGTCCTCGAAGTATCTCGCGTGTGAAGCTTGGTGAATCTTCAGCTCCGCATGCTCCAGCACACCTTCCTCCGGCATGTGGGGATACAGAATCGACTTAATATTCTTCGCGGAGATCGCCATCTCCACCCGTGAGATGAGGCTCCTCTCATCAGCGATACGAGCAATATTGGGCTCGAAGTCGCACTTGAGCAGGAACAGGAACGGCTCGTCGAAGTAGGTGTTGAGCTTCGCTCTTGCCATAATCAGTGCTCCACCGCGGACGGCAGCGGTGTCCATATAGGTACGGATGAGCTCATCTGCAGCGCCGAGGTACTGCTCCTTGTTGTCCGCTTCCCGCAGCCGCTGAATGAGATTGTAGTTCGGATTGCTATCCAGCTCATATCCCGGCTCGACGATGAATCGTCCGACCTTGGTCGGTGCGGACTCCGTGCTCGGATTACGTTCAGCCTTGCGCTTCAGGATCCGCTTGAACTCACTCTCTATGAACTTCTTAATCTCGCTGTCCTCGTAGTCATATTCATCGAGCGTCTGGAAGTGCTTGAACTTCTTCGCTGAGCCGCCCTCTTCATCATCTGTCGTCTGTATGACATAGAATGATAAGTATTGCATCATTAAGTCCAACCGTCATTGCTCCCTTGTACGATAAGATGTCTCCTTAGCATAGCATATCTTCCCTCTCCGGGTCATGACCTTCAGCAGCCTCGCCCGATTGTAGCGTTGAACCAAGATGCACGGCAGATTAGCAATCAGCGCATAGACGAACATAATGACAAGCCCAAGAGCATCGTTGTACAGGGTGAACAAGGGAACAGGCAGCAGCATACACCAATGCGTCCACTCTCCCCTCCTAGTCTCGGTCACAAATCGCTGCAAGTAAGCAGGGCTTCGGGAAGCTAGATGAGCCTTCGCGAAGCCTTGCTTGAACCAGGCTCCACCATCGGGCAGCTTATCCTTCCACCTGTGGATGGCGAAGGCTCGCTCGTAGAAGGCTCCGCCCGCTTCGAAGGCCCGCAGCCTGGTCAAGGCGGTCTCCCGCTCGAAGAGACGAGCGGGCAGCCTGACCGCTATGAAGGCGCTGAGCAGATGCAGCGCCGTCCATACGATGCCGTTCAGCAGCCACATGCCGCTTGAACTTAGGGATATTCCAAGGCTAGCTAACATCTATCGACCTTCCCTTCCAGTTCACCTTGCGCATGATATAGGAGCGGAATAGCGCATAAGCGAACAAGACAAGGAAGAAGAGCAGGTACGCGGGATAGAGCAACTGGGTTAGCCTGCCGAACGACCCGGCGCACCTAAGTCCCCTCCCTAGGGATCCTGCAGAGAGTAAGTAGACAGCAGCAGCTGCAAGCGGGCTAACCGCAGCTGATGCTGGAATGACGATGGACTCTGCAGCTGTAATCGCCCCGCCAATCAGCGCGGTAATCCAGATGACGATCAGGATGAGCCTCCATAGTGATGTCGCGCCAGCACCGAGTGCAATACTCTTAACCCAGCCGGTCATCAGCTCTCTGAAGCTATGCGGGTACATACGGAATTGCAGCACTTGCTTATCAACTAGGCCATAGACGGAGAGACCGCATCGGCGGAATCTCTCCCCTAGCCTCAGATGCTCCAGCACTTCGGAGCGAATGGACATATGCCCCCCCACGGCATCGTAATCCTTGCGGCTGCATGCCGCACAAGGTCCGAAGCTGCTGCTTCGGCCGGGGAACAGGCTTAGCGCTCCGCTGCCAGCGAGCAAGACGACATTGAATAGAGCAGACCACTGCTCACGCAAGGTTGGCGCATCATGGTATGGCTGAATCGTGACATATCCCCCCTTGCGGTAGAGCAAGGAAGACAGCTGTCCGATGAAGCTTGGCTGGGGAATCGTATCGGCGTCGAGGAAGACGAGATAGTCTCCCTCAGCTTGCCTTGCTCCGCTCCAGCAAGCCCAAGACTTGCCTTGCCAGCCGTCCGGTAGCGGCTCCGCACGTACAACTCTTGCTCCTAATGCATCAGCAGTAGCTGCTGTAGCATCCTCTGACGAATCATCGACGACGATAATCTCCAGCGGTCGGAGGGTCTGATTGCGAAGCAGAGGCAGCAGTACAGATAAGTTATGCTCTTCGTTGCGTGCTGGAATAATGATGCTTAGCTGCATCCCTTGCGTATTCGTGCCTTGCTGACGCTGCTGACGCTGGTGACGCATGCCCCTCCAGCCTGCTGCGGGACGGAACAGGATATAGGTTAGACCCAAGCCTAATAGTTGAATGAGCAGACTCCATGTCATCGAGCTGACAACCCCCCTCTGTATCATCTCTTGAGATTATGTTACTAGCTTCTCTACTAGATGACCTATGAACCGTTTTTTCATATTTTTTTCACAATGATTGTATTACTAGCCACCAATGCGTACAGACTTGGAATTAATGACAAGGACATATAGTAACAATTGCTTACAACGGGGTCGTGCTGGTTAACCGACATGAAGAGAACAACTACCTACTACTATTAATGTCACTATACAAGTCCATTAGTCAGCAGTATCGACAGATTGGACTTCATTGAATCAGGAGGAACAAGATGAATAAGAAAAAAGTTATCGTCATCGGCGCGGGACTTGCAGGACTATCCGCAGCGATTCGTCTGCGTGCAGACGGTCATGAAGTTATTGTACTGGAGAAGAATGAGCGAGCGGGCGGCAAGCTGAACATTCGGGAAGGGATGGGCTATACATTCGATACGGGTCCATCCATCCTGACGATGCCATGGGTGCTGGAGCAGCTGTTCGCATCAGCCGGCCGGGAGCTCGAGGATTATATGAAGCTGGTCCGTGTTGAGCCGCAATGGCGGGCGATGTACGAGGACGGCCGAATCATTGATCTGCTAGGCGACTTGCCGGATATGCTCAGCCAGATCAGCGACGTGTCCCCCCGTGACCGGGACCAGTTCCTGAATTACTTGAACTATTGCCGCAAGCAATATGAGCTGAGTATGAAAAGCTTCTATAGCCGCAGCCTGTCCGGCCTCACGGATCTGAGGCAGCAGCATACGTTCGGAGAACTGCTGGCGATGGAGCCGCTGAAGTCGATGGCGCAAGTGACGGAGCAGCATATTGCTCATCCGCAGCTTCGTCAGTTGTTTAACTTTTTCATCATGTATGTGGGGTCATCTCCGTATGCGGCTCCGGCCGTGCTGTCTCAGCTGATCTACGTGCAGATGGGGCTTGGCATCTACTTCGTCGAGGGCGGGATGTACAACATTGCGCGCGGCATGCTGCGGCTGCTGGATGAACTGGGCGTGGAGGTTCGGACGAGCAGCGAGGTGCTGGATGTGCTCATGGAGGGTGGACGAGCAGCGGGTGTGCGGCTTGCGAACGGCGAGATTAGAGGCGATATCATTGTGAGCAATCTGGAGGCTATTCCAGCGCATCAGTCGATTCTAAGCGGACATCCACAGAGTGAGATTATGGTGCAGAAGCTGCACAAGTTCGAGCCGTCGGTATCCGGACATGTCATGCTGCTGGGCGTGAATCGTCAGTATGAGCAGTTCAAGCATCACAACTTCCTGTTCTCCGAGCAGCCGGAGCGTGAATTCAATGATATGTTCGTTCGCAAGACCCCTACTCTGGACCCTACCGTCTACGTCGGCATCTCTTCGAAGACCGATGCGGCCCAGGCTCCGGATGGCAAGGAGAACTGGTTCGTGCTTACCCATGTCCCGCCTCTGCGTGATGGCGAGAGCTGGGAGCCATACCGCGAGACGTATCGGGAGCTGGTGCTGAACAAGCTTGAGCGGATGGGCGCGGTCGGCTTGCGGAGTCATATTGAATGGGAGCATTCCTTCATTCCAGATGACCTAAGATCTCTGTATGGGGCGAACGGCGGCTCCATCTATGGAGTCGTGACCGACCGGAAGCTGAACGGCGGCTTCAAGATTCCAGCTCGCAGTCCGATGGTGGACAACCTCTACTTCGTCGGCGGCTCCACTCACCCGGGCGGCGGCGTCCCGATGGTCACGCTCAGCGGCCAGCTCGCCGCCGACCTGATCCGCGAGGACCTGGCGAAGCAGGCCGCTATCTAGCCGCAGCGCCCCGCCAGGGCTCGCGCAGGCGGGCGCGGCGCAGGGCGCTGTTGCCGCTAGGTGCGGGCCGCGTTAGTGCCGCTAGGGCAGGCGCGGCCGGACTAGCGAGGCAGGGCGCGGGCGGGCTCAGGGCGCTGTTGCCGCGAGGTGCGGGCCGCCTGCGGTGTAAGATGATGTTGGATCCGGACGAGGAGTAGGCGGTCCAGGGTGGGGGCGGTTTAACGCGGATTTTCCTTGTTAAGTCGGTGCACCTAGCTGGTGCCGGACGGTTTAACAGGGATTTTCCGCGTTAAGACGCGGTGAGCAGGTTAGTATAGAGCTCTCCATAGGAGTTAACGCGGATTTTCCCTGTTAAGTCGGCACACCAAGCGGTGTCGGACGGTTTAACAGGGATTTTCCGCGTTAAGTCGTGGTTAGCAGGTTAGTCTGAAGCTCTTCGTAGGAGTTAACATCACAGGTTGCTCTCCTCCAACATGAATTACTCCACCATTACTTCATCCTCCTACTCTCAAGCACGACCACCATAGGATAAGCAACTATTAAGATAATAGTCCCATAGCTAGACTGCTCCAGCGAGCTTCGGAACCTAGCGACAGACCAGCCGTCCTCCCCGATGATCCAGTAAGCAACCTTGTTGCTTATACCGATTCCGTCTTGAAGGTCTGGACTTAAGCTGGACAAGTAGTTATGAGTCAGACAGATAACCGCTAACAGCGCCACACTGATCGACATGAGTAAGCATCTCGAGAACGGCTCCTTCACTCCCGCCTTGAGGAACACAGCCATAGAGAGCAGGACGAAGACCACACTTCCAACTAGATAGAGCATACACACACCTCCAAGTTTACTCATAAGAATCCAACACACTACAACCTCTTGCCGAAGAGTAGGACCATAAGCTACTCTCCACTAACTGCTTCATTTCTACGCTTCACCCAGGTACCAGTTACCCCTTCTCCTATATTTTAACAATTCTGCTCTACGAAGATAGTCGGCTTATCTCCCCCTTAAGTTGCATGACCTATTTCCCTATTATATAAGAACACTTGTTCGATTAATCATTATCATGTAATATAGATATACAATTGAAAATCCTGGGTGGGCATGGTCTCCTTGCGACTGTTGGAGGGAGGTGATGCCATGGAGGTAAAAGATGCCATTACGATCATGTTCCTGTTCGGAATGTTCATACTTGCTCTTCTTACTTACATTCATGCGACGCATAAGAAAAAGTAAAAACCCACCCTACGATTGAACGCCGAAGGTGGGTTAATACTTCCTGTAGGACTTAGGAGGGCGAACCATCCAGAGCCAATTGTCTGACCAAGTGTTGCTGCACTTGGTCTTTGATAATGCCTATACTATCATAATTCTGACAGGTCATCAATTGGCCCGTGAACGAACGCCTCCAGCTATGTGCAGTCTACTTGTCCTTACCGAGGAGGACGATCAGTCCATCACTCCCTGACAAGCTCGCAACTCGCGACTCGCCGACATTCTGCCCATACCACGTCTCAGCGACGTGCCAGCCCTCTTCGAGACCCAGCTCGACTTCCCGTCTCTCAGGAGAATAATTGACCAGCACAGCTACACGCTGGCTATCGTCGATTAGATGCTCTGTTACGCCGACGAACGGATTGTCCAGCTTCACAATCTTGCCGGACTTCTTCATCTCATGCTGCAGCTGTGCATACACCTGCCAATACGGGCGCTCCTCAGGACGATATACCGTCTCTCTTGCTTGAGCGAATGCCTGCTCAATCGGAACGGACAGGAAGTATACATTGCCCTTGCCATAAGATGCCTTCGTGAACACAGGATTACCGTCCGGCTCTGAAGCCAGCACCTCTGCCCGCTCATTGTTCAGCTCCAAGCGGAACGCGCTCGGCACCTCAAGGCGGGTTCCACTAGACAAGAGAACCTCTGCAGATCCCTCACGCCGTCTGCGATTGTGCACCCGCACCCCCGTGAGCTCAGCGAAGTTCAGCGTATAGCCGTCATTCGTGGATAAGTAGAGATCAGCTCCGTCCTGCACCTTGCTTAGCAGAGCTTCCCAGCGCTGCTTCGGCACGCCCTCTACCCCGCTCAGCGATGGCAGCAGGTAGACGTTCGCATCCTTAAGCGGCTGATCCTCGAACTGGAAGGTGATGTCCATGCCAGCTTGCTTCCCTAGCAGGAAGGTACCGTAAGCGACGGCCCAATGATCCTGAGCGCTGTTGATGATGCAGACCGCATCCACGATTCGAGGCGGAAGCTCAGCTAGAGGCAGCTGCTCGATGACCCTCTTCAATGCGGCTAGCTCCTGCAGTGCCGGCTTGACGCGTCCATCCTCTGTCATGAGCCCTAGCTCGCCCTCGCAAGCGACCCAATCATATGGCGCATGCTGAAGCTTCGTCTGGTCGTTCGCGCACCACCAGAGGAGCCCTTGCGACCCGTGCGCCCATTGCGTCAGCATACTCGAGCGGGCGAACGCAGCGGCGACCTCTTCACTGCACACCATAGGCCCCATCGTCCCCATCTCCTCGGCAAAACAAGGCTTCCCAGACAGATCCGCGTAGAACGAGTTCTCCGCTGCTGCGTGTACGATCGGCCTCATCGAGTCGATAGGATCCACGTCCGCGTACTCGGTCCAGAATGGGTACGGATGTGTCGTCAGGATATCCGTCAGCTCTCCTTGGTCCTGCATCGTCCACTTGCCAGCCGGCTTCAGACTGTGCATCCCCGAGATGAGCGGACGGCTGCTGTCCGCGCTCTTAATCGCATTCGCGATGGAAGACGTCCACAGCCACGCTTCTTCCCTTGAAGCGACCTCTCCCATCTCATTGCATTCATTGCCGAGATCCCAAGCTACAATCGCCTCGTCATTCTTCATCTCCTGGATGAAGTAGCGAACGAATCTCACCTGCCACTGAATCGCTTCCGGGTCAGTCAGAATGGGCTTGCCGGCAAGTGCAGGAGGCACGAACAATCTGCCGCTCATCCAGCCGGTAATGAGGCCGACAATAATCTTAATGCCATATTGGTCCGCAAGCTTCGTCAGTACGCGGAATCGATCCATCATGACGACAGACATGCCCGCACGGCCAGCTTCACTGTCATCCAGCCGTTCCTCGCCGAACCTCGCCCCTCTTGGCTTGCCTCTCCCTCCGTACAGCATCGTAATGGGTTGGAAGTCCGGCCATAGCGGGAACACACGGATGATATCAATGCCCGCCTCCGACAGCCGCTTGAAGTCCAACTCCACCATCTCTGGCCGCCAATCCGACCACATCGCTGTCCCTGCATGGGAAGTCCAATAATTAACCCCTATGAAAAAACGCCTGTCCACCTTCAATAGCTTCTCTTGCTGCATGAACAAATCCCCCTCATTGACATGGTTATGACATTCTAGCTCTATCCTAAACCGGCCCGCCCCTGTTAAACTATAAGAATGACAGACAATAATATAAGGATTCTATCATCAGAAGGCGGTCACCCCATTGAAAGCTTACTTTGAATCCAACAAAAATCGCTCTGGAGGACTAGAACATCCCTTCTATGCCGCACAAGTGGCCACTGACGGAGAAGGCTATCAGATTAGCCACCATTGGCATTATCATATGGAATGGCTGTATTTTACCGAGGGGGAGGCTACTCTGCATCTAGGGGACGAGATCGTCCCTATCCGTGCGGGTCAGGTTGCCGTTATTCCGCCTTGTGAGGTTCATGCGGTCACGGTCCAAGAGGGAGTTCGCTCGAGTCATTACGTCGTGGGATACGATCCGGAGCTGCTCCAGCCGATGCCGAATCTTGCTCTGCAGCTGCGATATATTCTGCCCTATTCGCCTGCTTGCACAGCCGCGCAGAAGATCATTACGATTCAGGACGATGATCTTCCTCTGATTCATACTCTCATCACGACTGTGTACAAGGAATATGCGGGACAACCGCCAGGGTACGAGCTTGCCGTTAGTGCCGTCATCTATCAGCTGGTGCTGTGGCTCGTCCGCAATCAGTCCTGGCTCCAGTTGATAGCCGAAGGCACGAACGCCGTCAGCCGACTAGGCCAGCTCGAGCTTGCCCTTCGATATATGGATCAGCATTCCCATCTGAAGCTGACTGCAGAGGAGATGGCAGATAAGAGTGGAATGAGCTATAGTCACTTCGCCAGAACCTTCAAGCTCATGCTGCGAACGTCCTTCACCTCCTATCTCATTGCCCTGCGTCTTCGCAAGGCGGAGAGAATGCTGCTGAGACCGGAGCTCACGATCACCCACATTGCGCTCGAGACGGGGTTCAATGACACGTCTTACTTCATTAAGCTGTTCAAGCAGCATAAGGGATTGACACCCCAGCACTATCGCAGCCGAATGCTCGGCAGTCAAGTATAGTATAATAGACGAATCACTACAGATTACGAGGTGCCACCATGGCGATTAGCTTCACATCATCCATTAAGTCCAGATTACAGAGAGAAGTGACTGAACTCGAGCAGACCCTCACGCAGCAGAGGAGCAAGAGAGCTCGGGCCGAGGCGAAGATCAAGCAGCTGGAACGAGGCGTGAAGCTTAGCCACTCCGCAACGGATCTTAGCAGCAAGCTTACGCAGCTTAACAAGCTGACGGGACAGCTCGCAGAGGGCAAGCGCAAGGAGACCGAGCTAGCCAGACAGCTAAGGCTGAAGCAGGCCGAGCTTAAGGAACTGCAGGCGAAGCCGGCTGTCGATTCCTAGGCATATTGGTTTACAAAAAAAACCAGCCACGGCCAAAATGGTCGTTTTCGCTGGTTTTTCTTTTTATTTAGGAAGCTTGTAGGCTGCCTCTTGATAGGAGAAGCACGGCTTCTTCTCAACATCCGCATAACTGCGATGCCAGATAGGTGAAGCCGCCGGCGACATCGGAGGGATTAACCAAGACCATCTCCCGGTCACTTCCCTGCCGCTGCTCTGCTCGAGCTTATCGAAGCGCATGAACTGCTCCGCGGCCGTGTGGTGGTCGACGATGCTGACTCCATGCTTCTTGTAGGAATGGATGACCGCCACGTTCAGCTCGACTAACGCACGATCCTTCCACAGCGAGGTATTCGTAGATGTGTCTAGGCCCATCAGCTCCGCCACCTGCGGCAAGGCGTCGTATCGATCCGTATCGGCCAGATTGCGGGCGCCAATCTCGGTCCCCATATACCAGCCGTTGAACGGTGCTGCCGGGTACCGAATGCCGCCAATCTCCAGCATCATGTCGGAGATGAACGGCACGGCGTACCACTCCAGCTGCAGCTTCCGCTCGAAGTCATGAAGCTCAGGGTGGGACAGCGGCACCCGCAGCACCAGCTCGTCCGGAATGGGGAACCATCGCGGTGCGCTTCCGCCCATGGAGATGACGAGCGGCAGCACGTCGTACCTCGTGCCTCTTCCTCTCCATCCGATCTTCAGGCATTCCTCCGTGAACGCGACAGAGGCTGGATCGCCAATGACACGTCCATCCTCACCGCCTTCCCGATAGCCAGCATAACGAACAAGCTGATGATTCCAGATTCTCAGCTGCTTCTCGCGGCTGGCTTGCTCCGGTGCGAATACGGTAAGGGCTGAGCGGACCTTCCCGCCATTCGTCGCATAAGCCATATGGCGGAAGATCGCCTTCGCCATCTCCTCCTCCGTACCTACCCTGCGGGCATCGAACACCTCTAGCGATTGCCAGTACAGCCTCCCTATACAGCGGTTGCTGTTGCGCCAAGCCAGCTTCGAGCCATAGCACAGCTCTTCATAGGTATGTGTGTAATAGCCGGTGTCCGTTAAGGACTGAGCGACCGCTTCCCTTCGCTCTGCGGTCTCCACTACCGACTTGCCCAGCTCTCGGTAACAGAGGCTGATGAATTCGTCTGCTTCTCTATTCTGCTCCTTCTGCCTTGCTTCCGTTAGCATTCTGCCCACTGCTCTGCGCCAGCCTCTCTATAATTCTCCGCTTGCGGTAGAGCATCTTGGATGCTTCCGCCACATCATTCAACATCCCCCGATTAATGATGGCACCGAATAGAATGCCCGCAATCGGAATGAGCTGGAACAGCTTCTTCCAGCCGAAGTTATCTCGATAGGCGGCTACGACCTCTCTCCAGCCTTGCAGCTGAGAGAGCATCTGCTGACCGCCCTTATCCTGGCCGAATACAGATAGCTCGGCCAGGATGGCACGCTTGCCTACGATATCCGAGGAGGCGAATTGCAAGCACTTCACAGCGAAGATCCGCTCTGACTTCTGCTTGGGGTCATAGCCGTAGGCGATGGCGATTTCTTGGATGATTTTCAAGGAGAGGCCTAGAATAGCTGGAATATCTGCCGCAAGGGTGAAGATTCCTCCAATCCCTGTAGTTGCACCCTGAATCGTAGCCAGATTAGCCCTGGAGGATGACAGTTCATCTACTGTGCGGTCCATAGCAATCAGCGGTATGATCGCCGCTGCCGAATGGTTGCCTGAGGATAACGTCCCTGCCTGGATGCCTGCATGATGCTCCAGCTTGCTTAGAATACTTCGCTCAGAGATCAGATATTGACCGCCCGTCTGAATATAGCTGCCAACCTCATCTACCGCCGCACCCAGCTTCTGCTGAATGAACTTCGGCGTAATCTTGTCGAGCAGCAGGAACGGCAGACGCCCCAGCTTCTCCCAGAACCACAAGTCGTTCTGCTCCTTCTCCCACCCTTCAACCTCAAGCAGCGCAGTCCTTAGCTGATCGTCTGATTCAAGCGGGTCGTACATAATCCATTCGATAGGCTCTATTGACTCTATTGGTTCTACTGGTTCTATAGATTGCGCGGATGCCGCTAATCCAACTGGCGCATTCCGCTCATGTTCCTCATTCACAGCCACAGCTCATCATCTCCTTGCTCAAGTAGTACGACAGCTGCGTCCAATTGGATGCAGATCCGGCAATCTGTCATCATTCGTTCACCGATCGGCTCGTGAGGAGCAGGAGGATGAAGGAGATGACCGCCATCGCGATCGTCCACGTCCATGCCAGCCCCAGATGACCCGAATCGACCGCCACGTAGATGGCTGTAGGCACAGTCTGCGTCCGACCAGGGATATTGCCTGCAATCATGAGCGTCGCTCCGAACTCGCCAAGTCCACGCGCGAAGCCGAGCAAGTAGGCGGCAGCGACCGAACGTCTGGCCAGCGGCAGCGCAATATAGCGGAACACTTCCCACTCGCTCGCTCCAGCGGACCGCGCAGCATCCCCCAGCCTCGGATCGATGGAGGCGAAGCCCGTCTTCATCGTCTGATACACCAAGGGGAAGGCCACGACCACTGCCGCAATGACACCAGCCCCCCAGGTGAAAATAATCGTGAAGTCGAACAACCGCTCGAACGCTTGTCCAACCCAGCTGTTCCTTCCGAGCGCCATGAGTAATATGAATCCGACTACCGTTGGCGGCAGTACGAGAGGCAATAGCATGATGGTCTCAATCGCCGTCTTCCCGCGCCAAGATCTCCTGCTCATCAGCCAGGCAGCGCTAATGCCGAGCAAGGCAGCGAGAATACTTGCAACGAGCGATATACGAACAGACAGCAAGACGGGAGTGATCCACTCTCCCCAGTTCCACTCCGACATCCCGTTCACTCCGATTCCCATGATGCTAACCATTATAGCCTTCCACGTCCCTGAACAGCAACAAGCCGGCTATCCATTGGTTGGATAGCCGGCTTATTGTTCATGAAGCTTAGGAGAGCAGAGTCGTCAGATCTCCTCGATAGAGCAGCCGAAGCTGATGCAGCGCTCTCGTACAGCCCACATAGAGCAGCTTCGCATCCTGCGGTTCGTATTGCTCGGCTCCCGCATCCGCTACGAGCACGGCATCGAATTCCAGGCCCTTGGACAGGTAGACGGGAACGACCGTTACCCCGCCTTCGTAAGCGGGCTGCTTGCTCTCGACTAGGGATACCTGGTGTCCTGCCTCGAGCAGATAGTCGTATAGAATTCGGCACTGGGCAGCTGTCCGCCCGATGACGGCTATCGTCTCGTAGCTGCCGGACTGCTCCCAAGCCCGTACAGACGCTTGCACCTGGCTGAGCCATTCCTCATCGCTTACTCTAGTCGTATCCACAGCATCTCCGCTTCGGAATACGGGCACCGCTGCCTTCACTTCCCCATCCATCGCGCCTAGAATTCGATTGGCGAATTCGATAATCTCCATCGTCGAGCGATAGCTTCGGTTAAGCTCGAAGAAGCCGGTCTGCTCCTCGTCGAACAGGCAGGTCAGCTCCTTCCAGCTATAGATGCCGGAGTATGCGTGAATCCCCTGCTGCAGATCGCCGAGCACCGTCATGGACGGCTGGCGCTGGCACAGCTTCAGCGCTTCGAGCTGGAATGGGGAATAATCCTGAGCTTCGTCAATGACGATATGGTCGAAGGGCGATTGAGTCAGCCCGTTCATTCTTAGCTGTATATAGACGAGCGGTGCCAGATCCTCCGGCTGCACAAGCTTCTTCTTCAGCCTGGCAGCCGCTGCTGCTGCCATTGCAGGAGGCACTGGTGAAGCTAAGACCGATACCGCGTCTGACGGCTTCCCGACGAATAGAGATAAGTACAGCTGCAAGGCGGTGAAGGATGGAATCTTCTTCACATAAGCGTTCAGCTTCGCCGTTGCTGCTGAACGAATCTTCTTATCCGTGACACCGCGTGTCTTCAGCTCGGATTCCAGCCAGCGCCGGATTCGGCTCGCCAGCCGCTCCCTCTTCTTCATGAGAGGCTCGTCACCGTAGTCGGTATCGTACCACTCTTGTATGGTGGACGGACGAAGGCGGAAGCCTACGAGCGGCTCGAATGGCACCTCGGGTACGAGATAGCTCTCCAGCTCCTCCAGACGCTTGTCGACAACTGCCTTGAAGGCAAGGCTGCCCAGCAGCCGTCCGGACGCCTGAGCCATCTCTTCCGCGGAGCGATGCTGCTCGAACCAGTCATTCAGCGTCTCCTCCGAGCTCCTGAGGCTAACCGCATCAGGCAGCTGCTCCAGCGACCACTCAGCGAAGGTCGTCTGCTGAATGTCACCTACACCTAGCTCCGGCAGTACGCCGGATATATAGTCCAGGAACATCCGGTTCGGCGCGAAGATAATCATCCGCTCCGCTTGTATCCGGCCTGCATATTGATACAAGAGATAAGCAAGCCGATGGAGCGCGACCGTCGTCTTGCCGCTCCCCGCGACGCCCTGGATGAACAAGGCCCTGTTCTTGTCGGCCCGAATAATCTGATCCTGCTCTTGCTGAATAGTCGAGACGATATCGCGAAGCCGGTTATCCTTGTTCTCTCCCAGCCGGTACAGCAGGAATTCGTCGGTTACCGACTCTTCCTCTTGCCCTCGAACATAGCTGTCGACCATCCTTACCAGCTCGCCTTGGCGAACCATCAGATTCCGCTTCAGATGGACATGCCCGCTAATCTCACCATCAGGTGAATCATAGTTAGCCGCCCCTTCTCCTCCAGTGAAGGAGTAGAACAGGCTCGCGACTGGCGCTCTCCAGTCAATGACGAGCAAGTCATTGCTGCCGCCCTTCGCAACTCCGGCCTTGCCGATATACAGCGGCTTCAGCTCTCCCTTCGGCAGCTCCTCGAAGTCAATGCGGCCGAAGTATGGCTCCTTCCGAGCAATCTCCAGCCTTCTCTCCCGATCCTCGCGCTGCAGCTCGAGCATCTGCTCGGTGAAGTCATTGCCTGTGTAGGCAGGACCAATTGCCTTCAGCTGAGCTCGAATATCTTCCATCGTAGCTGCAAGGCGCTCCTGCTCTTCTTGATAGGCACTTTGAACGGTCATAGTCAGTTACCTCCCAAGCATGGACGGCTGTCGCCGTCCTCAGTATTCATGCGAGATAACAGCCTACCATAGATGCGCTGAGCAATGCAATAGCATTCTTGAGCACACTTCAACACACTTCAACGCATGAGTTGATGTACTTAGACTAAGAGGTCGTAGCCCAGCCAGCCAGCGATATACCAGCTCATAACGAGGTTAACGATGAGAAGTAGAGGCACACCAATCGTGAAGGAGCGATGCTTCGTCTTGTGATGCCAGACTCTCATTCCAATCCATGCGCCTAACGCTCCTCCGAGCGCACATAGCAGGAACAGGCTCCGCTCAGACAGCCTGCGGCGTCCCCGCTTCTTCGCTCGCCCCTTGTCAACGCCCATCGCGCAGAACGCAATGAGATTGATGATCGCCAAGTAGATAAGTAGAACAGCTAATCTAGTCTCCATGGTTACCCCCCTTCCTTCCTCGGACGAACTCTATTCGTTGGCACAGCCTCGAGCGGATTGTCCGGCCAGTAATGCTTCGGATAACGGCCCTTCAAGTCCTTCTTAACCTCGAAGTAGGCAGTCTGCCAGAAGCTGGCGAGATCCTGCGTCACCTGCACCGGTCTCTGCGAGGGGGAGAGCAGCTTCAGAGTAACCGGCAGCCTCCCCTTGGCGAGCCTCGGCGTTGACAGCCAGCCGAACACTTCCTGGAGACGGACGGAGATAGACGGCGCCTCGGGATTGCTGTAGTCGACCGGAACCCGCGAGCCGCTTGGCACCGTAAGGTGGGTCGGCACCTGCTCGTCCAGCTCCAGCCCTTGATGCCAGGTCAGCAGCCCCTGCAACAGACCTACCATGCTAAGACGCTGTAGATCCGAGCGGCTTCGCATGCCATACAGATGCGGGAGCAGCCAATCCTCCAGCGTCTCGAGCAGACATTCCTCAGAAGCGTCCGGCCATGAGGAATCCGATCGGTGCATGAGCTGCATGCGCGCTTGAAGCTGCAGCGCCTGCTTGTTCATCGGCAGCAGCGCAGATAACCCTTCCGCGCGAATGCCTTGGAGCAGGGCGGAAGCGACCTCTTCAGGGTCAGCACTCTGCAGCTGGGTCTCCTTCAGGATGAGCGCCCCGAGCATAGTCCGCAATCTAGAGCGGACGGAGCCCGACGCGGAGTCCCACACGACCAGCTGCTCCTTCCTAATCCTTGCTCCACACCATTGCTCGATATCGGATAGCTGCACGTGCGCTGCCAGCCGAATCCGGCTCTCTGTCCCCGAATCCTCCAGCTCAGCAGCAACGAGATACGGAACTTGAGAGAGCGGCTGCAGCTCCGGCAGTACCGCGCCTCTCCCCCCAGAGAGCAAGTAGCGCCCGTCGCTGCGTCTCTGTGCAATCCGATCGGGGTACGCGAACGATAATAACAAGCCTATCGCCTGATGGGAATCCAGTCCACTAGTCTGAGCGGGCGGCCGCTCTATTCCCGTCTCTAATGCGGCAGCGATTAGTCCGCGCTTCAAGCGGCTTGCTCCTTCCCTCATGCTGTGCAGTCTTGCTGAATCCACCCTGCCTCCTGCATCGCCTCTTCCTTGCAGCAGATGGAGCCTAAGCAGCAGATCGACGCTTCGCTCCTGCGGAAGCAGATCTCGATCCTCGAGCAGGACGGCCAGCTCGCAAGCGAGCTGCTCGCAGCCTAGGGAGACGGATTGCAGCAGCATGCAGGCTAATCGTGGATGAACCCCGAGCTGTGCCATCTGTTGTCCTAGCTTCGTTGG
The DNA here is from genome assembly GCF_042653305.1 of Paenibacillus sp. GCM10023252. NCBI lineage: Bacteria > Bacillati > Bacillota > Bacilli > Caryophanales > Paenibacillaceae > Paenibacillus > Paenibacillus sp. GCM10023252. The sequence goes on from NZ_JBHSHW010000001.1 coordinate 105,069, forward strand.
CTTGCCGCTTCCATCCACGGCCTCCAGCAATCTCAGCCTCTCCAGCGCCTGAACATAAGCGCCATGAGGTGGCGGATCCAGCCACTGCAGCTCATTCGGGTCGTTGATACCCCATAGCAGCAGCTCAAGAGTAAGAGGCATGAGATCAGCCTCCATCATCTCAGGCGTATGGCTGGCCGGCAATTCCCGCTGCTCTTGCTCTGTCCATAATCGGTAGCAAGCGCCCGGACTAAGACGGCCTGCCCGCCCTCTCCGCTGATCGGCAGACGCCTGAGACACCCTGACCGTCTCCAGGCGGCTCATTCCTGTGCGAGGAGAGTAACGGGGCACTCGCATGAGCCCGCTGTCAATGACGACGCGCACTCCCTCCACCGTCAAGCTGGACTCCGCGATAGATGTAGCAAGCACCACTCTGCGGCGTCCCTCTGGATCGGCCTTAATCGCGGCAGCCTGCTCCTCCAGTGACAGCATGCCATGCAGCATTCTCACTACCAATGAGTGATTGCTTCTGGTTGCACCTGCAGCCTGGTGAAGCCTTGCAGCTGTCCGCCGAATCTCTCGCGCGCCTGGCAGGAAGACGAGCAGGTCTCCCTCTTGCTCTCTGAGCGCTCTCTCGATACAGGCGGCAACGGCAATGTCTTCACGGCCCCTCTCCTGTGAGAGACGTTCCGAGGCATAGAACGTCTCCACCGGATATGTCCTGCCTCTGCTCATGACGACAGGAGCATCTCCCAGCAGCTTCGCTATAGGCTGCGCGTCAAGAGTAGCTGACATGATGAGGATACGCAGATTCTCCCGCAGCAGACTCTGCGACTGCAGGCTGAGCGCAAGTCCCAGATCCGCCTGCAAGCTGCGTTCATGGTATTCATCGAATAGAATGGCACCGACTGCATCTAGAGCGGGATCGCTCTGCAGCATACGGGTCAACACCCCTTCGGTGACGACCTCGATTCGAGTCTTCGGCCCCACCTTCGTGTCCAGCTTCACCCGGTAGCCTACCGTCTCCCCAACACGCTCTCCGAGCAGCTCTGCCATGTAGAGGGCAGCTGAGCGTGCAGCGAGCCGGCGAGGCTCCAGCACCACGATGCTTCTTCCCGCAAGCCAAGTCTCTTGCAGCAGAGCGAGCGGCACTCTCGTTGTCTTGCCCGCTCCGGGCTCCGCTACTAATACTGCATTGCTGCTCTCCCGCAGCTTCTCCAGCAGCTCTGGCAATACTTCATCTATAGGTAATGGCTTGTCATTCATCCTCATCCTGCTCTCCCCTACTTCACTAGCTGAATCATCTGCGCGACGGGCCGGTTATCTCCCGGCAAGCTCTTCTCCTTCGACCGCAGCTGTGATGATCCGTCTCCATCGAGGAAGATTCCGTCGACCAGGCTGCCTTCCCCCACCGTCTCCACAATAGCTGTGCGGAAGTCGGCGATCGTACCCTTCGTCGAGCTAACAACCAGGTAGACGGCTCCAGCACGGTCATAGACAAGCGCAGAGCGAAGCCGTGCATCATCCGGGAACGGTACATGCTCCGCCTCTGTGACTGCTTCCCAGCTCTCATCACTTCCTAGATTCATAGAGATTCCGCCCTGCGCCCAGAATCGGTCTGCATCCGTTACCTTCAGCTCAGCAGCCTGTGAGACGACCTGCACGGACAGCTTCCCTGTCGCGCCGTCCCAGACGAGCGTCCCTCTCGCATACTTCGCATTCTCACTGCCTGATCCGTAGCCGCCTGCCGGATTGCCGACCGGGTAACCGTCCACTACCGCAATGCTGAGCAAGTCCTCTCCGTAGAAGAACCCTCCGTTCACTCCATATTCCTTAACAAGCGTCACATTCTGCCTGGCAGCTGCCAATGTGATATTGTCCGGGCGTGTCTTCAGCCAGTGGAGGCGGAAGCCATTCGTCGCGACTGCTTCCGAATACGCATACTCGGTTGCTGGGACACTTAGGCTGCCAGCACTGCCTCCTTGTCCACTTGAGGTGAAGCTATAGAGCATGTATGCGAACAATGCTGCCAGGAACAGGATCAGCACACCAAGGATGGCTGCTGTCATCCCTATCTTGCGCCTCTTCAACTTCAACTGTGCCTCATGATCTAGTTCGTTAACATTCAACTGTAATCCCTCAATTTCCATTCATAATTAGACTAGTGTCTCTATGATAGCATCATGCTCACGGCGATAGGCGGCCTGCTTCGACTCTGACTCCGCGACCTCCAATCGCAGCTGCTCCTGCAGAGGTCTCGCCAGCCTTAGCTGGGCCAGCACATTCTCCTGCGATTCCTTAATTCTACCTTGTACAATCCAATCTGTAATCAATCCGTCGAAAAAATAATCAGCAAACACAGCCAGCTCACCTATCGGCACCTCAAGCGTAGTCGCCCGCTCCAGATCTGCAAGCTCAGCCTGCAGCCGGCTTAGTGTATGGCGCGCCTCATGTATGGCTTCTCTGGCTTCGTTAATCTTGGAGTGCTTAATCGCAGTCGTCATGGTGCCTCCCCCAAGCATATCCCAAGTTCCCCAATTCTCAGCTGAATCCAGCCAGTCACTCGCTCTCTCCAGCGCACTTACGAGCTGGTTACACGCACCGCTCGCTTCCCTCAGCTCCTTGTAGTGCCCAAGCTCATTCGTCATGAGCGTATCCAGCTGCCCCAGCTTGAAGGCAGCATCAGAGCCGCTCTCGCGAATGAGCTTCTCCTTCTCTCTCAGCACATTCACGTACGCCCGCTCTGAACCGGATACTTCGCTCAGACCAGCCCCAACGCTCCGGCATTCCCCCTCCAGCTTGGCTAACTCCTCTCGCGCCTCCTGCAGCTTCAAGCTGACGGCAAGCACCTGCTGACGCTCGAGCTCCAGCTGCTCCTCCTTGCTCCGCAATATGGAGTGGAACAAGCTGGTCCAAGAGAGCTTCATCAGCTTCTCCACATCTTCCTGCTCCAGGTCTAACTGAACTTCAAGCTCCGTTACTCGGCGCCGCTCAGCCCCAATGCTTGTGTTCAGCAGCTTCTGCCTCCTATGAAGCTCTCTCTCCTGCTGACTTGCTTCGCGAAGCTCCTCCAGCTTAGCATTCACACGGTTCAGCACTTCATTCATCATGGCCACTCACCCTTCCCAGCGTTCTATTCCACCTATACGCATGAAGCAGTTGTTACGGCTCAATGACCGGTTATGAGAATTCTAATAGCTGGATTATATTTTCCTCAGGAATATTCTATGAACCCCCTGCCCTATGCTAGACTCGGAATACAGCTGCTATAATACACCAATGACGGAGGAATCGTACAACGATGAAGAAGCTGCTTATTGTATTCACTCTACTAATCACAGCCTATGCCGGAACAGAATCCCACACCGCAGAGGCAGCAACTACCTTGAAGCCAGGCACCTCGGGCACGGAAGTACAGGATCTGCAGTTCCGGCTGCAGACGCTGAAGTACTTCCCATACGGCACAACCGCCTATTATGGAGAGGTAACCAAGAGCGCGGTGAGCAAGTTCCAGGCGAAGCACGGACTGACCAGCGACGGCATTGCAGGCCCTCAGACGCTGAGCAAGCTGAACAAGGTGTCCTTGAACAAGAGCGACGTGACCAAGCTTGCTCGTATTATATATGCTGAAGCCAGAGGCGAGACGTACCCAGGGCAAGTGGCCATCGGGGCTGTCGTCCTTAATCGGATGCAGTCGCCGCTCTTCCCGAAGACGGTATCCAGCGTGCTCACTCAGCCGAATGCCTTCACGGCTATGAAGAATGGCCAATTCTGGCTGAACCCGAACGGCAAGGCATATGATGCTGCCAAGGATGCCGTGAGGGGCTCTGACCCGTCGAAGAACGCCTATTACTTCTATAACCCCGCTGCCACATCGTCCGCATGGTTCGAGAGCCGGGTGACGACGGCCAAGATTGGCAATCATGTGTTCAAGCGCTAATTCATCCCTTATTCGATGCGTAGGCAGAGCCTGCTGATTTGCGGAAGGTTCTACACAAGTAATAAGGCCGCCCATCTATTGGTTGGGCGGCCTTATTACTACTTACTTATCCTTCTCTCTCATTACTCTACCTTAATAGTTCAGCAACCTCATGGTAACCATTCTTCTTCGCCAGCATGAACGCCGTTGTTCCTTCAGCATCCTCGTGGCTGGCCTCGACTCCTGCTTCCAGCAGCAGCTGAACGATACTCATGTTCCCATTGCTTGCCGCAGCCATCAGTGGCGTCCCCCCGTAGCTGTCTGGAAGGTTGGAATCCGCACCTTGTTCGATTAATACCTTGACCGCTTCAATATAGTCATTAGAGATGGCTCTAATCAGTGCAGACTCCTCCATGTAGTTCTGAATATCCGGATCAGCTCCATGCCCCAGCAGCACTTGAATCATGTCTGTTCGGTTGTCCTGCGCAGCCCACATTAATGCTGTCCAACCGTCAGAATCTTGATAGTTGGCATCGGTTCCTGCAGACAGCAACGCTCTAATCTCATTCAGATCTCCTTCAGCAGCAGCTCTCGTCAATTTGCTTCCATCATCCATTTCATACACAGCATCAGAAGCAGTATCTATCATGTCATTAACTTTCACAATACCTATAATTATAGATACGATAGCTATAATACTCACCGCTGCGGTAACGAGAAGAGCTTTTCTTGAAGCTCTGCCCCAGTTCACAGCCGCTTCCCCATAGAATTGTTGAAGCTCGTGTATACGCTTAGGCAGTGTAGGATGAGTGGATAGCTTCTCTACCAACCAGATGAGTAATCCTCGTTCCTGGCTGCTCTGATACAAGTATTCCGTACGATTCACTTGTCTGTACAGCTTCTTGCCAATTGCAAGTATCGTTAGTCCATTCATGGCAGCTTCTTCATTATGGGCATAATACGCTGCCATCCGATCGGATGTATATTCGCAAGCACGGGAGTAAGCTTCAGCAACGAACGGGAAGCATAATGCCGGCATAATGAGAAGCTGCTTCGTAATATGCTTACGCTGAATATGTGCTAATTCGTGAGCAATGACGAAGGTAAGCTCCTCCTTGCCTTGCTCATTGATTAATTCGAATAATTCGGAGTATAGGACAACCATATTGCGGCCTAAGTAACGGGTCGCGAACGCATTAAGCATCCCGCTGGATTCCATTACGTAGATATCGGGAATTTTGGCTATTCCCATCCTAGCACATAGCTCCCTAACGTTATCATATACTTCTGGGAATTGCTGTGCGCTTAATTTGACCCCATTGGAACGTATGTGTGCCATGTTAAGTGCATGAATGAAGAACATAATCATGATTCCCGCAACTAAAAAAGGGATTCCAATCATGCTGGCAAAAATACCTATGTACGTGATCATACTGGAAATCAATGCAAAAACAAAATATCTTTTTTCTTGCTTATGTACAAGCTTATGTTGAACGATCTCTTGCTGCAAGGTCAACGCTCCCTCTAATTCTATGAATTTCGCCCCTGATCATTCTATAGATTAGCAGTTAAGATTGCCATATGAATATAATGGAACTTCTAATTATGATACTCGAACTCATCATTACCGACTTTATCAGAACCTCCTCCTCGCAGGAGGTTTTGTTTGGCTTGGGGGAGGATAATATAGAGTGTGAGAATGAAAAGTAACGAGAGGCGGGATGATTTTGGGGTTTATTTTCATCATACTATATGGAATCATCATGCTGCTCGTCGTTGAGATTGCCGTCGTCCTGCTGAACATTACGGGCCTTGATCGTGACATCTCGCGATTCCAGGCGATCTCCATGCTCACGGGGACCGGCTTCACCACGCTGGAGTCCGAGCTGATCCTTCGCCACCCTACTAGACGGAAGATCGGCATCTTCCTCATCTTATTCGGTGCCTTCTCTCTCGCTGTTATCATATCAACAATCAGCAATATATTAGCGGAGAGCTTCCGTATTACACAAGTGTCTGTTCTCATTGCCATTCTCAGCCTGCTGCTGCTGCTCGTGAAGCGTCCTCAGGTTCAGAGAAGCATCTCTTCCCGGTTCCACAAGCATATGACCAAGGATATGGAGCTGCATGAGCTCCCCGTGCAAGAGACGCTGTATCTCGATGACGAGGATCTATTCTGCAGCGTGACGCTTCACTGGGAATCAGCCTATAATGGCAAGGAAGCTGGACGGCTGCTGGGTGCAGACGAGGATATTAATCTGCTCTTCATCCGAAGAGGAGAGATTCACGTGCGGAAGAATCGGTTCTCAGAAGCTCTCGTGGCTGGGGATGTGCTCTATCTATACGGCAGGAAAGAGGAGATCAAGCGGAAGTTCAAGGCGGAGATGGAGGAAGCGCAGGTAGCTGCGGATGACGCAGGTATATCGAGCTTAACTTGAATGAGGAAGCCCCATGGCCGGTTGGCCATGGGGCTTATTCATGTGTGATTATCTGGTTAGAGCGGGCTGCTGCGTTCCGGTTGCCTCTTGGTTATTGCTCTCCTGCACCTGAGGGGGATGATTAATCAGGTTGAAGATCTCCGCCCCGACCTGGTCGCGATTCTCGAGAATCTGCAAAGCCAGCTTGCGCATCTGGATCTCCGTCTCCAGGAGTGTGTTGCGCAGCTCCTTCTCCCGCACGGTCTCCGACTGCAGGTTGCGCGAGTACGTATCCAGCGCCTCCCCTTGGCCGAGCAGCGCTTCCACGACAATGCCATCGGTCCGCAGCACGTGCCGATTAGCGGCAAGAATAATGCCCGGCACGTCAATGGTTGATCCCGAGGCACTCTCGTAAGTGGAGACATAATCCTTCTTCACTCGGAGGTACTGCGTGAGCGGAATGACCTGGCCATTCTCATCCAGGAACGGCTCCTCCTCCACGAAGGAATGATGACGATCCTGATAGTCGAATATATTCGTCAACTGATGAAGAATTGCATTCCTGACTTCAATCCGCTTATCTGCTACAATCGTCTGGGCTAGCAGCGCGTCAAGCTGAGGCAGAGTAACCTCTTGATAGGTGTTCTTCTCTTCCCCATTCACGGTATCGGTACGGAAGAAGCCAATTCGAACATCTACGAGATGCAGGAACGTAATAAATTCTTGGTTCATCTGACGGAAGACGAAGTTAAGCGTCCGGCTCATATTAATGTTCTCGAACTCACGAATAATGGCCGTCTCTTCCGTTGTCGTTGACTTCTCTTCATACGTCGTATTAATCTGAACGTCCCGTCTGGCCGAAGCCTTCGCGACATGCTTCTGGGTCGTGTTCACGACGTTCTTCGCGAACTGCTCGCGTGCGGAATTCGTGCCGCCGCTGTAGCCCGCGCTAATGGATGCACTACCCCATCCCCAGCTTACGCCGGCTTCACCTTCAATCTTGTACTCGTTGCTCTCGTTATAGTTCTTCTTGTCAGCTTGCTCCCTCGCAATCGAGTTCTCGAATTCTTCGGAGATTTCATCCGTTACGGAATCAAGAATCGTTGCAGCGCTCTTCGCTGTGGTCTCATTCTGTGCATAGGAGCGAATGGAGATTTTACTGCGCTCGCCTGGCAGCAGGGAGAATGTCTTAATCGTGCGGCCCGCTCCATAGTTCGCCAGATAGGAAGACATCCGGTAGGATTCGACGAGGATGATTCTTTTCAACCGGGAGTTGACCTCTGGCAGGATGTTGACATTCACCGCTACTGTCGTCTCCGTCTTGTTATTCGCCCGGTCGACCGCTCGCGCTGTAATAATATGAATGCCCGGCTCTGTCACCTTCAGCGTCGCCTTCCACTGGGACCAATCATCCGGCCCATTCTCAGCGGCTCTGACGTAGACCGGCACTTGGTCCAGCGATACCTCCACCACTTGAATGCCGCCGGCATCGGCTGCCGTGCCGAGTACTTCGATGATGCAGCCTTGCGTGAAGGTACCCGCAAGCTCTGCTGAGTTCTGAGGAGAAGTAATGCCAATAGTAGGAGGAGTTGAGTCTACGCTAACGGTCAAGCTTGTTGTTGCTGCATTGTTCGCTGCGTCATAAGCCTTCGCTGTGATGGCGTGCGTACCAGCATGGATCGCGATCGTCTTCTTCCAATGGGCATACCCATCGCCGGAATCAGCCTGTATAGGTGCTTCATTATTGAGGATGATCTCTACTCTAGCCACACCGCGGTCATCGGACGCAGTACCCTCCACGACGAGGTTCACGACAGGACTCTCCCCTGCCGTCAGCAGCTGGCCGGCTGTTGGAGACGTTATCGCAATTGCGGGCAGCGTGATGTCTGGTGCTGGCGCCAGGTTCACTTGTACATGTATCGTTCGGGATGCCTTGACCTTGCCTGCGCTATGGACGGCTTCGGCGGTAATACTGATTCTGCCGCTGCTTGTGATGACCACACCGCTAAGTGACCACGCTCCGGTTGAAGGGTCGAACGATGCGGCTTGATAGGCGGCTCCTGAACCAACCTGAACACGAACTCTGGATACGGAGCCAAGTCCGCTGTCCATCCATGCCTGCCCTTGAATGGTAAGGGACGTACCTGAGTGGGTGCCGGATACGACCGCTTCCGGGGCAGGTGCTGTGATTGAGATGCCCAGCAGCACCGGATCTGGTTCCGGCTCCGGGTCCTGGTCTTCGATCGGACGCAGGGGCATGATCCCGCCCTCATCGTCTACTTGCGGGAGCCTTCTAAGGGAAGCTTCGCTGCTGAACGCGCCTGCTTGAGATTGGGATTCGTGAATCGATTCGGAGACTTCACCCTCTGCGGAAGGAGAGGCGAACACCAGCGGCTCGCTCGCTGCGTTCTTGTCATAGAAGACATAAGAATAGGCGCCCGTCAAGGTGCGGGTAATATTCAGCTTCTTGCCTTCTTCTGACTTGCGGAGCACGTCCTCGGGAGTGAGGCTCTGGAACTTCTCCGTCATCCGTTCGCCTGAAGCCTTAGCTTCCAGGAGAGCGTCAATCTGAGCTTGCACGGGTGACTTGCTCTGAGGATAGGTGCCCTCTGGCGAGGATTCACCTTGTGCTTGTGAGGCTGATACGGCTTGCAGGGAGCTGCTCCTTCCGCTTGCACTCTCATTAATGAAGTAATGGTCGGGCAGCTGAAGATCTATGAAGTTACGGCCACTGTATGCGGTCGGTTCGGGCACATTATAGCTGAGTACAGGGGCGACACCTCCTGGCTGCAGCTTAATCATCGGTTCTTGATTGTCTTGGGTTGATGCTTGGTCTTGCTTGAATTTAGACATTCATCCGATCTCCTTTACCTGATATGGATTTTACTTCCATCTATATTGTCCGGATTTCGCCGCTTGCCGTGAAGTGTCTAATGTCAGCTTTCACCGCGCGATCAAGGTAGATCAGCCTAGTTCCAGACTCCTGATTTGTCGCCTTTTTCTGACAAGTAATGGAGTTGCGACTGGTGTGAGGGCACTTGCAAGGGGAGTGAGGCAGGCCCTTTGCAGCGGGCAGCGTTAGATGACATTAGAGGTCATTTTTACCTCTAATATCTCTCAAACCAACCATTTGGATGAAATAGAGGTCATTTTTACCTCTAATCACCCTCAAACCAACCATTTGGACGAAATAGAGGTCATTTTTACCTCTATTTACTCTCGAACCAGCCATTTGAATAAATTAGAGGACATATTTACCTCTATTTACCTTCAAACCAGCCATTTGAATGAAATAGAGGTCATATTTGCACTCTCCTCATTACTCGGTTCATATTCCATTCTAGAGTACTCTCCCGTGTGATAACCAGTTGAGAAGCGATTTTCAATCAAGGTTACGGCAGTTAGCTCATGGCTTATCTATTAAGTAAAAGGCAACAATATTCTGCTCATTGATAACAGAATGCAATAAGCTGGAGAACTTCGGATCACTCTTCCTTATCGCTTGCTCAAGCTCCTCTTGCAGTGGAACGCGATTCACTAGAGATATACTGACGAATACGCCCGTAAGCAACACAATGAGAGCAACAACAGCCAGTGGCATCTTCATCCGAACTGCGATTAGCCCACACCTCCAACATGCTCATAGAAAATAATTCGGTTGCCGAACGGGTCCTGCACCAGAATCTCCTGTGTGTTCCAAGGGGTACTCTCCAGCCCTGGTCGAGCATACTTGTAGTTCTTGCTTAGCAACTGCTCGTGCATCTCCCCGATCCCCTGCACCTCAATCCGAACAGCACCGCCAGGCGTCGCGTCTCCATGATGCTCTGAGAGATGCAGACAAGCCTCACCTAACCTAATCTGCATATACAGCGGCATCCCCGGCTCGAAGCGATGCTCCCAGTCAATCGTGAATCCCAAGAACCGTATATAGAACTCCTTAGCTCTGCTCTCGTCGAACATACGTAGAATGGGTGTCACCCCTCTAACGATCGTCATTCCACCATCTCCTATCCTTCTTATACTACAACTACACCTTCAGGAAGCTGCTCATCATAGACCCCTCACTTGTAGATTCTACGATACTTAAGCACCTGTGGGTCGTAGACTTCAACATAGCCGCAGTTCATACAAGAGACGAACAGATATTCGTTATACTCCATATCCATTAGTCTGCTTAGTCCCGTGCCGCTCATGGCCACTTCCCTTACCTCACATTCATCATGCTTGCACTTCATACATTCAAACGTATTGGCCAGTTGGTCTTCTACACCCCGTTCATTGTACATCTCTTCTGATGCATTATCCCATTGGCCTGATTCCACTCCCCCTGCCGCCTCATGCCTATCATCAGAGTCCACTACGCCTTCCACCAGCTCTGTCTCGGTTACCTCTACCAGGTGCTGCGGCATAACCTCATGCCTGCATACTGGGCAGATTGTGCCATCAAGCTCAACTTCGCTGCTGCACCATGGACATTCAATCATTACTGCCACCTCCGCTTCATTCTCCCAACAACGACTTCCCTAAGCTGAATCCCGCGAATAAGCGTCCGCCGCTTCGTTCAAGCTGGCCGCTAACGAATGAGCAATATCTAGATTTATCCCTCAGCCTATATAAGTCAGATAATGCTGCAGCCAACTCGTCGTACAGGGAGGTATCCATCTGCTTCATCAGCCGCGGGACCCACTTCCCCTTCCCCATCCAATGCCCGTGCTTGACTAGCACATAATTGCACAACTTATTCGTTAATTCATGGGCTATGAATAACTGCTCGTCATAATCGTCGGAGCCTTCAAGATCGTCCAGCAGATCTGTTATAAAATACCGCTCCAATCGGTCTTCTGCCTCCGTGAACGGAGAAGGACCTTGAAGCAACAGGCTGCTCGCTTCCTCTTGGATACCTGCAGCCGCTCCCACCGTGTCACGAAGTACAACTCCTTCTGAGCACATCCTTGGCAAGGACGGTATCCGCCTAGATCTATCACTTGCCCAGTACTCCTTCAACGAGCAATCGTTGTGAACGAACAGCTCAATAGGCCAGCCATAGGCGAAGACCGATTCCCTATAAGCACTCTGCAGATCGGGTTGCAGAACGACGATATCCAGATCTGACGTTGCAGTCGCTTGGTCTCTCACAACGCTTCCTGCTAATAACGCAACCGTCGAGTGAGGGAGCTCTTCATTGACGAACATCGTCGCGGCCTCGATTGCCTTCTTCATACCACTCATTCCTCCCACGCCAACGCAGACCTTCCAGAATGACAGTCAGATCGCTCCACTTACGAATAACCCCATATGCCTGAGAAGGCTCGTTATAACCCTTATCTTCCTTCCAGATCCCGATCATTCCTGCGCTCTGGCTGGCTTCCACATCACTCTCAGGATGGTCCCCTATGTAGACGCATTCCTCCGGATCAGTCTGCAGCATACGAGCTGCTCTCATGAAAATCTCACGATCCGGCTTCCTCAAACCTTCAGCCTCGGAAATTAAAATAACATCGAAGTAATCCCTAAACCCCAGGGCATCAATATTACTAGACTGGAAGTCGGTATAGCCATTCGTAATCAGGCCTAACTTGTAGCCTTGCTCGGTTAGTTTTTTCAACATCGGTATTGTACCCGGAAAGGCTGCAGCATGAGCTGGGAAGCTCCGCTTGTAGTCAGCAAGAAGATCCTCCCAAGTGAAGGGAAGACTGAACTCGCGAATCAATTGTTCATACACCTTGTCTTTCCACACATAGCCTCGGTGGTCTAATTCTATGAATCTAGCAACAAGTGCATCTCGATCATTGCAGTAATTACAGAAGAGCCTATCATATTGATTCTCGATGAAGCTTAGCAGCGATTGATCCCGATTAAGGAGCGTACCGTCGAGATCTAACAGAATGGATCTAACGTTCCCTATGATTATCCCTCCTCACTTACAGAACCTGAATACATTCCACCCGATTACCGAATGGATCCCGGAATTCAAATCGCTTGTAACCCGGTATTGGAACGGCTTCAAGAATCTCTATTCCTTCTCGCACCAACAGCCTCTCGATCGCCTGCAGATCATCAACTTGGTAAGCTAGATGAGCCTTGGTAGCCAAGCGATCAACCCCCTCTTCCGTTCCAATGTGCAGCTGTTGATGTCCGGCCAGCACCCACAATCCACCTCTTCCCTCGAGCGAGGAAGGCTTCGCTATCTCTTGCAGTCCCAGCACTCTGCAATAGAAGTCTCTGGCTTCGTTCTCCTTATCTCTCGGAATGGTGATCTGAGCATGGTGAATTCCCTTTATCAACATCTAATCATCCCCTTGCGTACATGTTTACTTATGTCTATCTTTGTAGTCCTTGTTGGCATTTCTCATATCATCTGCGAATATTTTGAGGAAGCGCTTCGTGGCCGTGTTATCCTCAAGGAAGACACCCCAGAACATAAGGGATAAACCCACGAGGATGAAAAACAAAAAATATTCTTCATATAATCTGGTATTTATCATCGCTCCAAGGAAGAGTATGCCGCCCGCTAACACTTTTTTCACCTTTGTCACTCCCCGTTACTTATTCTCTTGCTCCTGCTTCTCCAAACGATCGATTATCCCCATTATTCCATTCCCAGTTCATGGTGTAAACAGAAAAAAACACCTCCACAGGTGAAGGTGCTTAACCTCATATTGACGATCGTCCTGTGCTTATCGGTCTTCAATATTACCGTCAGGCAGCAAGAAAACAATCATAAAGCCCAGAAACACTTCAACAATATCCATCGCCGTCTGCTTGCCATTCCACACTTCAGATTGCCACATGGCGAACCATTCGGAACCAATGACAATGAATCCGAGGTACCAGATACAGAATGCAAGCAGGAACATATAGATGCCGAGGGACTTAGCACGTTGGAAGGTGCCAAGCGTTCTTCGAGCAACTCCGAGCATTCGAACAACCGTCACCCAGCCGAGCAAGGCCACAAGCCCTTCAGCTGTAATTAAGGCAATATTGGCGATCGTATGAGCCGCTTCGCTCGTAATGGCGCGCCACATAAGCTGGTTGCCTTCGAAGGTCGTATCCATCGACAGGACATGCTTGACGAATTGATAGTTGGAATCATAATCCATGAGATTGCCCAAGAACACGAAGGTGACGAACAGGGTCGGCAGCAGGATGACGCATATTTTCAGATATCGCAGCGAGAGTGCATAGGTTCTCAACAGTATCCCTCCATAATGTTCCTCCTACCACTGTGCCCTTCCTGCCGTCAAAAAATACAAGCTAATAAGCTTATGTGTATTGAACTTCAATTAGACCCTTCGATAACTCCTTCCTCGCTTGTTGACTCCTTCTGCTCTGCCAACTATGATGGGAATAACTAACACATCTCTGTGAAAGGAGATCTTCGATAATGGTTAGAATACAGACTCGATTCGCCCGGCCTCCCTGTTAAGAAGCAGCTTGCAGCTCGGAATCCCGTGCCCCGCCGCATGTCCAATTCGACTCATCTGAAGAATTGGAACATGAGAGGAGCTCGCCATGAATTACCGTTACAATCTTCGTATCTTATACGCCTTCCGGTTCATCTCCAGTCTCATCCCAGCCTATGTCATTGAGCGATTGTACTGGGAGGAGCGCGGTATGACGATTCAGATGGTTGTCTACACCGAGATCATCTATGCCTTAACCATCATCCTGCTTGAAGTGCCGACAGGAATAATCGCCGATCGGTGGAGCCGTCAGAGAATGCTAGTTGTTAGTGCTCTGTTCGGCTGTACAGAATTTGCGATTCTGTTAGTCGCAAGCGAGTTCTGGCACTTCGCCGCCGTTGTGTTCTTGGCTGGTATCAGCCGCTCCGCCAGCAGCGGGGCGGAGAGTGCACTGCTCTATGATTCTCTGCTGCATCAAGGGAAGGCCTCGTCGTTCGAGACACATGTAGGCAGATTGAATGCCTTTGACATCCTCTCCGCCATTACCGCCGCCTTATGCGGGAGCCTGCTTGCCGGACATTATGGCCTCGAGCTGAATTACTGGATTTCACTGTGGAGCGCAGCTCTTGCCTTGCTGCTGACCTTGCTCTTAAGGGAGCCTCCTGTTGCCAAACAAACATCAGAAGATTTGGAAGCGACTCATTCCATTCCAATGATGGAAGCGGTACGGGTTTGTTTTCGATTTTTCCGAGGGAATGCGGGGGTTAGTCTCGTACTCATGTCTGGTATGATTACCGGTGCTGCGATGACCTACATCGAGGAATTCTGGCAGCTGTATGCGAAGGAGCAGTACGTTCCTGTGTACTTGTTCGGCGTATTATCTGGAGCGATTATGCTGCTTCAGATGCCGGGCAACCTGCTTGCTCACCATCTTGTGAGACGGTTCAACCCCAGGATGCTCATCCTAACGGTGTGTGTAGCCTTCGCTGTCGGATTCACACTCATTGCGACGAGCCACAATGTCATCGGACTGGCCGCCATGCTGATGATCTGCCTGTTCACAGGTGTCATGGAGCCGATTACTTCAGGTTATCTCCATCACCGGATTGGTTCTACTATGCGGGCGACGATGGATTCCTTCCGTTCACTTGGCGAGAATGTGGTTACTACGGCAGCCGGCCTCGGCTTCGGCTACTTTGCAACCCGATCGGATGTGTTCGGCGGTTACGGCTTCATTGCTGTGCTGTGCGTCACTTTCTTGCTGTGGCTGATCCCAACGTATCGTAAGATCGTATAGGGTGAAAATAAAACGGACCTCTGCAGACCCTTGTGGGGTCGTGGAGGTCCGTTTTCAAGCTTCTTGTTTAAAAATTACTCTACGAATTCCGAAGTGAAAGTAACCTTAGCTAGCGATTCGGGGTTAATCCATTTGCTGCCCCTTTATCACCTATTTAGATTAATTGTCGTTTTATCCATGTTCACAGGACTCAATACAATGGTATCTTCATCAGTCCACACGGCTCTATTCAACCTTAATGCGTCTTCTGATGAAAAGTTTGAGTCATCGAACATAACTACTATACTTATATGACTTCCTTGCAACTCTTTCATTAAATATGGAACCTGATTCACTTTTCTAAAAAATTTATAAAAATGATTCTTCTCTCCAAGTACGGCAATCCTATGTTCGATTAGTAACGTTGAAGATTTATTGGGTGATGTAACAGAATGATAATGCGGATTAAGAATGCCAGTCATTATGCTGTAACCAATCATTGGAAAAACAAAAAGCAAAGCTAGAGGGAAGAAAATCCATTTCCGTTTACTTAAGATTCCTGCTGTCACCAATAACAACATATTTATGGCTAAGACCAGCTGTAGTTCGTATTGACGGAACTCGGTCAAATGATATCCATTTACTCTCATCCCAATAAAAACGAAATCTATCAAGAAGATAACTAAAACGATGTATACGATCGGGTCTTTAAGCTTATTTTTCAACTACACGCCTACCTCCTAAATAAGCAGCAAATACAAGGCAAAACCCAATGCACAACAACCATCCCCAGTCTTCGTAAGAGATCATTACGATCAGTTCCCAAGCATTGGATGGGCCCGAATTAGGACCGTCACTGTAAGGATAGTCGGCAAGGACAGGTAGAACACCCCATGCCATGAATAACACGCCAAGTAATGATAGGAAGTAAACGATCGCTTTTTTCATCCCATAATCTCCTTCATTCACTTCTTCAATACTCCTGAATACATAGAGTGCTCATCAGCATGAATCTCGATGACACGCTTCCCAACAACTCGATTATCCTTATAGGCAGTGACGTTAATCACAACTTCACCGTTAATTCCTTCCCTTGAGGCCTGACCTTCGTATTCATCTGACTCCATAACAGGAACTTCCCTTCAGAAGCTCGCAACTTAATCTTGTCAGCATCCTTACATTCGATTGTGATCGGGAAGCCCGGGACACTGCTCATCAACATCGAATATTGACCAAGAGGGAATTCTACCTCGGGTGTCATCACGACTGGCGCTCCATCTGAAGCGTAAGCGGTGATAACCAAGTTCTGAAGCATACCGGTATGTCCGATGCTAGATTCTTCTGTACGTTGAGCAACCGACCATCCCCCAACAGCAAGCAGCAGTACAATGACACAAGAGGCTGCTATTCTAATTACCATATTATGTAAGAATTTATCTCTTGCAGGAGATGCAGCAGCTTGCTTCTCAACTCTGTTCCTGATCGTTCTTCTAAGCTCATCACTCACCTGTATGTCATCCATCCCTCTGGCATACTTAGATCTCCACGACATTCTCTTCCATACCCCCTTCCAACTTTGCCTTCAGAAGCTCTCTTGCGCGCTTCAGCTGTGTTCGAATGGTTGCTTCCTTCATATCCAGCAGCGGCGCTTTCTCGTAAGTCTTGTATCCTTCATAATAATACAAATGAATGACCGTTCGATATTTGCGCGGCAGGGAGAGAACAAGGGCAACTACATCTACGCTCACCGCTTGATCATACGGTATTGGAACCTCCGCTACTGGAGAGAACCATCTCCTCCAAGGGCTCCTTAAGACGTCTCTGCAGGTGTTCATCGTTACTCGAATGATCCAAGCCTTCTCATGTTCAGCATGATGGAAGGGGTTCCTGGCTCTATGGAGCTTCATGAATACCTCTTGACATACATCCTGTGCATCCGCCATATTCCCAAGGTTAGCGACTGCCAAGCGCAGCACCATATTCCCGTATCTATCCATCAAGAGGGCTAAGTCATTATTCTGATTCATCTCTATATCGGCCAATCCTCCCCCTCCTTCTAACCATAACACGTAAGTTTTAAGGGTAATGTTTCAATTGTCGTATTTATTTTCACAAAAAAAGTACGCTTCAACGAAAAAGAGCCCGTTATAGGGCTTATTTTTATTTGAATAATAAAAACTGCCAATCTAGGACTGGCAGCTTCATTTTGTTGAATGGGTTTTGGTAGTTTTTTGTTTTTTTCAATTGGGCGGTCATAATATTCTAATGTTTAAAGTAGTTGTACGAAAAATCGTTCATCTCGCATCTGTTGCAATTCATAGTAAACCAGTCGTTACAGATTTAGGTTATAGCTTTGCACATCCAGCCGCCAAACAGACCGGTAGAATAAAAACGGGTGATATTTCCGAATCCGGCCTGTGCGAGCAGGCGTTCGATCTCGCTATCTGAAATGAACGATATTTTCATAATACCTCTGCCCATTTCTTCCACTCTAGAAGGCTCCCACCCTGCACCTAGAAAAAAGGTTTTCCAGACGTTGATTCTATCTTGAAGCTCTGCACTCTCGCGGTCTCCATAGGCAGTAACAAGCACCAAAGGGGCTCCCGGCTTCATATATTCCTTAATAGACCTTAACAGCTTTAATTTATCCTCTTCCGCTTCGACAAAGTGTAGCACGAGAATGCAGGTTGCCGCATCAAATCCCGATTGTGGCAGAGGGAGATCATCTATCGTTCCGCGAGTGAGAGTGACGCGGTCTTCTATCCCTAGTTGAACAGCCTTATGCTGTGCAATCTTATGCATCTCCTCGGAAGGATCAATTCCGGTCCATGTCCAACTGGAATTAGATGGTCCCCAAGCAGCAAGCTCATTTCCCCCTCCAGCGCCGACGACGAGTATGGACGCCTCTCTGCCACCTAAGTGTGCTCGATAATAGGATTCAATCATTGATAATAACGTATCATAGGTTGGAACTGATATTCGAGTGATCTTGTCGTAAGCAAGGGCCTTCTCGGAATTGTAAGTATAGTCTTTATTCACGTGTTTATTACCTCCATAGATCTCTATTCGTGTGGATCGTATCCAAGCGTTGTTAAGGATTAGTGTGCAAATTCCTCTTCCGTTAGTTCCAAGTTGATGCTGGCTGCAGCCTGACTGCCGGAAGCGGCAGCAATAATAAGTTGAGAAGGGCTGCCCGTTGCTGCCTCACCGGCTGCGTATAGCCCTGGCACTGTGCTTTTGCCACATGAATCGGTTAAGATGCCGCCAAGCTCTGTTAACTCGTAGCCAAGAGATACCTGGAAGTTAATATACGGCTTCCACTCAGGTGTGATGAAGCCTCCAGTCCGATCAATCCGTGAGCCGTCTTCCCACTCAACCTGCTTCAACTTGCCATCTGTCCCATGGAACGCGGCTACCTTGTGCTCTATAACCTGAACACCGCGAGCATGAAGCTTCTGCTTCTCTTCTTCAGTCAATATCACTTGACCATTCGTGCATAGAACGAGATCTCGGCTCCACTGATAGATCAGCTTAGCCATATGGTAGGCCCTTGGATGACCAGCCAGCACAAGGAGAGGTTGATCCTTGAGTTCCCATCCATCACAGTAAGGACAATGAAATAAGCTCTGGCCGTACATCTCGGTAATACCTGGGATTGGAGGGAGTGTCTCCTTGAGTCCAGTCGAGATCAACAGCTTACGGCATTCAACCATCTCACCGTCTTCATTCATAATACGGAATCCACCAGGCAGCCTCTGAATATCTGTTATCGTTCCCGATTGATATTCCACTGAAGGATAGCCAAGCACCTCTTCGTAAGCTACTCGGCGGAATTCAGACGGTGTGATGCCATCCCGAGTAAGGTAGTTATGGGAAGCGTGTGTAACTGCATTTCGGGGCTTGCCATTGTCGATTAAGAGGACGCTTCTTCTCGCCCTTCCAAGCAGAAGGGCTGCGCTTAACCCCGCGAGGCCCCCTCCTATAATGACACAGTCATATCTCATGCATTACCCTCTCCTTTAGGTGATTTTGTTATATTCCGGATATTATAGATTCAATATATCTATAATAATGGTATTAAAAAAACGGATTTCACTCCGTTTTTATCTCTTTTGCCAAGTCCGCTATTTTTTTGCTAGCTAAGTACTCTTCCATCTGCCGCTCTGCGTCCATGACGACCTTCTGAATAACACATTCCTCACCGTGATCCATATTGCACTCTAAGAACGAGGCCGTACCTTCAATCGCGTGAATGACCTGCAGGAAATTAATATCCTCTTGATTTCGTCTAAGCCGATATCCGCCATTCACCCCTGGCGTCGATTGAATTAATCCGGCCTTGACAAGCTTGGTTAGCATTTTAGACAGATAGGTCTGTGATACACCGAGCTTCTCCGCCAGCAGCTGGACCCCGATTGGCTTGTCAGGTTCCGCTGACACCAGATAGAGCATCACATGCAGCGCATAGTCGGTAGCCTGAGAATATTTCATTCAGCACCTCCATTAACGACTTCGTGTATCTATAATAACTATAATCGATTGGATATGCAAATATAACTTGTTTTCCATTAGGATCTACTACAGCATATAACTATGTACTCATATCTTTTTCACCGAGAATTTGAACAAAACGTAATAAATAACCATCAGGATCCATAACTAAAAATTCTTTTTGTCCCTTTAACTTGTTATGTGCTCTGTACCAATTCTCCTGAATATCGTATTTAATTGGATAACTATGCTTTTGAAGTAGTTCATAGATTTTATCTACATCGCTTATGATTAGTTGAAAAGTCGCTTCAAACTATTCGCTCCAATTACACAATATTTTTTAAACCTTCCACTCAAACCACCGAGCATGCCCATCTGTTTCTGCCAATACGAGAGAATGCTCCTGGCCATCTAAATAATAATCAAGATGGAGTGCTCGATCCCATATATTGTTGTACAGATGGAACAAATCTCTTTTATGTCCAATACCAGATATTACATGAATCAACTTCATTTTATCCTCAACAGAAAATTGGTTAGCAACATGAGTGTGAAAAATACAAAGTACATCCTCAGAAGAAATTTTAGAAGCCAACTCACTCAGCAGTTCAATTCCGTTACCTTCAATTAATGTCATTGATTCATGTTGGGATATTACAGCCGCCTTATCGAGGAATAACATTCTTTCCTTATGCTCAGGCCATATTAACGATTTTAGCCATAACTGATCTCCAGAATCATTTAGCTTGTTAACATGCAAGTCTACACCGATTCTCGATGTAATAGGTGGTGTTTCTAAAAGCATATATGGGAGGCGATCTCCTCTAATTTCTGAAGCAATTGACAAATTCGATCCGCTACTTCCGTATTCCCCTTCCAATCCATCGTAAGTGTAACTATATTTATCCCACAACAACTGTAGTCCTGCACTTGTTCCGATTTCAATTAACGCCATAGATGATTGAGCAATATTATAAATATAACTAAAAGCAGGGAATAAATAAGAACATCTTCGAACCTCATTCGTCTGCACCAGCTTAGATTGCAGAAGTTGAATAATCTGGCTCTTGTGAGAGGCACAGAAATCTTTGAAATATGGAAACACTTTATCATAAGTCCGAGGTTGATCTACAATACTTCCGTAAAAATCTTTTAAAGAATGATCTGTCCCTTTAAGAAGTAAATAGTGGATTGATGCAAAGAAGAGGTTTGGTACAGGTTGACCTTTCCTGCATTCAGCAGCAATCTCAATTAATTCATTGTCATTAGCAATTCTTATAGCAAGATGCTCATAAAGAGCGCTTGATCCGATGCACTCCCTGCTAGAAAATAAAATAAATTGTTTGGATAGGTCACTGATTGTCAAATCGATCCCTCCACCCTTTTCAGATGAAGAGAGTGTATCATCTCAAGCTCATTAACAAAACCTCTATATATTTATTAACTATATAGAATTTATTTATCAATTATCGTGCTGTGTCCGAACCGCCTCATACACCGTCTCATAGACGAGGCGGCCTATGGCATTGCCAATCGTTGTCGCTGCTCCTGCATACGGATGAACTACCCCTAATTCTGAACGCTGGCTTACGGCCAGCACGATGGCATCGGTCGTCGTTCCGGTAGCCAGCAGGCCGTTATCCGGGTCCACAATGCCCAGATCCTGCAAGGCAGCCGACTTCGCCTCCACTGCAGTGATTAGGGCATTCACCATCGCTGAGTCCGTCATCGCACCGTTAACGGCGATTATCGTGTTAATCGTTCCCGGACGATAGGCGGAGAAGGTCGGTCTTGGTAGCCCTGAACGAGCAGCGTTGCGAGTGCCTGCCGTCGTACAGGAGATGAGATGACAGCAGTCGCCGTCCTCCTCGAGGATGGAAGCATGAGTCAGCTTCGCTGCAGTTAACAGTCCAACTGTCCGTTCAGCCGAATACCCCCATTCAGCCAGCCGGCTCTTCATGTCCTCCTCAGGATCTGTCCCTCTATAACTAAGCGGAACTTCCCAGTTCACGACCCGCTCACCGTGAGCGAACCCGCCCAGGTTCACCGAGCTGCTCAGCATCCGAAGTGTATCAGGGCTCTCCAGCACGATTCTCTCCTCCAGCAGGCTGATTGTGAGTCCGGCCCAGCCTTCACTTTGATACACCCTATTGCCCGTTCGAAAAGGCAGCGTCATCCCTCATCCCCCTCGTCGATCCCCATAATTCGTCGAATAGCAGGAATGTTAAGGTGCGCTCTCGCCTCTGCAGCCAGCCGATCGAAGGCAGCTTCCCTCCGCTCCCGGAATCGCAGCTCTGCAGAGAGCGGCTCCCAACCTCTTGCTCTCCGCACCTCATTGAGCCATCCACGGCGATAGTCGTCATTATGAAGAATGCCATGGACGAACGTGCCCCAGACTCGTCCATCTGGCGAGACAGCCCCTTCCGCATAATCCGCTTCAGGTTCAGCCTCACCCTCTCCCGCTAATTCGGATCCAATCACTTGCTCGCGCAATAAGAGCGGCTGCTCCTGGTACCGGTGCCAGGTGACTTCGCCCATATGAATCTCATATCCATCGATGGGGTAGCCATCTGTCTCAGCCCTCATCGTATCCCCTGCAGCAGTGCGTAATACTCCGTATAATCTAGCCGTCCCCTGAACCCTAACGGTTCGCTTAACCTGCGAGAACGTCACATCGAAGGGGAACATACCAAGCCCACCAGCAGCTTCCACTGCAGACTCCACGCCTACAGGGTCCAGCAGCCTCTCACCAAGCATCTCATATCCCCCGCATATGCCGACTAGGAAGCCTCCTGTTGCGACATGCTCCAAGACCAAGCTTCGAAGTCCTGTATCTTCCAGCCATAGCAGGTCTTCGATTGTATTCTTGCTGCCCGGCAGAATGATCACATCAGGTCTCCCCAATGCTTCAGTCTCTTCAATGAATCTCACTCGGACGTCTGGCTCGAACCGAAGTGGGTCCAGGTCGGTGAAGTTCGCGATGCGAGGCAGTCGAATGACGGCGATATCGAGTGTGTATCGATCATCAATATCATCCTTCCTATCCTGCTCCCATTGCTGACTGTCCAAGGACAATGAATCCTCATCCTCCAGCTCCAGGCCGCGCATATACGGCAGGACGCCAAGCACCGGCTTCCCCGTCCTCTTCTCCAGCCAATCCAGACCAGGACGAAGCAGTGACACATCGCCGCGGAACTTGTTAATGATGATTCCCGCTACACGCTTACGCTCCTCTGGTTCCAGCAGCTCGAGCGTCCCGACTACGGAAGCGAACACACCGCCGCGGTCAATGTCCGCCACTAGCAGCACAGGCGCATCCGCCCAAGCGGCCATCCGCATATTGACAATGTCCCGATCCTTCAGATTAATCTCCGCCGGACTTCCTGCCCCTTCCAGCACGACAACATCATAGCTGCTCCGCAGCCGTCCGATTGCTTCTCTCACGACAGCTTCAGCCTCGGTCAAGTATCGCTCACGGTACTCTCTAGCGTCATAATCCCGCAGCGGCACCCCATGAACGACAACCTGAGAGGACATCTCTCTCGTCGGCTTGAGCAAGATCGGATTCATATCTGTCGTAGCGAGCACGCCGCAAGCGTCTGCCTGCATTCCCTGCGCCCGGCCAATCTCCTTGCCATCCCAAGTGACGTAGGAGTTCAGCGACATGTTCTGAGACTTGAAGGGAGCCGTCTGAAGCCCATCCTCCTTGAAAATCCGGCACAAAGCCGCAGTCAGCAAGCTCTTCCCGACATCAGATGCTGTGCCTTGCACCATGATGGTAGAAGCTTGCCGCTTATGTGACTCTCCTCCTCTAGCAGAGGTGTTCGAAGCTATCCCATCATCTCGTTCACTCACTTCGCTTGCCAAGCACTGCCGAAGGACTTGAATCAGCTTCTCATTATCAGCTCTCCGCTTGATGGCAATCCGGCAATAGCTGCCACTCAGCCCCTCGAACTTCCCTCCGTCACGGATCAGAATGCCCTGCTTGCCCATCCTCTCTTGAAGCTCAGCTGCTGTCAGCCCCTTACCCTCGGGCAGTCTGAACAACATATAATTCGCTGCTCCAGGAATGACGGTGCAATCCAGACTGGACAACGCCTTCGACAGCCATGGTCTCTCCTCTGCCAGCCACTGTCTCGTTGCCTCCGCATAGCTATTGTCACCCAATACGGCTTCACCAATTGACTGAGCCAGTGAATTCACGCTCCATGGCACCTGCAGCTCTCGCAGCCTGGCAATCTCGTCCGGATGTCCGATGATGTAGCCGAGGCGGATACCCGGTATGGAGTAGAACTTCGTCATCGACCGGATGACGAACAGCTGCTTATTCACAGCAGCTTCCCGCACCAGACTGTAGGTCTCCTCGTCAGTCACGAAGTCCATGAACGCCTCGTCCACTGCTACTCTAGCCCCTGCCCTCAGCAGCCTGCGAATATACTCCGGCTTAACGAGCCTGCCCGTCGGATTATTCGGTGAACCGATGAGCCAGAATGGTGCCTCTGCCTTCACCGCTTCGTCCACCTGCTCCTCCTGCCATTCGAATCCATACTCCTCATTCAGCTGCACGGCCTTAACCGTGCCGGATGCCTTGCGCACCGCATCCCCATACTCACCGAAGCATGGCACAGCCAGCCCAGTGACGCCTGCCCCGTGGACTCGAGCCACTAGATCTATGAGCTCTGCAGCCCCATTCCCTACAAGCACTGCATCGTCCGTAACCCCATGGTAAGCAGCCAGCTTAGCCCGCAAGCCTCTTATCGCAGGGTCAGGATATTGACCAATAACATCCGCATAATGAAGAAGAGCCTCTCTCACCGAAGGAGGAGGACCCAGAGGATTCATATTCGAGCTGTAATCCAGGAATTCATCTTGGGGTACTCCGAACGCTTCGGCAGCCGTTCGGAGATCCCCGCCATGTCCATATCTCTCAAGCATAGATAGACCACCTGCTCCTTTTTTTAACTAGTTAGATCAAGCATGACAACGAATAGCAGCAGCATCTCTATCCACTCGTTCAGCGCGCCATAGGTATCGCCAGTCAACCCGCCAAGCTTGCGGCTCATCCATGACGCTGCGATTGCGCCGAACAGGGTGGTCAGGAGAGCAGGCACGGCAATGAGCAGGACAAGATCTATGCCCGCGATGCCGCATGCGTAACCGCTAATACCCGTAATCGCAGCTGCGATCACGAATCCAAGCCCAACATGCCGAAGCCTTGCCCCTTGGAACTTACTCCCTATCCCTTCCCCTGCTCTGGCTCCTGGCCAGCATACAATCGCGGCAGACATCCACCATCTGCTCCATACCGGAATACTGATTAGGAAGGGAATGACGGTAACTAAGCGAACTTCAGCCGCATACAGCTCAGCTAGCACGGCGAACTTCAGCAGCAGCAGCAGTACAGCCGCCAGTACGCCCATCGCGCCCACTCGGCTGTCCTTCATAATCTCCAGCATTCGCTCTCTTGAGCGGTGGCTGAGCAGTCCGTCCGCTGTATCCATCCACCCGTCGAGGTGCAGTCCTCCACTCAGTATCAGCCATAGAGCCAGGAGCAGCACGGCCGAAGGAAGCTGCGGCAACGCCGCTAACTCCAGCAGCCCATAACAGACAGCAATAATTCCTCCAATAAGCCCCCCGGCAAGCGGATAATAGCTGACACTGCGAGAGAGTACCGCCTCATCGAAGGGAACGGAGACAGGGACAGGCAGCCGGGTTAGAAATTGAACAGCCGCTACAGCACCTTGAAGGTGAAGCTTGAATAGACGAATAACCATCCTGCCAGCACTCCTGCCAATAATAGTAGACTTACTAGATATAACAACCTAATGGTACGCTTAATATCCATCGCCTCAAGTGGACGATGCGGCCAGCCCATGCGCGCACGCTCGCTCTGCTGACCGAAGTACCAGTTCACGCCCCCAAGCTCAATGCCAAGAGCGCCAGCAACCGCTGATTCAGGGATGCCGCTGTTCGGACTCGGATGCTTGTGTGCGAATTGCCGAATAGCCCCCCAAGCTCTGGGTGCAGACAACCCTCTGCTCAGCGCCGCTGCTGCAACAAGCAGCAGCCCGGTTAACCTTGCAGGCAGCCAGTTCAGCACATCATCGGTTCGTGCAGAGCACCAGCCGAACTCTCTATACTTATCATTCTTGTAGCCTACCATAGAATCCAGCGTATTAGCCGCTCGATAGAGCATGGCCAGTGGCGCTCCCCCAAGCAGGGCATAGAATAGCGGCGAGACCAAGGCGTCTACCGTATTCTCGGACACCGTCTCAATCGCCGCTCGGGCAGCTTCCTGCTCATTCAACTGCTGGGTATCCCTGCCGACAATATATCCGGCATACTTACGCGCCTCTTCGAGCCGTCCTTCTACCAATGGTTGATATACCTGCATGGCAGCTTCCTTCAACCCCCGTACCGCAATCGTCGTGGAGATGAACCAGGCGCTGACTGCATAGCCTAACCAAGAATGAACAGCTGCTGCAGAGTACGTAATGATGAACATCACGACGAAGGAGAGGGCTAGTACTACGACCGTCAGTACGATGCCTCCGCTTCTGCGGGACAGCCTAGAGGCAAGCAATACTCGCTCCAGTCTCTTAATCAACCTGCCGATATGTATAACCGGGTGAGTGGGCCATCTCGGATCGCCTATGATCCAATCAATAATAATCGCAGCTGCAAGGATGAGCAGAATCTCAGGAAGGGTGTACAGCATTAACATCCTTCCCAATCCTCCCATTGGAACGCGAGCCGCTTCATATCTACAGGAATGCCTGCCGTCACGAGAAATACTTGCTTGCAGACGGAGGCAGCGCGCTGATTCAACTGCCCTGCGGCGTCTCGGAACTTCCTGCCGAGTGCATAGGCCGGAACGACACCGCTGCCGACTTCATTGGTCACGAGAATGAGAGGATACGGATAGCTGCGAATGTCCTCTACTAATTCATGGATGATTCGTTCCACCTGCCGCATGGCTTGCTGGTCATTGCCTAATGAAGCTTCCTTCGCATACTTGAATCGGTCGACAGCCTGACCATCCCCATCCGCATCTGCATCTAGATCTGAATCCGCTCCTATATCCTCTTCCAGCTCGAGCAATTGATTGGACAACCACAGCGTTAAGCAGTCCACCAGCACGACCGAAGCCCGCTCTCCGCGAGCAATCTTCAGCTGCTGCAAGGCGGACAGCTGCTTCAGCAGCGAGGTCAGCTCCATCGGCTCCTCCACCGTCTCCCAGGGGAAGCCCGAGGCTTCCCGGTCCTGCTTGTGCTTGCCAATCCGATCCTCCATCTCACGATCCCACACTCGACTCGTGGCGATATAGATTCCGCTCGAGGCGCTGCGCATCGCAAGCTGTTCGGCGAAGGAGCTCTTCCCGCTTCGTGCTCCTCCAGTAATTAATATAGCCATATTGCCGTTACGACCGGGACACGCCGGCGCTCTCGAAGGTGGCCATCTCTTGCATGAGCAGCATTGCAGCGTCAATGAAGTGGAAGCAGAGCACCGCTCCTGTTCCTTCACCAAGCCTCATATCCAGCTGAATCATCGGGGCTAGCCCTATCGATTCCATCACCTTCAGATGACCCTGCTCCTGAGAGAGATGAGATGCAATCATATAGGAGACGGCATGCTCGGACAAGCGGGAAGCGACGAGAGCAGCAGCTGAGGAGATGAAGCCGTCTATGACGACTGGACAACGATGCATAGCAGCACCCAGTATGACGCCGACTAGCCCTGCAATCTCAAGCCCGCCAACCTTGCCGAGCACATCGAACGGATCGCCCGCTTCAGGCTGGTTCACCTCGATCGCACGCCTCACCACTCGCACCTTGTGAAGCCATACTTCATCGTTAATTCCCGTTCCGCGGCCAACGGTCTGCTCTGGACTCAGACCAGTCAGTACAGCAGCAATTGCCGCGCTAGCGGTCGTATTGCCGATGCCCATCTCCCCTGTCGCGAACAGCCGATAGCCCTTCGCATACAGTTCGTCAACTATCTCGACGCCATGCAGAATGGCCCGTATCGCCTCTTCCCGGTCCATTGCCGGTCCCTTCGCCATGTTCGCCGTACCGCTCCGCACCTTCCGCGTAGTCAGCTCCGAATGCTCCAGCTCGCCCTTCACCCCAATGTCTACACAGTACACATCAGCTCCCGCCTGTCTGGCCAGCACATTCACTGCCGCGCCGCCGCTCAGGAAGTTAAGCACCATCTGCGGTGTTACTTCCTGTGGAAATGCACTGACGCCTTCCTCGCAGACACCGTGATCCGCAGCCATCACGATGACCGCCTTCTTCGACAGGTCCGGCCACAGCAGTCCAGTCGCTCCCGCAATCTGACGGGCGATCGCTTCCAGCTTGCCTAAGGAGCCGGGCGGCTTCGTTAATCCGTCGGAATGCCGATCCGCAAGCCTCGCAATCTCTTCGTCAAGCGGCCTTATCTCTCCAATAGCGTGCGCCAGTCTTAAGCACTGATTCTCATTCATCCCCCACTCACATCTCCCCTGCTAGTAATCTATTAATCCATCAATCTACTAATATGATCTACCGTTCTATTAATCTACTATTCTACTAATTAGTCATTCAATGAATCTACTAACCCTATCCCTGGCATCCGGACAACATGCCATTAGAACGGCTTACCGCCAGTATCCCCTCTAGTCTGCAGCAAGACCTGCGGAACATGAAGCTGAGGATGAAGGATAATAGCCGTATCCGTGCCGTACACTTGCTTGATCATCGCCTCTGTTAGCACCTCGTGTGGTGTTCCGATCGCCTTAGCCCGTCCTTCATGGAGCACCATCAGCTCATCGCAATACATGGAGGCTAAGTTCAGGTCATGAAGCACCGCTACAACAGTGAGCCCACTCTCTCGCTGCCACTGCCTCACCGTGTCCAGCAGACCCACTTGATAGCCGATGTCCAGATAAGTGGTAGGCTCATCCAGCAGAATCACCTTCGGATTCTGAACCATCAGCTTCGCCAGCGCAGCTCGCTGTCTCTCTCCGCCGCTTAGCTGATCCATCCTGCGATGCTGCAGCGCTAGCAGTCCCATCGCTTCAAGAGCGTGCTGAATGGCAGGCTCTGGATCTCCGGGCTCATCTCCGAACCAATTCTGGAACGGATATCTCCCCATCGCAACCACTTCACGCACCGTGAAGCCAACCGGCGGAAGACCTCCTTGCTGCAAGACAGCTAGCCGCTGAGCCAGTTCCTTGCGCGGATAGTCCGAAGCCGGACGCCCGTTCAGCAGCACCTGTCCGCTAGTCGGCTGCTCTACCCCGGACAACAGCTGCAGCAAGCTGGACTTGCCTGCGCCATTAGGTCCGATAATACCATACATCCGCCCGGCTTGGAATGAGAACGACAGTTCATTCAGTACGGTTGTCCCTTCAATGTCCAGACGGATATCACGAGCTTCAATCATGATGTGCCCCCTTGCTCCAGCTTCCGGCGATAGAGGAGATAGGCGAAGAATGGAGCCCCGATGAGCGCCGTGACGACACCAAGCGGTATCTCTCTAGGAGAGAGCACCATCCTCGCGAGCGTATCTGCCCACAGGACGAATATTCCTCCGCCGATGGCAGACAGTGGGATGAGCAGCCGATAGTCAGGTCCAACTAGCAGTCGGAGCAGATGTGGGACGACGAGTCCAACGAAGCCGATGACCCCCGACACACTGACGGCTGCAGCCGTAAGCAGCGTTGACCCGATTAACACAATAAGCTTCGTCCGCTCGACACGAATGCCCAGATGGGCCGCATGCCGCTCACCGAGCACGAACAGATTAAGCGCTTGCCCATACCTCAGCAGCAGCGGTATCCCAATAAGCAGGAAGGGAACGAGCATATAGACATTATCCCAGCTCCGCATGGCAAGAGAGCCCATGAGCCAGAATAGAATCTCGTTCACAACCCCTTGCGACATCGACACCATGAAGGAGACGAACGCGCCGAGGAATGCTTGCATAATAACTCCGGACAGAATGAGCGTCTCGATCTGCATAGCGCCTCTCGTACGGCTGAGCCAGAATACGCCAAGCAAGGTCGCCACCCCCGTTGCAAAAGCAACCAAAGGAATCGTCCACATTCCCATTGCCGCCTGAAATCCGAACAAAATTAAAAACGCTGCGCCGACAGAGCAGCCCGAAGCAACTCCCAGCGTATAAGGATCTGCAAGCGGGTTGCGCAGCACCCCTTGGAAGCCGGTCCCAGCAAGCGCCAAGCAAGCCCCGACGAGTACAGCGAGCAGCACACGTGACAGCCTGACCTGGGTCACGATAGCGATCTCTCCGGGAGACCACTTGCCTTCAGGGATGTCCATACCGGGCAGCTGGTGAATGAGAATTCCCCACACATCAACGAGTGATATACCCGCTGAACCGATAGACAGGGACACCATCATAGAAACAGCAAGAAGGAGCATGGCTGCTCCTCCGTATATCCATAGTTTGTGTCTCATCTGTATGCCTACCTACTTTATGTAATCAGGATGTATAGCCTTGGCCATCTCCAGCAGTCCGTCTGCCAGACGCGGTCCGACACGAACGAGCGGATCCTCCGTCAGAGCGAACATCTGCTTGTTCTTCACTGCAGCGATGACGCTCCAGCCTGGGCGGCTGAGGATGCCCTCTTCGATCGGGTTAGGATCAGCCTTCATATTCGGATAGAGAATCACTTCAGGATTCTGTGCAATGACCTCTTCAGGTGTTACCTCGAACCAGCCTGGCTTGCTGCCCGCAATATTAACTCCCCCGGCCATCGTCAGCAGCTCGTCCAGGAACTCACCGGAGCCGACCGTCCAGCCCGGGGAGAACTCCAGGTAGACCTTCCGCTTAGGAGCGTCCTTCACTGCATCATTCACTTGCTGCTGGACACTCTTCATATGCTCCGCAACCTTAGCTGCCTCACCCTGCTTGTCCATGATCTGGCCCATGGTCTCCACCTTGGCAATGACGGCATCATAGGTCTTCGGTTCAGAAGCATATACCTTAATCTTCAAGGCACGCAGCTGCTCGATCGCCTCCGAATTCATGGAAGAGGACGCGACGACCAGATCAGGATTAAGCGCCGTAACGGCTTCTATATTCGTCGTCATGTTACCTATCTTCGGCAAGGCAGCAGCCTCGCTTGGATAATTGCTGTTCTCGTCAACGGCGACGACTACATCCCCGGCTCCAATGGCGAACATGACTTCTGTCTCACTTGGCACCAGCGTCACCACCTTCGTTGGTGCGGTATCGAACACAAGCTCCGTATCCGTAGCATCCTTAAGCGTCAGCGGATAGACGGTAGCCTTCTCTTCGTTAACCGCGTTCGTGGTAGCTGGGCCGTTATTTACTGCCTCATTTTGGTTGTCGTTAGAGCTGGATGCGCCGCAAGCAGCCAGCAGGACCATCATGACAGCAAGCAGCATCGCGAGTCCTGTCTTCTCTAATTTGTTCTTCAGTTGCAAGTTTACCATGTTCCGTTGCACACTCCTACTTTGATTTTTTTTGCACCATAACATAATAAAAAAAGAGCATCCCCGACCATGTGTCCATGTGTCAGAAATGCTCAAACGTCTGCTTGAACAGAATTCAGGTCTCCCCCACTAGTAATATAGCGGGCAAGCCAGCTTCCAACACCTCCCTAAATCCACGTAGGTTCAAGCGTTAAGGATACAGGCAGGTCTCCTGACTCAGAGTTATCGCGAATTCGCGTCTTCCCAGGCTAACTAAAGGCCCAGTGACTTCGTGCTCATCGCTTGCCGGACAAGCAGCTCGTACGGCTGTCTTCATCCGGAATCTCCTTACAGTGGCGGGTC
This sequence comes from Paenibacillus sp. GCM10023252, assembly GCF_042653305.1. Taxonomy (NCBI): domain Bacteria; kingdom Bacillati; phylum Bacillota; class Bacilli; order Caryophanales; family Paenibacillaceae; genus Paenibacillus; species Paenibacillus sp. GCM10023252. The sequence continues at coordinate 136,358 of NZ_JBHSHW010000001.1, forward strand.
CGTGCCGGCTTCACACCGGGCTTCCCTATTAAGCTAATACGAGAGAATGACGGGCCTAACGCCTGCCACTGCTCTTCCTATCAGCACCTGTATCTATATGACTATGTAATTGTGCAGTAGTAACTATACCATCGCTTTCTCAGGTCTGTCCAGCCCTGTTCGCTTAGTTCTTCTTCGCTCCTCTTCCGCATACGTAACTAGGGATGAGCACTTGATCTAGGAGGATTGCCATGCTGACAAGGAACATACGATTCAACTGGCGGACGGTCCTGCTGCTCCTCGCGGCAGCCATCCTGTGTACATGGGCAGGGAGTTTCTTCATGAGGAGCAGCCAGACGGATGCTCCCCCCAAGACATCCCATCAAGTTGGGGATTGGAGAGCAGAATGGTCGATTGGACCTTATCCGGCCAAGGTGCTTGAGGCGAATACCTTCACCATACGGATGGTCAATTCCGAAGGCAAGCCTATGCAAGGAGCGGTCATTGCGGGCAAGCTCGATATGGTAGGAATGGTATGCGGCAATGTTGCCGTGGAGCTGAAGGAGACCTCACCCGGTGTATATGTCGGCGAGGGTGTTCCCCTCATGGCTGGCACTTGGTCTGCAAGTCTATCGGTTATGAGCCAGGATGGGACGTCAACTACTATGATTCGCCGCTTCAAGACGGTACATTAACTCCAGCTAATGCTACCAGAGCCAAGGCGTGAGGCTCGGTATGAGGCCATTCGCGGCGAGCCCTCGCAGGATCGACAGCACGCCTACTGCTGCGGCGCTTATCGTTCCTGCACGGCGCATGAAGCGCCGCCAGCGCTTGCCGGCATAAGCGGCAATGAAGCTGGCTGCTGCAAGCGCCGGGAAGGTCGCTAGGCCGAACAGCGCCATGACAGCTCCTCCTTGCCAAGGGGAGCCGGTTGCTGCTGCGTTCATCTGCATCGCGTAGGTTAATCCGCAGGGCAGATAACCGAAGGCAAGGCCGGTCAGCAAGAGGTGGAGGCTCTCCTGCCGCTTAGTAAGCTTGATAGGCTGCTCTGGGACGGCCAGCCTCTTGTGCAGGAAGGCCGATAACCCATGCATCAGCGGAAGCTGGAACCGCCGCCATAGCCAGAGCAGCAGGAGCAGCCCGCCCAGGATGGAGGCTGCTCCTTGCAGTCCCGCTAATCTCCCCGCCAAGTCCAGGAACGAGCCGGCAAGCCCCATGAGCACACCAAGCACCGTGTAGGACGTGACTCTTCCCACATTGTAGAGCAGTGTCGTACGCATGATGCTTGCCCTCGACTGCAGGGAGACGGAGGACACAATCCCTCCGCACATGCCGATGCAATGCGGCGCGCTGAGCAAGCCGGTTACGACAACTAGACCCCATTGCTCCAGTATCATGTCAGCCACCTGAACCTGCGGTCCATCCGGTCGATCAGACAGTCTAGCTGTTCAGTTACGACAACATGGCTCATAAGCTGCACCATCATGTCAGCCACCTGCGGTCCATCCGGTCGATCTGTCCGCTCAGCCGCAGCGCGTTGCCGACGACCGACACCGAGCTGAGTGCCATGGCGGTCCCAGCCATCCAAGGCTCCAATAACCCTGCCGCTGCGAACGGAATAATCATAATGTTGTACAAGAGCGCGAACATGAGGTTGCTTCTAATATTGCGAAGGGTCAGCCGGCTAATCTGAAGGGCTTCAGGAATTGCAGTAAGTCGCGACTTCACGAGCGTCAAGTGGCCGGCGCTCAGAGCCGCATCCGTCCCGTCTCCCATCGCAAGTCCGATATCTGCTGCAGCCAGAGCAGGAGCGTCGTTCCAGCCATCACCCGCCATCCCGACTCTCCGCCCTTCCGCCTTGAGCTGCTGAATGAGCGCTAGCTTCCCTTCCGGCAGCATGGATGCATGCAGCTGTCCGATGCCCGCAGCCTTAGCTGCAGCAAGTGCAGGAGCAGGATGATCTCCCGTAGCCAGCATGACGGTAATTCCATCTCTCCTCAGCTGCTTGACCGCTTGAATAGAGGACAGCTTCACTCGATCGGTTAGAGCAATTGAACCCATACAGCGACCTTCTTCAGCGACGAATAGGACGGTCTGCCCCGCTGATTCCCTGCTCTGTGCGAAGGCATGAATCCCTCCGCCCACAGTCCAGCCTTGCTCTGCCGCGAGCCTTGCATTGCCAATACCGATTCGCTTGCCGCCTATGCGCGCAGCTACTCCCTTGCCCGGAATCGTCTGTGTATGCTCGGCAGTAGGAGGCACTAAGCCGGCATCCGCTGCAGCTGCAGCAATCGCCTTCGCCAGCGGATGCTGTAATTGCAGCTCCGCCGCAGCGGCTAGACGGAGCAGCGCTTGGCGTCCGCCCGGCATCTCTGTATAGATGCCGCTTACGACCGGCTTACCCTCTGTCAGTGTCCCCGTCTTGTCAACGACTAGCGTATCCATTCGCGACAGGCGCTCAAGTGCTCCCGCGTCCTTCACTATGATCCCCCTCTTCGCCAGCTTGCCAGAGGCGATGACGAGGGAGATGGGAGCTGCGAGCCCCATTGCGCAGGGACATGCGGCGAGCATGACTGCGATGGCACAGACGAAGGCATGTGCCGTATTGCCAGGGTCCAGCAGTGCCCACCACAGCACGAAGGTGAGCGCTGCACAGACTAGCATGGCGGGCACGAACCAGCCCGCCACCCGGTCTACCTGGCGTCCGAGCTCGCTCTTGGACGCCTGCGCCTGCTTCACGAGCTCGCTAATCCGGCTGATAAGCGTCCCTTCCCCTGCTGCGATCGTACGTATGCGAAGGCTGCCGCTAATCGCTTCGGTTCCTGCTAGGACGCGGTTTGGGTTTTTTCTCAACACGGGTAAGGATTCTCCAGTCAACAACGCCTCGAGCACATCTGCAGAACCGCTCAGTACAATGCCATCCACTGCAATGGTCTCTCCAGCCTCCACGATGACGATATCACCTTCCCGAACGAATGCCGCCCGGATCTGCTCATGCTGGCCTGCTCGTTCAACCGTCACCATATGATTAAGCAGCTTATGATACCCGTCGACTTCCTGCTGAGCTCTGCTCGATGCCGCACCTTCGAGATACTTGCCCAGGAGCACGGCTGTAATGACAACGGCCGACGTCTCGAAGTATAGCGGAAGTTCATGTCCCCCCCTATCCGTGCCAAGCCCTCCGGTCACCACCATATAATGACTATAGAGATAGGCTGCTGTCGTCCCAATCACCACCAGCACGTCCATATTCGCAGCGCGCTGTCTCAGTGCATGATACGCTCCGAAGTAGAAGGGCATGCCGACAGCGAACTGAACCACAGTCGCCAGAGCAAGCTGGAGCCAGGGCTGCAGCAATAGCTGTGGTACTGGAATAGCCGACAGCCATTCATAATGGTGAGTCATGGAGGCTAGCAGCGGAAGGGTCAGCAGGATGGACAGCCAGAGGCGGAGCCGAAGCGACTTCAGCTCCTGCTGCAGACTGCTCCTTCCTGACTCCGGGACAGCCGCATGGAAGCCAAGCTTGCCAATCTGGCTAATCATCTGACTCTGCTCGACAATTGCCGGCTGATATTGCACCCAAGCCGTACGTGCCGGGAAGGAGACCGATACGGCTTCGACCCCTTCCATTCGACGCAGCGACTTCTCAATTCGAGCCGCACATGCGGTGCAACTCATTCCTTGCAGCTGGAGATCTATGACCTGCACCGTGGAGTCTGTATTCATACTCACTTGCTTCACCCGCTTCTCAGGCCGCTCGAAGGTTCCTTGCGACTAGTTGTCCTGCAATACACTATATGTGGCAGGAGGGGTAAGCATGATTGGAGGTTGTGAATGTTAACAAGCAGACGTTATACGAGCTTACGATCCGTCTCATTACGAAGCACGATCTATCTATTACGCGACAGGAGATAGCTAAGCATATTGCTGCACTGGAAGAAGCAGGTCTTGTATAGTTGACGAGGAGGGATAAGTATCGAGTCGTTATTTTCAACAATGAACTTCTTGAGAACTTGTTGAAGAGGTGGGTAGAGTAACGGTTAGGAACCATTCAGGACGAATGTGATCGCTGTATCAGCAGAAAATCTCCGCGGATGGTATCCCGGCAACAATGTTGGGAATTGCAGATATTCATTCCGAGTATAGACGATTGTTGGAGAAGGGCGTGAAGTTCACGGGTGGAGCCGACCACAATGGGCGAACTCACCATAGCGCTCTTCGATGACACATGCGGCAACCACATTCAGATGGTGGAGAAATAAAAAAATGGAGCTGCCCTCTATGGTCTATCATTACCTTAGAGGGCAACTCCGCATATGAGGACTAAACCGTGCTAGAATCCTGAGGCTTCATGAATTCCTCAGGATGTAATCTGATGTATGCACCTATGCTCGCGAGTATAAGCGGAGAGGCAAGGTTGAACTTCTGTTGAAGGCTGCTGAAGGCTGCACGCAGCTCTGCATCCTGCTCCAGGTCCGCCTCATACACGTTGAAGCCTTCCAGCGTCCTTGAATAGCCTCTACCTTGCAGCTCCTGCTCGACCTCTCCTATGGCATGAAGCATCGCGCTCTCACCCCAGAATTGAAGGCTGCGCAGCAGCCCTCTCCAGCGATCTGGCTGTGCATAGTAATAAGCGCTCCACCAATAGAACTCGGACAAGGAATTCCTGGCGTGATTATATAACGACCGGTAAGCAAACAGGGCAAGCTGCCCCTTCGTCAACCTGAGGAACAGCTGCTCAATCAAGTCCGGATTCTGTGCCTGGTGCTCCTTGTACAGGTCAATGACAGGACTGATGCACGCGTTGCTCAAGGCATCGTCATCCAGCTCGAGAAGCGCAGTCTGTATATTCATCCTTGCTCGGAGATCGGTCAACTATTCCCCCGCTTCCACTACGCTCGGCCACTGCAGCATCCCGCCGGTCATATTAATGACCGAATATCCATGAGCTTCAAGGAAGTCGCATGCGCGTCCGCTGCGTCCACCGCTGCGGCATACCATGATGACCGGCTGCTCCAGCTGGTCGAATTCCTTCACACGAGCTTCCAGCTCCGACAACGGGATATGGACGGCTTGCTTAATATGTCCCTCTACCCATTCCTCGCGCTCTCTCACATCTACGATGGTCAAGCGATCGCCTTGCTCCAATTGCTGAACTACCTCTTCAGGGGTTATGGCTGCTGTCAATGTGTCCATCTCCTTAATATTCACTCGATATTGCTTCGATCACGATTGCAGAACGCGAATCTGTCCTTCCAGCCCCGAGCTTCCATCATCATACAGTACCGAAGGCTGTGTCTCCTTGTATTCGACCTATATTGTAACGTTCAAGTATCGACGGTGTCCAGAGGTCATCGCATTCACATAGGAAGAGAGGCTCCGCAGCACGGAGCCTCTCGCTTCCTACCCATGTTCCTGTCTAGATGCGAACGGCCGTGCCGCTAACCGCAACCATCAGCATCCCTTCGCGCACCACTTCATAATCAATATCAATACCGACGATCGCATTGGCCCCTATTCGTGAGGCTTGTGACTTCATCTCGTCGATCGCGACATCACGCGCTTCCTTCAGCTTGCCTTCGTAGGCTCCTGACCGCCCGCCGACAATGTCCGTAATGGAAGCGAAGAAGTCGCGCACCACATTCGCCCCCATAATGGCCTCACCTGTTACGACACCCGCGTACTCTTGAATCGGACGGCCCTCGATCGTTGGCGTTGTTGATAATAACATGAACATAACCTCCTCGCGTACTGGAATGAACTCATGGAATACCTTGACTTCTTAACTAGTACGGGACTTCATGCCACAAGTTGCAACAGGTTATGACTGCCCACTACCTATGCGTCTGTCTCTTGGTAATTCACTTGAATGAGCTCATTCGACCGGCTGTTCACCCGAACCGCCACTTGAACACCGAATTCACGCCCTGACTTACGTACAATAAGCTTGAACCTCTCCTCCGCCTCACTGCTGCTAATGACTCTGCGCCCATCGTAGCGGTAATCGACGATCTCCGCTTGGTACTTCTTCGACGTCTGCTCTACCGCCACTCGTCCCCACTTCGCATAGGCTGGCTCTGCATGAGCTGTGCCCGCAAGCGGCATAACGCTAGCCATGAAGCTGCTGCTGCCAATTAGCAGGGCTGCTGCGATTAGATATGATTGTGCTCTCATTGACCATGTCACCCCCTATGGATTCTATTGGTAGGTTGACCCATGGCAGGATAAGCTATTCATATTGGGCTTGCTCCAGCAGAGGAGAATACATCATGAGCGCTTGATTGCTTGTCACTAGTTGATCCTCTATGCACTCACCCGCCTCGTTCCAGATTCGGCGGCAGATTCGGTTACTTCGTGTATAGCCTCCCCATGGATTAGAGCGGATGTTATGCTCGCTCTCATTATTCCGCTGAAGCTCCATATCCACGTTGCGCAGCTGCCTCATCAGCGGTGTCTGATGGGTATGGATGAGATATGGCAAGTCCGCGTACTCTCTCGTCTTGGCCATCTTGCGGCGTGACCTGATCCACTGTAAGTATCTTTTGCCAGTGAACCATAGCTTCCCTAGCTTCTGTCTGGCCGGTGAACGCTTGACTGGCTTAAGCCTGCTATTGTACAGCATCTCATCCGCGACCTCCTTCGTACATTTCCTTCCATCCCATTATAATACAAAAAAGGTGGTATCCCAGCAGCCTTTTGGGCTTAGGGATACCACCTTGTACTTAGGAAAGGTTAGGACTAGGAGCCTCGGCGAACCTTCGCTGGCGGAAAACCTCCTACCGTCATCCTGAGCCTTGCTGGACGATGGACGCCATCCTGGTGCATTTTTGCACCATATCGTGCTCGACCAGCCTTGCTGGACGCCATTCTGGTGCATTTTTGCACCATATCGTGCTCGACCAGCCTTGCTGGATGCCATCCTGGTGCATTTTTGCACCATATCGTACTCGACCAGCCTTGCTGGACGCTATTCTGGTGCATTTTTGCACCATATCGTGCTAGGCGGCTAGTGTGAGGCCACAATGCTGCCCTTAACACGACATCTCTGTTTCCAATCCTTCCACTAAGCAGGGAGCCGAGGACTTAACACGGATTCCCCGTGTTAAGTCCTCCTTCCTTCAGGCCAGCTCTACCCTTACACTTCTTCCGCTGAACGCGGCTTGCGCTTGCGATTCAGGAACTCGTACACGACTGGTACGATGATTAGCGTCAGCAAGGTGGAGCTGATGAGTCCACCGATGACGGTAATCCCGAGTCCCTTGGAGATGAGGCCGCCGGATTCGAAGCCTAGCGCCAGAGGGGACAGTGCACCAACAGTCGCAATCGCGGTCATCAGAATCGGGCGAAGTCTTGTGCCCGCTGCTTCGAGCAGGGAGTCCCGGATGGACATGCCCTCCTTCTCCTTCTGAATCACTCGGTCGATGAGGACGATCGCATTCGTGACGACGATACCGATCAGCATCAGCGCACCAATCATTGCGGTAACGCTCAGTGTCTCGCCGCCAATCCACAGTCCAACTAACGCGCCGATTACGGTGAATGGCAAGGAGAATAGAATCGCGAACGGCGTGACTGCGCCGCCGAACGTAATGACCAGCACGAGGTAGACGACTGCTATAGCTGCAAGTATAGCCAGCCCTAACTGCTGGAAGGACTCGTTAATCTGCTCCGTCACTCCGCCCATCTCAACGTCGACGCCAGCAGGAAGCTTCATCTCATCAATCACAGTCTGGATGTCCTTCGATACCGCACCAACATCCTTCGCTGTGACATCTGCCGTAACCTCTGCATAGATTCGGTCTGTCCGGCGAGTAATCGTATTCGGCGACTCGTCGTCCTCGATCTTGACGACATCCTTAAGGGCAACCTCGAAGCCAAGAGGAGAGGCAATCTTCACTTGCTCCAGATCTGACTTGTCCTTATAGCCCTTCTCTTCCACCTTCACATACACATTCAGCTCTTCGCCGTCCTTCTCAATCTTCGTCAGGACAGGACGCTCGCGCGTCGGGCTTAATGCCATCGCTACTTGACCTGCCGTTAGGCCATAGCTGCTGAGCTTCTTCTGGTCTGCAACGAGGTGATACTGCTGATAAGTCTCTGACAAGCTGGAATCAATGTTCTTCAGATCTTCATTATCAGCGAGCTTGTCAGTGAGCTCCTTCGCAATCGGCTGAATGGTCTTCATATCCGGGCCGTATACGAGTATGGAAGTACCGCTTCCTCCCAGACCTCCGCCTGTGAAGTCCTGCTCCTTCCATTCGCCCTTGCCGCCCAGTCCTTCAAGCAGCTTAACGACATTCTCCTTCTCCGCCGCGAAGTCCTCGAACTCCTTGTCATACACCAGGTTGAATAGAGCCTGCTTAGAAGCGCCCGGTGAGAACGGATTCTGCCCGCCGATGCCGTACTGGATAATGTCAAGTCCATTCTCTTGACGCTTCATCAATGCCTTCTCAGCATCGAGCGCCATCGTCTTCACTTGCTCCAATGTCTCACCTGGAGCCGGGTTGTAGCTAACAACCATCGTCTTCTCCTCGTCTCCAGACAGGAAGCTGACGCCGATGACCGGGATGAGGAACAGACTGCCTACGAGCAGCAGGATGGCTAAGCCGAATGCGGCTAGCTTATGATTCAGTGACCAACGCAGGATTGACTTGTAGCCTTCTGTTATTCTGCCTGGCTTGTCATGATCCGCCTTGCCCGGCTTCAGTCCATTGCGGAACATCATATGTGCCATCATAGGGACGACGGTAATCGCAACCAAAAGGGAAGCTAGCAGTGCGAACACAATCGTAAGTGCGAACGGCAGGAAGATCTCACCAATCATGCCGGACACAAGTCCTAGCGGCAGGAACACCGCGATCGTCACGATTGTCGAAGATAAGATAGGCACGAACATCTCACGAGTCGCGCTAAGAATGAGCGCCTTCCCCTTAAGCGGCTCGCTTGCCATGGACATTCTTCGGTACACATTCTCGATGACGACGATGGAATCGTCAATCACTCGGCCAATGGCTACCGTCATCGCGCCAAGCGTCATGACATTCAGCGTAATGTCCATCTGGTTAAGGACCAGCATCGCAATTAGGATCGACAGCGGAATGGAGATAACTGCAATAATGGTCGAGCGAATATCCCGCAGGAACAACAGGATTATGACAACCGCGAACAAGGCACCGATGATGGCCTTGCTGAGCATCGTATTCACGGACTCTTCGATCGGCTCGCCCTGGTCAAGTGTGTTGACGAAGACGAGGCTATCGTTATCCTTCTCCAGCTGCTTCACTTCATCCTTAACGGCATTAACGACTTCAACCGTATTCGCATCAGCAGCCTTCACGATGGAGATACCGATCGCATCCTCCCCATTCGTGCGAGAGATGGATTCCGCCTTGTCAAGTACCTTGATATCAGCAACCTCACTTAGCTTCACCGTAGGAAGCTGAATGGCAGGGCCGTTAGCAGCACCAGCGCCACTGCCTACACCAGCCGCTCCGCCAGCTGCACCGCCTGATGGCGCCCCGGCTGGAGGCTGCATCGCACCTCCGGTAGAACCCGGCATACCAGCGCCCGGCCCACCAGCAGCGGCACCAGCTCCGGCTTGACCACCTGGCACGAGAGGAATCTCTACATTGTTCAGATCATCTTCGGACACCACATTGCCGTCCAGCAGAAGCGTTCTCTCGGTATCTCCGAATTCATAGATGCCAAGCGGCACCGACACGGCCGACCCTTGAATGATCCCCTTCACCGTCTCTTCGGTCAGTCCGAATTGCTTCAGCTTGTCCGCCTTGAAGGCAAGCTCAGCTTCCTTCACATTCTGTCCGGACACTTGTACACTCGCTACTCCTTCAAGCCCTTGCAGCGTTGGCAGCACGTCACTCTCTACCGTGTTCGTGAGCTGCTCCAGACTCTGCTTCTTGTCGGAGACACTAAGCGAGATGACCGGGAAGGAGTTCAGCGAGATCCGGGAGACGTCCGGGTCCTGCACTCCTGCAGGGAAGCTGAGGTCCGACAGGACATCCTTCACCTCTGCTGTTGCCTTCTCCATGTCCGTGTCATAGTTGAATTCAATGACAACGGAAGAGGCATTCTCATAGGAGGTAGAGCTAACGACCGTGACCCCGTTCAGATTGCGGGTACGCTGTTCGACCGGCTTCGTAATCTTCTCCATGACCTCTTCCGGAGCAGCGCCGGGATAGACCGTTGTTACACTTACGATTGGAATCGTAATATCCGGCAGCGTCTCCATCTTCATATTCGTTCCGGCATATAATCCGGCGAACAGGACGAGCAGAGTTAGTATCCATAGTGCGAATTTGTTGTTCAGTGAGAAGTTAATGATGCTTTTCATAATTCGTGCATTCCTCCTGTAATCTTCCTAGTGCCATCTATATCTTAAACCGATAGCCGACGCCCCAGATCGTCTCAATGTACTGAGGCTTCGACGGATCGTGTTCAATCTTCTCTCGTAGCCGCCGAATGTGGACGGTGATGGTCGCAATGTCGCCCAGCGAGTCCAGCCCCCAGATCCTCTCGAACAGCTCTTCCTTGTTGAAAACCCGATTAGGATGCGAAGCAAGCAGCAACAAGAGTTCATACTCCTTCGAAGTGAGCATCACTTCTTGGTCATGAATCGTAATTCTACGGGAGGTCTTGTCGATGACGACGCCTCTAATCTGGATAAGGTCCCCGCGAATCAGCTTGTCTCCAGTTAATCTCTCATACCTCGCGAGATGGGCCTTCACACGGGCGACAAGCTCGCTTGGCGAGAAGGGCTTAATCATATAATCATCGGCACCAAGCCCTAGTCCGCGTATCTTATCGATATCTTCCTTCTTGGCGGATATCATAATAATCGGGATATTGTTCACCTGCCTAATCTGTCTGCAGATCTCGAACCCGTCAACCTTGGGCAGCATCAGATCGAGAATGATGAGATTATAATCCCCGCCCAGAGCCTTCTGCAGGCCAATATCCCCTCTTCCTTCAATCTCAGCGGTGAAGCCATGGCTCTCTAAGTAGTCTCGCTCCAGCTCGGCAATGGATCGCTCATCTTCAATGATTAGTATCTTGCTCATCTCTCTTGCATCACCCGCCATTCTGCCTTATGCTCCGGCTCTCGGAAGCGTGAAGGTAAGCCTCGCCCCGCCCTCTGGTCTATTCTCCGCCCATACTCTGCCTCCATGTCCTTCAACCATCTGCTTGACGATAGCAAGGCCGAGTCCGCTCCCACCTGTCTCTGAGTTACGGGACTGCTCTGCACGATAGAATCGGTCGAAAATATACGGGAGAGCCTCTTCCTCGATACCCGGCCCCGTATCCTCAACCGTGATGAACGCCTCTTCGTCGTTCGCATGAACTAGGACGGTTATGGCCTTGTTCTCTTGAAGCGAGGACTTCACCTGCAATTGAGATTGCAGGTCCATATACTTGACACTGTTATCAATGACATTCGTCAACACACGGCTAAGCTTCTCAGGGTCGGCCACAACCATAATCGTCTCTGGAGGAAGGGAAGTCGTAAGCGTAATGCCTGTCTTGTCCAAGTCGAACTTCATCTCTCCGACCATATCAGCTGTGAATGAATTCACATCCAGCGGAATGAAGTCGTAAGCAACGGTCTGAACATCCAGCTTCGAGAACAGAAATAATTCATCAATCAGCTTGTCCATCTCGTTCGCCTTGCGATAGATGGTGCGGATGTATCGATCCTGCTTCTCCTCAGTGTTGGCTACACCGTCCAGTATCCCCTCCACGTAGCCCTTAATCGCCGTGATGGGAGTCTTCAGGTCATGGGAGATATGGGAGAGCAGCATCTTCCGATTGTCCTCGTATTGCAGCGTCTGCTCGATGGAATGCTTCAGTCTCAGCCTCATCTCTTCAAATACCTTGCTCAGCTCGCCTACCTCATCCTTCGAGGTAGGAATGACTTGATAGGTCAGATCGCCGTCCTTAATATGCTGAACACCGGTCTTCAACGCTTCGATTGGCTTAATAATTCGCCTCGATACGTAATAGGTCAACAGCAAGCTTGTAAGTCCTATAATCGCCAGCACGACGACGAGCGAGATCGGATGCCAATAGACGGGAACAGATTCATATCTTCGCAGCAGGATGGCTTCCCCTTCGCTGCCATCCGAATAGCGGAACGCTATCGAATCCGAGGTGAACGGGTAGTGATTGTAAGTCATGCGCTTAGGGGGAGATATCAGCAGCTTAGACCAATTCTCCTGTGGCGACAGCCTCTGCAGGTATGGCGAGACAGATTCCATCTCTCCGTTCCTTGCTATGAGAAGCCCTACTGCTACACGGCCCAGCTTGTCTTGAACGTTAGAGACATAGGCTTCATCACCCAGCTTGTCCGGCTCGTTCTGAACGACATAGGATACTTCACCAATGGCTAACGCTTGCCGGTAATCCAGATTTTTCTCCTTCTCGAAGTAATCTCGCACGTCCTGCTTGCTGTCGGTGAAGAACAGCAGCAGCACCATAACGGTGCATATGAGAATAATCGGGAGAATAACAATCATTAGCAGATAAGATAAGTAGAGCTTCACCCTTATGGACATCACATCACGCCTTATACTGGTTCTAGGTTTTATCATACCTCCTATTTCTAAACGAATTCGGAACGATTTCTTACAAAATTATTACATTGAAAAAGAAAAAAACTGCCACGCTGGTCATAGAAACAACCAGTGGACAGCCTAAACGATAATCTTATAGTCGACGCTTGAGCGAAGCAGGTTGGTTACCCGTACTTAAGCCTCTTCCTTGCTTCGCTGGCCAGCTATACCTAGTCACTAAGGTAATGGTCAACGTCAGCAGCCAGATATGCAGCAGCCAGAGCTCATCCTCCAGAATAATTCGAAGTCCCAAGTAGTCCGTTAGCTTGTATAACCCCATAACGAGCAAGAGTGCGCCGATACTCAACCAGGCCTTGCTTGTTCGGCCATACTGACTCCTGATGCGTAGTAACGAAGCAGCGTAGACACCGAACAGCAGGCATGAGAATGGAGCAACGATCCAGATCCCGAACCATAGCGGGTCCTCCGCCGACATCACCTTCACAGTGAACAGACACGCACCAATGCTGAGCGCATGAAGCCAGATCAGACGCTTGGTTCTTCTGCTGCTTAGCGGTCTCCTGTCCCTGCCCGCTCCCTCTCGCCACCTCACCCACTTCATGAATAAGAGCAGGAGCGGCACGGCGAGTCCTAGTCCTGAGAAAAACAGCTGCATGAGCTGATAGAGCGGCTCACCGTTAACCTTGTGCTGCCGAAGATACGGTAACATCTCAACGAAAATTCCATCGACATGCGTCCAGTTGTCCATGAAGATATGGGTGAGATAGCCGATGAACAAGGAGAGCAGGTACCACATCTGCTGCGCCGTGCTCCTAATCGGCCATGGCCGGATCATGTCCTTCGCGAATTGATCCAGCCCTCCAGTAGAAGGCAGCAGGGCCGGCAAGGCAGGCTTCATGACACGATGGAAGGCATATCCTAAGCTGAGACATAGAGGTATACCAAGGAGCAGGAAGCCAGGCAGGGAGTGGCCAATCGTCTTATTCGACTGCAAGGCAACGAAGTATTCCATATCGGGAGCCATACTGCCAAGTACGAGTCCCGTAACGCTGAGTGAAGGAACGATTCTGCGCAGCGGCACAGAGAATAGAGGATGAGACAATGTGAACGGCAATCCGATAACCTCCTTGCCCTTACTAATTACTGCTATTGCAGCGCACCGAACTTATTAAGCGGCCATATTCGAAGGACCGCCTTCCCTTCGACACTAGATAGATGAATCGGGCCCAGCACGCGGCTGTCTTGGCTGTTCTCCCGATTATCACCCATGACGAACACCTGTTCATGGGATACCTTGTAAGGCATCTTCATTCCCTCGGCGAAGGTTAGTCCCTTCACATAGGGTTCATCAAGCTTCTGCCCGTTCAAGTATACCAGGCCATCCCGCATGTCAAGCTCATCTCCTGGAAGAGCAATGACTCTCTTAATTAAGCGAAGCTCACTCTCCGGTCCATTAATAATAATAATATCTCCGTGCTTAGGTGTGGTGAAGCGATAGCTCCACTTGTCCTCAATGAGTCTCTGACCGGCAACTAACGTGTTCTGCATCGAGATGTTCTGCACTTCGGACTGCGCATAGACATAGGTCTGAATCAGCAGAGCTGCCACAATGGCAATCGTGAGGGACATCGTCCATTCCATCAGCTCCTTCACCCATCTGGGGCGTGCTTGCCTAGCCTCTGGATGATTCATACGGTCACTTCCTTAATTTATGAAAATATTGATCTATTGTAGTTCAGGTTAAATTAGGGATAGCTCCTCTGTCAAATATGACGTATGATGTGACAAGTGTTCATCCGTTACCGCCACCTATGGCGGGCTAAGTAAGCTATGAGACAAAAGGTCTAAAAAAGGTGGTGGCAGTATTGTTCATAAAGGCGGCCTATCCTCGTGTTGTATTCATGATCGTAACGATTATGTATTGGATCTCCATGTATATCTATGTGCCTGTCCTATCCCCTTACCTTAGCGACAGAGGGATGTCGCTGCAGCTTATTGGAATCATACTCGGCAGCTACGGCTTCGTCCAGATGCTCGTTCGATTCCCAGTAGGGCTCAGCTCTGACCGATGGGGCAGGCGCAAGCCATTCCTGGTCATAGGCTTGCTGTGCGGCGGGCTTAGCTGCGTTCTCTTCACCATTCCGGGCAGCTGGGTCTGGCCTCTCGCAGGGCGGATTGTTGCTGGTGTGTGTGCGTCTACTTGGGTAGTGTTCACGGTGATGTACGCAGGATTCTATGCGGAGGGCGATACGACTCGTGCGATGGGCAATATTAGTGTCATGACCGTAACGGGGCAGCTCATTGGGATGGGGCTAAGCGGCTGGCTTGTGCATAGCTACGGGACGAAGGAGATGTTCCTCGTCGGAGCCGTTGTGGGCCTGCTAGGGCTGCTGCTTGCCTTAACGCTTAGAGAGCCGGATCGAAGGGACGCCGGGCGTGTGCCCATGTCACTGAGCAAGCTGAAGGAGGTCGTGCGTACGAAGACTCTCCTGCAAGTATCGGTGCTGTCCCTGCTTGCTCACGGCATCCTGTTCATTACGATGTTCGGCTTCACTCCGCTCAAGGCTGAGCAGCTTGGAGCCAGCGCGCTGCAGCTCACGCTCATCGTGTTCTCCTTCATGGTCCCTCATGCCTTGGCCTCATTCATCACAGCGGCACGGGTTGCTCCTCGGCTTGGCCACTGGCGAACCGTGCTCGTTGGCTTCCTGCTCAGCGGGGGCTGCACGATTGCGATTGCATACTCCCCCAGCCTGGAGTGGCTGATGGTAACCCAAGCAGTGAACGGGTTCGCTCAAGGCATGACGATCCCGCTCCTGCTCGGATTGTCCATCCGCGACGTCGCACTGCCTGCTCGTGCTACAGCTATGGGCTTGTACCAATCGGTCTATTCCATCGGCATGTTCGCTGGCCCGTTCGCCGCTGGCTGGCTGAACGACAATCTCGGGCTGAACAGCGGATTCTGGCTGGGCGGACTGCTCGGTGCTGCCGCTGCTATGCTCGCCGTCTGGTGGGAGGCGTCTGACCGCCGGGCGGCCTCTCGAAGCTCCAGCACGTCCAGCAGCTTGGAAGGATAATGTTAACGTGCAGACCTGTATGCTAGATCTTCGATGCCAAGAAGAGCATCGAGAATAGGATGGCGGCAGCGGCCAGGAGCCATATATCTCTGGTGCCTATTCGAACGACGAACCCTCTAGTCGGCTTCACATCCGTGCGGCCGAAGCCTCTAGCCTCCAGCGCATCAGCCATCTGCTCCGCTAGGCGGAGGATAGAACGAAGATAAGGAATGAGTATCATGCGGAGCATCGAAGGAGGGACAGAGCCTAACGCTGCTGTACTCTTGCCGCGTGCTCGTGCAATTCGAGAGAATCGGACCCATTCTCCTGATAACAGAGGGATGAATCGGAACAGCAGAGTGACCGTAAGCGCAATCGATGAGATCGGGACTCTGAGCCGTGCCGTCCAGCCGAATGTCTGTTCCAATGCTCGTTGCACACGCAGCGGGCTTAATAGATTCATCATAGGCAGCCCGATTAGCATAACCAACCACAGCAGGCCAACATTATGGAGTGTATCCGCAGCTCCCCTCCAATCGAAGCTCAGCAGCTGACCAGCTCTCCCCTTCCCGATTCCTCCGACTAAGGCTATCATCAGCATGAAGGTTAGATAACCCCGGATGACTGCTCTCCAAGGATACAGTAGACTTCTGATGGGGATTAGAATTACTCCGGTTACTCCTGCCGCGACTGCTGCCCCCCACCAGCTGTTCTGCATAACAATCCCAGCAGCGACGATCAGATAGCTTAGCAGAATTGCCCGCGGGTCATATCGCAGCCATCGCGGGGGCTCGTAATGGGGGGCAGGCATAGCATCACTAACAGAATCACTAGAAGCTTGACGAACATCATTATCAGAGCCCGCTAATGCTGGAGCCTCGCTGCGTGAGGCAGCCCCAGGCGGCACCGCCGACTGCCTCTGCGAGGTCCGCCCGCTATCGCTGCCGGCGGCTACCCCAGGCGGCTCCGCCGCCAGCCTCTGCGGCGCCGGCCGCAGCCCGGCCCCCGCCAGCGCCGCCGCAAGCTCCTGCGGAGACGGCCACATCCCGGCCCCCGTCAGCTCCTGCGGCGCCGGCCACATCCCGGCCCCCGGCCCGCTGTCGCTGCCGGCGGCTACCCCAGGCGGCTCCGCCGCCAAGCCCGCTCTGCGCAGCAGCGCCAGCGTGCGCAGCGCCTGCGGCGCAGTCGCGCCGTGCGCGTGGGCCGCTGCCCACTGCGCCGCGGGCGCCGCTTCGCGGATTCGGCCGTCCGACAGCACGACGACCTCATCCGCAAGCGGCAGCAGCGCTCCCGCGTCGTGTGTGACCACGACCGCTCCGCGCCCCGCCGCCTTGTGCGCGGCCAGGATCGCGCACAAGCGGCTGATGCCTTCGGCGTCGAGCCCCGCCGTCGGCTCATCTAGCAGCAGCCACTGCGGCCGGCAGGCTAGCAGACAGGCAAGGGCAAGCCTTCGCTGCTGGCCTCCGCTCAGCGTCCAGGGATCCCGCTCCAGCAACTCCTCAGGGAGTCCGACTGCTTGCAGCGACTCCGACACTCTTGCGGCATAATCATCCTCTGTTATTCCCTTCTTATAGGGCCTTAACGAGTATTGTAATTCTTGTCTAACCGTGCTAGTGAACCATTGGGATTCAGAATGCTGGAGCGCTATACCTACTTGCAGCAAGGCAGCACGGTTAAGCTTAGTCCGCCGCATAGTCCGGCGAATAGACTTCTTCCACAGCAGTTCATCTCCAATATGAATCAATCCTGATTCCAACGCCCTAAGACCGGCTATTGACTCTAGCAGAGTAGACTTGCCTGAGCCGTTATGCCCAATGACCAGTGTAAGATGTCCCCTCTGGAATTCAACGTTAATATCCTGAAGCAGCAGAGCCTTCTGATCCCCGTTAACATGAACGGATAATCCTTGAATGCTGATAGGGTTCAAGTTACGGGTGAATGTGCTCACTGCAACGACGTCACTCCCCCCCTCTACCATCTTCTGCTGGCTATGGTCCCTACTCAGCTGGCTCTCTCCTTCCTTCACCAGAATTGTATCTGCATGTAGCGTGTCTACTTGTTGTGTATCCGCATGATGCATATGTACTTCTTGTGTATCCACGAGATTCGTGTCCACAATACTCTTCTTCCATCTCAGATTGTGCATATGCTGTCTGTTCATCGCAGCTGCTCCACCGCCTTCACCAGTGCCTCGGGCGTAGTCGGCAGAGGATGAAGCGTGAGCCCCATCTGTTCCTCCAGTGCCCATGCGGTCTGAACGATGTAAGGAGCTACCATCCCAATTCGCTCGCAGACACTCTCGCCATTCACCGACACTCCCACACGGATTCCTTCACTGCCTTCAGCCTCAGCTCCAACTATACCTTTTCCTTCTGCTGTAGCTCCTGAGCTTCCTTCATCTCCAGCTGCCCCATTCTGTACCATGTCCGTCCGCCCTCGAGTGTAGAAGCCCTCAGTCGTACCATCATAGATGAGTCTGCCTTCCTTCATAGCTGCCACGCGATCCCCGTCTCGGAGCTCTTCCAGCCGCTGAGTAATCCATATGACAGCGGTCCCAGTCGCATGAGCCTTCCGAACCCGCTTCATGACAAGCTCACTTGCCTGTGGGTCCAGCATGGAAGTCACTTCATCAAGCACCAACCATGGCACCTTAAGCGCCAGACAACCTGCTATGGCCGTCAACTGCTTCTGTCCGCCGGACAGCGACTGAATGGGTTGATGTCTCCGGTCATACAGCCCTGTCTCCCTAAGCGCTCCTTCGACCATTTCAGGGATGGCACTTCCCTCTACTTCATGCTGCTCCAGCATGAGCAGCACATCCTCCCAGGGCGTTGCACCCAGCACAGACGTATCAGGCTGCTGCATGACCATTGGAATGGCATGTCTGCTGAATTCTCTCCCTCTGCTTAGATGCCCGGTTAGATTCTTCGTACCGAAGCCGGCAAGTACACGAGCTAGCGTACTCTTGCCTGAACCGTTAGGTCCGACGACGGTGACCCACTCTCCCTCCTTCAGGACGAAGTCTATATCCTCGAGGAGCGGTTTGGCAGTGCTTGCTTCAGGGAGCCTATTATTAAGTACAGATAACTGCTCTAGTTTGATTAGAATTTTTTGCAAAATTAATTCACCCAACCTCTTCCCCAATCCATATGGCTGTGATACAATCCCAATTGTTAACCTTGAATTAATATAAGTGGTTAACATTAAAATAGCAATCGAAATAAAGGAGACGGATCATTCTATGTCAAGCAATATCCGCAGTATCGTGTACATCGCCTTATTCGCAGCCATCTTCGTCGTCATGAGCTCCATTACCATTAAGATTGGCTCACCTGTTCCGATCACGCTGCAGACTCTTGGTGTCATTCTTGCAGGCGCGTTCTTAGGCCCACGCAACGGCTTCCTCAGTCTGGCTCTTGTGGTCGTCCTAACAGCCATTGGTCTTCCTCTATTGCACGGTAACGGAGGATTGTCAACAGTCTTAGGTCCTACAGGAGGATTCATCTTCGCCTTCCCCTTCACCGCACTATTCATCGGCTTCGCAGCCAGAGCGATTATGAACAGCAAGCTTGCTGCCATAACCGGCAATCGTGTCATGACGTTCCTCGTCCTGTTCGCTGCCTTCGAGATCATTGGCTTATTCGCTTATGTACCTGGTGTGCCTTGGCTTATTCACGTGCTCGATTGGAGCTTCCAAGAGGGGCTCGCTAAGGGGATGTATCCGTTCCTCATCGGCGATGCGCTTAAGGCTCTGCTAGCAGCGGTCATCGTCATCGCTCTGAAGCCTTATATCTACCAGATTCAAGACTCGACACGTCCTGCATCCAGCTCTTCATCCCCAACTGCCACTCATCACTAACCTATAGCTTGTGTCTGTTAAAAAAGCCGCATTCATCGATCATCCAAGATCGAGAATGCGGCTTTTTTTTAAGATGAGGAATGGCATCGCACGTAATCGCTTGACCTACAGAGACATCCGGTAGATCTCGAGGACGTCCTCCTTCGTCAGCTTGCGGAAGTTGCCCTTGGTCGTACCGCGAGTTGCCTTCTCCGCCATCTCCTCCAAGCGGCTATCGTCAATCCCGTAATGAGCAAGTCTCGATGGAGCCCCCAGAGAGCTCCAGAACGTACGAAGCGCTGCAATACCAGCTTCAGCAACTTCACGATCCGAGCGTCCCTCTGTCCCGATGCCGAACACCTCTACCGCGAATTGGCGGAAGCGCCCGACATTCGCATCCAGCACGTAGGTCATCCAATTCGGGAACAGAATGGCGAGCCCTCCACCATGCGGAATATCATACACAGCTGAGAGTGCATGCTCCATGTCATGGTTCGCCCAGTCGCCCTGGACACCCAT
This sequence comes from Paenibacillus sp. GCM10023252, assembly GCF_042653305.1. NCBI lineage: Bacteria > Bacillati > Bacillota > Bacilli > Caryophanales > Paenibacillaceae > Paenibacillus > Paenibacillus sp. GCM10023252. Next base: position 156,334 of record NZ_JBHSHW010000001.1, read on the forward strand.
AGACAGTACACCGTTAAGCGCCATCGTGCCGCTGTACAAGATTGTCTCACGAAGTTCGAGGTTAGTTAGATCCTCTATGAGCAGAGGAGCTGTCTTCACGACCGCGCGGAGGATGGATTCGCAGAATCCGTCCTGCACGGGTGTATGAGCATCATGATGCCAATATTGCTCCAGCACATGGGACATCATATCCACCATGCCGTATACGGTATGGTCCTTCGGAGCGCTAGCAGTGAAGGCTGGATCGAGTATGGAGAAGGCAGGGAACACATGGGGGCTTCCCCAGCCATGCTTCTCCAAGGTGTCCGGGTTCGAGATGACAGAGCCGGAATTCATCTCCGAGCCTGTAGCTGCGAGGGTAAGGACCGTCCCCAGAGGCAAGGCGGATATGACCGCTGCCTTCTTGGTAACAACGTCCCAGAAGTCCCCGTCATAATGTGCGGCAGCTGCAATCGCCTTGCCGCAATCAATGGTACTTCCCCCGCCAACTGCGAGTACCCAATCGACATTCTCAGAGCGACATAGTGCAGCTCCGCGATTAACCGTACTTACACGAGGATTCGGCTCCACTCCGCCTAGCTCAGTGATGACGCAATCTGCTTCCTTAAGCTTCGAGATCACTTCATCATAGAGGCCGTTACGCTTAATGCTTCCGCCTCCGTAGAGGAGAAGAACTCGGTTGCCGTACTTCTGGACTTGAGCGGGCAGCTGAGCAAGCTGTCCTTGTCCGAACAGTAGTCTAGTTGGGTTATAATAAGCGAATGGCTTCATGGGCTGCTGATCTCCTCCTTCGAATCAATCACATTCCTCTGGTGCTTCCACCTTAGTATCTTCAACCGTAATTTTCTCAGACACCGTCTCACGTACAATGGATACGACCAGCTGGAGCAAGTAGTTAATATCGGACTGGCTCTGCTGGAACTCTGCTACGATAGGAATCTCATCAAGCTGATCCTGCAGCTCCTCAATCTCCTGCTCAATCTTAGCGACCATCCCTTCGTTCTTGAAGGTCGTCTGGAAGGCGACTAGCTCCTTCTGCTTCTTCTTCATGGTTGCGATTAGCCCTTGAACGCGATCATTGCCTACAATCTGCTGCTCCGCACGGCGATAATGCTGTACCTCTTCGGAGGTGTAGATGAGATCCGCCAATTGCTTGGCCTTGTTCATAATATCTTCACGCACGAGCAGGTCTCGTGTATCGAAGGAAGGGATGCCGCAGCCCCCTTCGTGATTGTGATTGTGGTCGTGATCATGCTTGTGATCTACTGCTTGATGCTCTGACATCTTATATTCACTCCTGCGTTATAGTTTAAGATACGTATACATTGCCAGCATACCCCATTATAGCATTACGGCTGAAGGATATCTATCGCCTGCACAGCAAGGCTGACAGAGCTAAGCATGCCTCTGTCAGCCTTGTTAGTTGCGATGATGAATGCTCCCTACGCAATGATTACCGCTTGGTCTCCGTTCTTAATGCCTGCTGCATTCGCCTCATCGGTATCAATATGCATGTCGAGCGCATATTCGGGTGACACTCTTGCGACCACATTCTCGAATACGACTCCCCGTTCCCCTGCGAACCGAACGCTCAGCTTCTGCTTGTCCACAATGCTCCAAGCCTCTGCATCACTTGTGTGCAGGTGAATATGACGTGCTGCAACGATGACTCCTTCTTCCAGGACAACTTCTCCTGCGGGGCCTCTCAAGGTTACACCTGCCGAGCCTGCGATATCTCCGGACTCACGTACAGGCGGATTCACTCCAATGGAGAAGGCATCCGTCCGTGACACCTCTAGCTGAGTTCTCTTCCTGGCCGGACCTAGTATACGGACCTTAGGGAAGCTGCCCTTCGGGCCAATGACTTCTACCGTCTCACCAGCGGCATATTGGCCGGGCTGGGACAACGGCTTCCATTCAGTCAGCTGGAAGCCTTCACCGAACAGTATGCTAATATGTTGTTCAGACAGATGAATATGTCTTGCAGATACGCCTACCGGCACGATTTTCTCTTGGGTTGTCACTTGTCATCTTCCTCTCGCTATTACGGTTATCGGGTACCGACAATTACAATGGTATGGGTCTGATGTATGTAGCATGCTCTACTTGATTACAAAAGCATACGACCGCTAGGGTCGTATGCTCATCGTAAGCTACATTATTTGAATTCAGCTAGGAGCTTGTCGAACTGCTCACGCGATAGGGTCGACTCTTGTCCTGCCAGACCTGTCTCGGAGAAGCCAGGAACAAGATCTTCATACGACTTGCGTTCCTTGTTCTGGTAGATCAAGCCGGTTACCATTCCGTTCGTCTCCATAATCTTCGTCATGGCGGCGATCCGGTTCGATGGGTCATAGTCAGGGAATTGCTCCAGGTTCACAATATTCTCCTTGAACCAGTCATACGTGTTCACCTTGTTGAAGGTCACACAAGGACTGAAGACGTTAATTAAGGAGAAGCCTTCATGCTGGATCCCTTGCTCGATGAGTGAAGTAAGCTGCTTCAAGTCGCTGGAGAAGGATTGCGCGACGAATGTTGCACCTGCGGATAGAGCAATCTCTAGCGGAGACAGTGTCGTCTCAACCGAGCCTTCAGGTGTGGACTTCGTCTTGAAGCCCTCCGCGCTGCGCGGGGAGGTCTGCCCCTTCGTTAGTCCGTAGATCTGGTTATCCATGACGATATAAGTAATGTTCAGATTACGACGGATAGCATGAACGGTGTGGCCCATACCAATGGCGAAGCCATCTCCGTCACCGCCGGAAGCAATGACCGTCAGATCACGATTGGCCAGCTTCACGCCTTGCGCGATAGGAAGCGCGCGGCCGTGAATACCGTGCAGGCCATAAGCGTTAATATATCCGGAGATTCGACCGGAGCAGCCAATGCCGGAGATGACAGCCAGATTCTCTGGCTCTAGACCTGCGCTTGCAGCAGCACGCTGAATCGCCGCTTGTACGGAGAAGTCTCCGCAGCCTGGGCACCAGTTCGGCTTGACATTATTACGGAACTCTTTGAATGTAGCCATCTTAGCTCAACTCCTTGCAAGCTTTGTACACATCGGAAGGAAGGAACGGGTTGCCGTCGTACTTCAGCAGGCTGCGGATTCGGTCCGCGTGGCCGGCATGCATCTTGATCTGCCCGGCAAGCTGAGCCGTAGCATTGTTCTCCAGCACAATGACCTTCTTCGCACTCTGCAGGTGAGGAAGCAGCAACTCGGTCGGGAAGGGATGAATCTGGCGAATCGTAATATGGTTCGTCTTCAGCCCATCCTCAGCCAGACGAGTCCTTGCTTCGTCAATCGTTCCGCCAGTGGAGCCCATGCCGATAATGAGCAGGTCTGGCTGGTCATGCGGAGCATCTACTCGAATCGCATCTCTGATGTAGACACCATTCAGCTTATTCAACCGCTTATCCATCATATGCAGACGATTGATTGCGCTCTCTGAAGGGCGGCCCGTCTCGTCATGCTCTACGCCAGTTACGTGATGAATACCGTTCTTCGCTCCTGGGAGTATTCGCGGCGATACCCCGTCCGCTGTAAGCTCGTAACGCTTGAACAGAGAATTGTCTTCTCTAGCTTCCGCCTCGCGGACCAGCTTGCCGCGCTTAATCTCTATAGAATCATAATCCAGTACATCACAGGATTGCTTGCCGAGTGATAATTGAAGATCCGTCATCAGGATGACTGGAACTTGATACTCCTCGGACAGGTTGAACGATTCAATCGTGTCGTAGAAGCAATCCTCGATCGATGCGGGAGCGATAACAATCTTCGGAATCTCTCCATGTGTACCGTACACCATCGCGTTAAGGTCAGACTGCTCCTGCTTCGTTGGCAGGCCAGTAGATGGACCGCCGCGCTGTGTGTCGACAATGACGAGCGGCGTCTCGGTCATGCCTGCGAGTCCAATCGCCTCCATCATCAAGGAGAGTCCGGGACCTGCTGATGCCGTCATCGTACGAACACCTGCATAGTTCGCTCCGATGGCCATCGTTACCGCAGCAATCTCATCCTCTGTCTGAACGACGGTTCCGCCGAACTTAGGAAGCTTCTTAATGAGGTATTCCATAATCTCTGAAGCCGGTGTAATCGGATACGCAGACATGAGCCGGCAGCCGGCAGCGACTGATCCCAGACCTATTGCTTCATTCCCGATCATGAACAGCTTCTGTGTTCCATCCGCTTCCGCAAGCTTGAATTCTTCAATCGGACCGCCTGCCTGCTCGAGCACGAATTCTGCACCGCGTCTTACGGCTTCGATGTTCTTCTCTACGATAGCAGCTCCCTTACGTCCGAACTCCTCTTCAACCGCCTTATTGAATACTTCGATAGGCAGACCAAGCAGCGCCCAAGACGCTCCGGACGCTACCATGTTCTTCATTAGAGAGGTTCCCAGCTCTTCCGCAATGGAGGTAATCGGTACGGCGAACAGCCTTGCCGCTATCCCATCAGGTACTGTGGGATTGAACTTGGCATCCGCAACAATTACACCGCCTGTGCGCAGCTCATGGGCATTCAGGTCAATACTCTCTTGGTCGAAGGCTACCAGAATATCGAGGTCATCTGAGATGGCTCTAATCGGTTGTGTAGAGATTCTAATCTTGTTATTCGTATGTCCGCCCTTAATGCGGGATGAGAAATGACGATATCCGTACAGATAATAGCCTAACCGGTTGAGCGCCGTGGAAAAGATGCGGTCGGTACTTTCAACGCCTTCCCCTTGCTGTCCGCCGATCTTCCAAGACAATTGACTAATCAAAATGCCCATCTCCTCTTTGTACTGAACGTATAATATGGCAAGTAGACTACATCCAATAATAGTTAAACCTATAACAGTCATCATAATTTTATGTTTGTAAAGGGTATATTGCAAGATGTAAACGCTATTATAAAACATAGCCATTTGAGATGGATCCTATATCAATTAGAGATGGAATAGTTAACCTAACCGCCGTCAGTCTGGCAGATTCTCGCTTAGGAATCGCATCGCGTTCCCGCTTAGGAAAGCGTTGGCCTGCTGTTCGGAGTAGCTTCTGAACAAGGCGTTCTTGAGCCTGTACACTTCACCAGGATGAGTTAACCCGCTAACATATGTGTCGATCCCGTCGAAGTCTGAACCTAGCATGAGATGCCTCTCACCGCCAAGTCCACATATGTAATCAATATGCAGCAATACATCATCAATGGTGACCGTCTCAGCTTGGCTGACGAAGTAAGGAACATAAGTGATACCTATAAGTCCTTCCATCGCAATAATCGCCTTAAGCTGCTGGTCAGTTAAGTTGCGCGGATGAGGGCACACTGACTTGGCATTAGAATGCGAAGCAATGAGCGGCTGATGAGTGAGGTCGGCCATCTCCCAGAAGCCGCGTTCAGATAAGTGGGACACATCAAGCAGTATACCCAATGTATGACATTGTTCAACCATCTGCTTCCCGCGATTCGTCAGCCCCCCTCCTCTAGCTTCCATCACTCCGTCCGCTGCCCAGTTCGCATGATTCCAGGTAAGGCCCGCAGCGCGAATTCCCAGTTGATGCAGGATGCGAAGCATGGCCATACTTCCCTGCAGTCCGTCTACTCCTTCAAGCGACAGCAAGGCCGCAATCTGTCCCGCTGACTGTGCCTCCTGAAGCTCTGTCTTGTTCCGAACGAACTTCATCCGCGGGCAGCTGAGCACATGCCGATGGAATAAGTCTATACTCTCTAGGATGGGTACCATCCCTCTATCCATCTTACTAGGAATATAGATAGCGAAGGTCTGAAGCGACGCACCCGACTGCTCCAACCGCTCATAGGTTACATCCAGCCCTCCTGCTGTAGGATTGCTGAACGATAATCGATCATTTTGCAGCAACTTGTACAGTACATCACAATGAAAATCTGCGATTTTCGTCGACTCATTTCTCACCATCATCACCTGCTCTCCAATAATCAGCCGCGACTTATCTGCGATTCGCGGGTCATCTATGATAAGCAAAAAACCTGTCTACGAAGTAAACAGGTTCAATCATTAAGGTCATGGCACCATCCACCGTTAGCTTCTTCTATCTGGGTTCTACAATGAGCTTGATGGCTGTGCGGTCTTCTCCATCGATGACAATGTCAGTAAATGCAGGAATACAGATTAGATCCACCCCGCTTGGTGCCACGAATCCGCGAGCAATAGCGACTGCCTTGACCGCTTGATTAAGTGCACCAGCCCCGATAGCTTGCAATTCAGCGGCACCGCGTTCACGTAACACGCCTGCGAGTGCGCCTGCAACGGAATTTGGATTAGATTTTGCTGAAACTTTTAATACTTCCATTCAAAAGTACCTCCCTCGGGAATGATGGATGGATTCCACTATTAAATAGTATTCGAGAGAGGGGAAATAATTCCTGCTTTTGAACGGCCATTTCACAAACTCTTCTGAATTGTCCGAACTTTTCAAAGATTCAAAAGTTACATCATCAGCCATTCATCTTCCGTTAAGCGGATCTTCTCAATCTTCTTGGCTGTCCCAGTCGCATCATCAATCTGAACAGAGATCGCATGCAGCTGCCAAGCTCCTTCGTCCACAACGAATCGGACGGGCATCTGGGTCAGGAATCGATGCAGCACCGCTTCCCGCTCCATGCCAAGCACTCCTTCCATAGAGCCAACCATGCCAACATCGGTTAAGTACGCAGTACCGCCTGGCAAGATATTATCGTCATTCGTCTGCACATGTGTATGTGTACCTACTACGATTGATGCTCTTCCGTCCAGGTACCAGCCCATTGCAATCTTCTCAGAAGTGGCTTCCGCGTGAAAATCAACCAGCACATGGTTCGTTCTCTGCTTCGCTTGCTCAATCAATTCATCAGCCTTGCGGAAAGGGCAGTCAATCGGCGGAAGGAAGGTTCGCCCTTGCAGATTGACAATTGCCAGCTCCTTGCCGTTCGCCTTAATGAAGGCGATACCTTGACCAGGTGCTGCTGAAGAATAATTCGCCGGACGGACGATTCGAGGCTCGTCGTCGATCCATTCGAATATATCCTTGTTGTCCCATGTGTGGTTGCCCATAGTAATGCCATGAATGCCCCATTCATAGAATTCACGGGCAATCGTTGATGTAATTCCACGACCAGCTGCAGAGTTCTCCCCGTTCGCGATGATGATATGCGGGTTATACTTGCTCTTCAAGGCTGGCAGCACTCTCTTCACTGCACTCCGCCCTACATTGCCGACAATGTCTCCAATAAACAATACGTTCACTTCGGTAGTCACTTCCTCTGTTCTATATAGAAAAAGGGAGAAGTGGCTGCCAGGCAGCCACTTCTCCGTTCAAGCTATGAGCTTACTTCGCATATTCGACGGCGCGAGTCTCACGAATAACCGTAACCTTGATGTGTCCCGGATAATCCAGTTCACTCTCGATCTTCTTCGTAATGTCACGTGCCAGTCGGAATGCTTCCGTATCATCGATCTTCTCCGGCTGTACCATAACGCGCACTTCACGACCGGCTTGAATCGCATACGACTTCTCAACACCCTCGAAGGACTCAGAGATTCCTTCAAGCTTCTCCAGCCGCTTGATATACGTCTCAAGCGTCTCTCGACGAGCTCCAGGACGGGCAGCTGACAAGGCATCAGCAGCACCGACGAGCATGGCAATAACGGAGGTTGCTTCACAATCACCGTGGTGAGAAGCAATACTGTTAATGACAACCGGATGCTCCTTGTACTTCTTGGCAAGCTCCACACCGATCTCGACATGAGATCCTTCAACCTCATGGTCAAGCGCCTTGCCGATATCATGCAGCAAGCCAGCACGCTTCGCAAGCGTGATGTCCTCGCCCAGCTCGGCAGCCATCAGTCCAGTCAGATAAGCAACCTCCATAGAGTGCTTCAGGACGTTCTGACCATAACTTGTCCGGTACTTCAGTCGACCAAGAATCTTGATGAGATCAGGATGCAGACCATGAACACCAACCTCGAAGGTTGCTTGCTCACCATACTCCCTAATCCGCTCATCCACTTCCTTACGGGACTTCTCAACCATCTCTTCGATCCTTGCAGGGTGAATACGACCATCAGCGACGAGCTTCTCAAGTGATGTACGAGCGATCTCACGTCGAATCGGGTCGAAGCCCGACAATATGACCGCTTCCGGTGTATCGTCGATAATGAGATCGATACCAGTCAATGTCTCCAAGGCACGAATATTCCGGCCTTCACGTCCAATAATACGGCCCTTCATCTCTTCATTAGGCAACGATACAACCGATACGGTCGTCTCTGCCACATGATCAGCCGCACAACGTTGGATCGCGAGGGAGATAATATCACGCGCCTTCTTGTCGGCTTCTTCTTTGGCCTGCTGTTCGATCTCTTTGATCATTTGCGCCGTCTCGTGACGTACTTCTTGCTCAACATTCGAGAGGATAATCGACTTCGCATCTTCCATCGTCAAGCTCGAGATCCGTTCCAATTCGGTAATTTGCTGCTTGTAGATGGAATCGATCTGTTCTTGTGTCTCTTCGATCCGCTTCTCTTTGTTGGCTACCAACTCTTCTTTGCGCTCTAGCGCTTCTAACTTTTTATCCAGCGACTCCTCTTTCTGAAGTACACGTCGCTCCAGACGTTGTATTTCGTTACGTCGCTCCCGAATGTCTTTTTCAGCTTCCGAACGGAGTTTATGGACTTCGTCTTTCGCTTCCAGCACGGTTTCCTTCTTCTGAGCCTCCGCTTCCTTCTTCGCATTATCTACAATGACGGTTGCAGCTTGCTCAGCGCTTGAGATTTTGGCTTCGGCGATAGACTTTCGCAGGAAATAACCAGCGGCAAAGAAAATTGCGCCAACAACGAGACAGATCAAGATCCAAATCATATCAGGCATCTTGTTCACCTCCTCGTTGCATGCACCAAGGCAACCTTGGGATGATATTTTGTTGTTTTTTAGCCGGTTTCTATACCGCTTCAACGACTAGCTAAGAAATTTGACGAATAAAATCGATTTGGATCAATTTTTGGAAGGAAAATTGATTCAAAAAGAAGGAATACTCCCTCATTTTATCTTTTGGCAAAATCAATTGTCAAGCATTTGCCCATCATCATCATCTTCCATATCGTCAATAGTGCCTGCGGCAACCTTCTTAATAGCTTCCTTAGTGATATCTCCGGGGAATCCTCTGCGCATTAGAAAACCCATAAGCTTCCTCCGGCGTTCGAAATTTTCGCCTTTTAGCGTACGCCATTTTTTCTCAGCGGCTTGTTCAGCTGCTGCAAGCTCCGCTTCCCAGTCCAGCTCATTAGCCGCTTCAGCAGCTGTTCCTTGGTCAATCCCTCGCTGCTGCAGCTCCTGCTTAATCCATCTTCGCCCCTTCTGACCTAGACGAAGGCGCTGAGCCGCGAATTGCTTGGCATATTCTTCATCATCTACTATACGCTCTCGTTCTAAACGTTCGAGCGTATAACTAATCTCCTCCGCCTCAAATTCCTTGCGCTGCAAATACTGCTCAATCTGCTTCTTCGTTCTGCTCTTCAGCCCCAGATAGGTGCAAGCCATTGCATAGGAGCGATAGCGCTTATCTTCCTTCGTAATGTGCTGGAGCTCATCGCTGGTGAAGGACTGCCCCTTAAGCAGACGGAACTTAATAAGAATATCTTCGTGCACGGACAGCATCGGTTCAGCAGCGCCGTCCACATAGATATGGTATCTGCGGCGCTCCTTGCGATCCTGTTCAACTGAAGTAATCGAATAGCTCGTATTGCTGTCATCCGTTGACTCACTGTTGTGGAGTTCCTTATTCACTGCACCGTATCCTCTCTTCCCAATGACTTGACTTCTAACCTCTTACATCAGAGAGAAGTCCATCATAATAGCATAGAGACTGTCTGCGTGAATGAGCATTCACGTGACAGTCTCTATGGCTACCTTAATCTAGTTCAGACTCATCGAAGTCATCGTCATCATCGGTTGAGACAGCAGCAGCTGTGGCGGCTGCAGCCTGCATATTCGTAGCTTCCCGAATCTGATTCTCTATGACGGACGAGATATCCTTATGATCCTTCAAGAATTGCTTCGCATTCTCACGGCCTTGGCCAAGACGCTCGCCATTGTAGGAGAACCATGCTCCGCTCTTCTGAACGATGTCCATCTCGACGCCGATATCGACGATGCTGCCTTCCTTCGAGATGCCTTCACCGTACATGATATCAACCTCAGCTTGCTTGAACGGAGGCGCTACCTTGTTCTTGACGACCTTAATCCGAGTCCGGTTACCAACCATGTCATTACCTTGCTTCAGCGTCTCAATCCGGCGAACATCAAGTCGAACACTGGAGTAGAACTTCAATGCGCGGCCGCCTGGCGTCGTCTCAGGGTTACCGAACATGACACCGACCTTCTCACGAAGCTGGTTAATGAAGATAGCAATCGTCTTCGACTTGCTAATTGCACCGGACAGCTTGCGTAGTGCTTGAGACATAAGCCGAGCTTGCAATCCGACGTGGGAATCCCCCATATCGCCTTCGATCTCAGCCTTAGGAACTAGTGCAGCGACAGAATCTACAACAATAATGTCAACGGCACCGCTTCGAACGAGCGCTTCAGCAATCTCCAGCGCTTGCTCGCCCGTGTCAGGCTGTGACAGCAGAAGCTCGTCGATGTTGACGCCAAGTGCGCGAGCGTACAATGGGTCCAGCGCATGCTCAGCATCGATGAAGGCTGCTTGTCCGCCGACTCGCTGAACTTCAGCAATCGCATGAAGAGCCACTGTCGTCTTACCGGATGATTCCGGTCCGTACACTTCAATAATTCTTCCCTTCGGGAATCCGCCAATGCCAAGAGCGATATCTAAAGCAAGCGCACCGCTGGATACGGTCTCCACTTGCATTCCTGCTGCTTCACCTAACTTCATAATGGAGCCTTTACCAAATTGTTTTTCGATTTGGCGCAATGCCATATCTAATGCAGCGCGACGATCCGACAATTAACCCACATCCTCTTCTCCATTTATAATCTAATGATACCCTTTTTACGAACGCTTGCCAAGCCTTTTTTCGAACATACATTCGTTTTTTTGTGGCTGTTGACCCCTCCGGAGGGTGTATGAGAACAAAAAAAACCGCAGCAAAGTAAATTCTTCGCCACGGTTCTTCCGTTGATTAGTGCTATTATACCGACAATGTGTCGAGTTGACAAGCTATTATGCGGAATAAAGTGAACCATGCTGAGTCCTCACACACCTCACACACTAACTCTGCTGCAGATGCTCCTGCTCGCGGATGGCCTGCCACAGTCGATACAGCACAGCCTTGACCGCTCTAAGCCGAATCATGCTGCGGTTCCCGCTTAGATGAGTCGTATGCACGATGGTTGCCTTGCCTCGCTGGGCTATGGCGAAGTAGACAAGCCCTACCGGCTTCCCCTCCGACTCCGCTGGACCTGCAACACCTGTCAGCGATACGCCATAGTCGCTATTCGTCATCTCGCGAATCCGCTCAGCCATGAGCGCCGCTGTAGACTCACTGATTGCACCAGGCGCATCCTCGCCTTCGAGCTGCGACATGGGTATACCCAGCATGACATGCTTCATCTGGTTCGTATAGGTGACAACGCCTCCGATATACTCCCCGCTGCTGCCCGGAACATTCGTAATCAACTCGGAGAATAGTCCGCCACTGCAGCTCTCCGCGCTCGCAAGCTTCTGCTGTCCTGCCCGCAGCAACCGGACGACCGCTTCCTCCAGCGGAATGTTCTCTTCGGCATAGAGATGGTCACCGACTCTTGCCTGAATGGCTGACACCGTTGCATCGATCCGCACATTAGCCTCCGTCAGGGAAGCGGCCTTCGTAGATACCCGTATGGCTACCTCTCCCTCCTTGGCATAAGGAGCTATTGTAGGGTCGGTCTGCGCTTCTATGAGATCCAACAGCTTATCCTCGAGCGTTGACTCACCAATGCCAGCGAACTTCAACAGACGGGAGTAGAGCGGCTTCTCATCGCCTAACAGCTTACGCAGCCATTCCTTAACGGGACCATCGAACATGGGCTTCATCTCTCGCGGAGGTCCTGGAAGCAGCACATAAGCTGTCTCAGCAACCTTCAGGGCATTGCCAACAGCAAGTCCTGCCGTATTATCCAGAGGGTCGCTCCCCTCAATCATGAGCGCCTGCTTCTTGTTGCTCTCGACCATATGTAAGCCTCGCGATGAGAAGACATGAGCAATCTTCTCCATGGAAGGCCCATGAATGTAGAGGCCAAGGCCAAGATCGGCTGCGAGTACGTCCTTGGTCAGGTCGTCCTGTGTAGGTCCGAGACCGCCAGTGAAGATCAGCAGATCCGCTCGTCCCCTTGCCGTCTCAATAGCATGTCGGAGCCGGTGCGAATTATCTCCTACGACCGTCTGGAAGTATACATCGATTCCAAGCTCCGCTAGTCCTTGGGACAGATATTGAGCGTTCGTATTCACAATCTGGCCAAGCAGCAGCTCCGTGCCGACTGCTATAATCTCTGCCTTCATTCCACCATCTCCTCCATTAGCATGCCAACGTATAGTATTCCAGGTAAGCTTGTCCTATACTAACAGCCTCGCGTTGATTGAGTGCACCACGCCAGTCAAGGAAGCCGCATACTAGCGGCCTTGAAGGCAAAAACATCCTCCTGCGGAAGCAGAAAGATGTCTCATCATTCTATACCTGCCAACACCTGCTAAGACGGCTTTGAATGGTTACTCCACCGGAATCAGATGCTTGTTCTTCACGAAGTAATCGATACCGGAATACACCGTAATGAGCGCGGCAGCCCAAGCCGACACTAAGTCGAAGCGGAAGTCGATGAAGTTGAACGGGAAGTTGTTCAGCAGAATCGAGATAATCATCGTAATCTGAATAGCCGTCTTCCACTTGCCCCATGCGCTTGCGGCCATGACGGAGCCTTCCAGCAAGGCAATCTGACGAAGACCTGTTACAGCGAACTCGCGGCTAATGATAACGATAGCGATAAGTGCATCCAGCTTGCCCATAGAGACGAGCGAGATGAGCACAGCGGCAACTAGCAGCTTGTCCGCGAGCGGATCCAGCAGCTTCCCCAAGTTCGTGACGATCTTGTTCTTCCTGGCGATGTAACCGTCCAGTCCATCCGTACTAGCAGCAATGATGAAAATAACCGCAGCAATAATCTGGTTGTAGGAGATCGAATATTCTTCGAATTCCAGCTGGCCTAGATTAAAGTTGACAAGCAAGAAAACCATAATAATCGGCACGAGCATGATGCGGACGATCGTTATTTTATTGGCCAAATTCATTAGATTCCCTCCCCTGACAAGTCGAACTCGAAGGCATGCGTGACACGAACCTTCTGAATCTCACCGATGCCTGCCCGGCAGCCGGTAATGAATACTTCTCCGTCTATCTCCGGAGCGTCGTATTGAGAGCGGCCGATATAGACATCACTGCGCCCGTCATAACGCTCCACCAGTACATCAATCTCGCGTCCGATATACTTGCTGCTGTTGTCCCTTGATACTTGGCGCTGAATCTCCATAAGGGTGTTGACACGCCACTCCTTGACCTCATCCGGCACGTGATCGGGAAGCCTCACAGCTGGCGTATCCTCTTCACTGGAGTAAGCGAACACACCGAGCCGATCGAACTTCATGTCCCGCACGAAGTCACACAGCCGCTCGAAGTCCTCCTCCGTCTCACCTGGGAAGCCGACGATTAGACTCGTGCGCATCGCGACGTCTGGAACTGCACCTCGAATCTTCGCAACAAGCTCTCTCGTATCCCGCTGCCTGCCGGGACGTCTCATCCGCTTCAGTATGGAATCTTCGCTGTGCTGGAGAGGCATATCGACATACTTGCAGATCTTCGGATTCGCTGCAATCGTCTCAATGAGCTCGTCTGTGAAGAATCCAGGATAAGCATAGTGCAGACGCACCCAAGCAATCCCTTCTACGTCACTGACCCTATTGAGAAGGGTTGGCAGCATGAAGGAATCATACAGATCCGTGCCATAGTTCGTGGAATCCTGTGCAATTAAGCTGACTTCACGAACACCTTGGGCAGCGAGTCCCTTCACTTCCTCCAATATGGATTCCATGGAGCGGCTCCTGAAGCTGCCTCTCATGATGGGAATGCTGCAGAACGTACACGCATTGTCGCAGCCTTCCGCAATCTTCACATAGGCGGTATATCGAGGAGTCGTCACCATCCGCGGAAGCTTCTGGTCATAGTCGAACAACGGGTTCCCCACCTTGATTGGCTTCTTCCCGCGCAGCGCTTCATCCACGATGTCATTGATATGGTGAAAATCTCCCGTACCGACTATGCCGTCAATCTCCGGCATCTCTTCCATGAGCTGCTGCTTGTATCTCTGAGTCAAGCAGCCCGACACGATAAGCGCCTTCAGCTTGCCTGATTCCTTGAAGTCTGCCATCTCGAGAATCGTGTTCACCGACTCTTCCTTAGCGGCATCAATGAATCCGCAAGTATTCACAATAATAACGGTTGCATCATTCGCTTCATCTACAAGACGATAGCCTCTCTCGTGCACAAGGCCTGACATAATCTCGGAATCCACTAAGTTCTTCTCACACCCAAGTGTGACTACCTTAACTCGTTCTGTCATCTATGTATCCCCCAGATCCTCTCTGCCAAAAACTATCTCATCAAGTATAATACATGCCCTATCACGTGTCAAAATCGACCAAATGCAAGCAAATCCAAGCGAAAGCAGCTAGTGCAGTAATGTCTCGTCCATGTGTGATACTCGACATGAACACAAAATCCCCATCTCCACTGCTGTAAAAAGCAGGAAAATGGGGATGACAGACCATTAACGGTAGTTCGTAAATTGAAGCTCAACAGTCAAGTCGGCTGCTCGCAGCATAGCCATAACAGCTTGAAGATCATCACGGCTCTTGCCTGTTACACGGATCTGATCGCCTTGAATCTGGCTCTTCACCTTCAGCTTCGAATCGCGAATCATAATATTGATCTTCTTCGCATTGTCCTGATCAATACCTTGCTTCAGCTTGATGCGCTGGCGAACAGTAGCACCCGATGCAGGCTCAATCTTGTTGTAATCAAGGTTCTTAATCGGAATACCGCGCTTGACCATCTTAGATAGCAGAATGTCAATAACGCTCTTCAGCTTGTATTCATCCTCGGAAGCGACAATGAGATCTTCCTTCTCCAGCGCTATACTGCTCTTACTGCCCTTGAAGTCGAAGCGTGTCTCGATCTCCCGCTCCGCCTGGGTAATGGCATTCGTTAATTCTTGCATCTCCACCTTAGAGACAATATCGAATGAACTCTCACTCATCTATAACACTCCTTCTATCAACGAAGCTTCTTATTGTATTATTCAGCCGGTGTGTCCCCGCCAGGGCTAGGGGAAGCAGCCGTATCTACTGCCGGATTCAATTGAACCTTCTTCGAGTTGGCTTCATCACCATCAGGAACAACAACACCGTCCACCAGCAGCTGCACGAGATCAGCACGTCCCACATTAATATAGATAGGCTGTGTCAGGTCATAGCTCAAGATGGTACCGTCAGGGACAGTCTTGTACTCAAGCTTCTCCCCCCGATTGCTGCCGGTTCTAACTTCAACCCAGTTCGGACCGCCGCTCACCTTAATTTCCACTTTGTGTGTCCCTGCTGGGGCAACCTCATAGTGTTCTACTTTGCCTTTTCTCTGAGAGAAGGTCACCGTAGTTGCAGATTGAGCAGGCGTTGGCGTTGGCGAAGGGGTTGGACTCACAGTTGGATTCGCACTGTTGTCATCGCTTGTCCCCTCTGTCTGCTGCGGAGTCGGCGTAGGGCTCGCATTATCCGTAATAGGTGTATTCTCATCTGCCTTCTCAGTCCCATTATTGTTGTTAATTATGAAGATATAGACAACAACTAAGATGAGAATGAGGAATGACCACATCATAATGTTGAAGCCGATTCTCCCCATTCGGTCGGAAGCTCCCGCCTGCACACGTCTAGGCGGCCGAGCCGATGTGGGCTCAAGCGAAGGTTCAACAGGAGCTGAGGGCACCTCATGCTGATATAGCCTTAGCACCTCATCAGGATTAAGTCCAACCGCTTCGGAATAATTCTTAATGAACGCCCTGACGTAGAAGCTGCCAGGAAGAACGCTATGATCTCCGCTCTCAATAGCCTCAAGGTATCTCTTGCGAATCTTCGTAGTCTCCTGTACATCATCCAGGGTTAAGCCATGTTCTTCTCTTGCCCTGCGAAGCAATGCGCCTAAGTCAGACATGCCCGCACCTCCTTCCTTCTAGAAATCTGAGTAATTGGCAGTGAATGTCTCATACGTAATTTCCTCATCTGGTGTATTGCGCAATTCAATAATGATGTCAAAATGGCTGTAATCATAGTGGGACTCCTTGATAAAGATATCCGGGTGCTCGATTACCTTCGTAGAAGGCATCGCCATAATCTCTTGGAGCAGTGTATGATGCTTCTCATTGGAACGAATCGTGCTGACAATACCGTCGATAATGAAGATATTGTTGTCATTCATCTCTTCCTCAGACAGCTGGCTTCGGACCGTCTGTCTCAGCAGTGTCGAGGACACGAACGTCCAGCGCTTGTTCGAGCACACACTCCCTGCAATGATGGATTCGGTCTTGCCCACACGCGGCATACCGCGCAGCCCGACCACTTGGTTCCCGTCCCTCTTGAACACTTCACCGAGGAAGTCAACCAGCAAGCCAAGCTCATCCCTTGTGAACCGGAACGTCTTGCGGTCATCGGAGTCCCGTTCGATGTAACGGCCATGGCGAACGGCCAATATATCTACGATAGTTGGCGTACGAAGCTTGTTGACCGTAATATTGTCGACCTTCTGGAGCATTTTGCCGAGCAGTTCTATTTTCTCTTCGTCATCGGTCTGGAGCAGCATCCCTCGCGTCCGATCCTCCACACCGTTAATCGTCATAATATTAACTTCCAGCATGCCTAGCAAGGAAGCGATATCACCGAGCAAGCCAGGTCGGTTTTTATGTATCTTGTATTCCATGTACCATTGTTTTTTTTCCAAAGCAAGCACCATCCCGGACCATATATATCTGAGCTACCCTTGGTTTTACCCAAAAAGAGCTTCCATAAAGCTTAATTCTACAATTTTCGTCACAATCCTGCAACTATACAGCAAACATTGCAGAAAAGCCTCCGTTGGGGGAGGCTTCTCTGCTCGTTGAAACGGCTGCTGCAAAAACAATAGAATTACGAGTGGTTCTGTACTTGGGCCAGCTTCACCATTAAGGTTGCAATTGTCTTGCGCTCTGCTTCATCGCCCACGTCCCAGATTTCCTTCAGAACGCGCTCTTCATCATTCTTCGGATCTACCTTCGCATCCAGGAATGAACCGATCTCGTACGCTAAGTTCGAGATCGTCTCATCGTTTAAGCCGATTTTCTTACCTTGCTCTACACGGGATGCTAGAAATTGCTTCCAAGTATCGAAGTCAGACAACACGGTATTTGACATGCCATTCGCCTCCTGTAAATTATGATTCATTAAGCTCAGGGTCAGTGAGAGGAATCAACAACAGAGGTATTGTGTGCGAATGGCTATGCCTTTATACGAATGACCTGGCTAGTGCTAATTGTTGCAAGTGCGTATAAGACTAGTTACGTGTGCCAACCGCCATTGGGTGAGATAACTTGTCCCGTTATATAGGAAGATTCAGGCAAGGAGAGGAAGTAGACAAGCGAAGCAATCTCATCAGGCTGCCCGAATCGTCCTGCAGGAATCTCTTCCTGAAGCGCGGCCTTCTCTTCAGCATCCAGATTGTCAAGCATAATGGTGTCTACTGCTCCTGGAGCTACCGCGTTGACGGTCACGCCTGATGGTGCCAATTCCTTAGCGAGCGCCTTCGTGAAGGCGTTCATCCCGCCCTTGGTAGTAGAATACAGCACCTCGCACGAAGCTCCGGACATTCCCCAGATTGAGGAGACATTAATAATTCTGCCATAGCGCTGGGCAATCATGGACGGCATGAATAGCTGGGTGCATAAGAACATACCCTTCAGATTAACCGACATGACATCGTCCCATTCCTGCTCGCTAACATCCGCAAGCATGCCATAGTGAGCAATGCCCGCATTGTTAATGAGAATATCGGGAAGCATACCATGCGCCTCCAGCTTCTCCCTCATCCGAACGAGCTGCTCCTTGGAGCGCAGATCCGCAGTTACGGTCATGACATTCGCGCCAAGCCGCATACAACGCCTTGCCGTATCATTAGCGGATTCATGTGATTGCGAATAGTGGATGACGATATTGACCCCTTCCGCCGCGAAGCGCAGCGCAATCGCTGCGCCAATGCCGCGGCTCCCCCCGGTAATCAAGACCGTCATCTGCTGCAGCGGCTTCAAGCCCCAGGCTTCTGGACGATGGATACCGCCAGTTGATTGAAGTCGAAGTGCTCGCGGAGGCGAGCGTTCGCTTGCTCGAGAGTACTATTCTCATAGGCGCTTAGAACGTCGAACATGTCGGAATCACGGAACCGATATCTGGTGAATTCTCCGGCGATTGCTTCAGGGGAGTTAAGCATGCGGAGGTATCCTCCGATTTTTTTGCGCTTGGAACGCTCGAATGCAGCTGGCTCGAGCCCACTGTCCAGAGCTTGTAGAATGCCCTGCTTCACTCGATTCAACAATTCATCTGGATCGTTCGTATCCCCTCCGATGACAGAGAACGAATAGTCGGTGGTGGAATTGTATTCCTGCCCGAATGAATCCGAGATCAGACCATCATCGTACAGGTCCTGATACAGCTTGGAACTCGCTCCCAGCAAGGTCTCGAGCATGAGCTTCGTCACGACCTCCTGCTCCAGCAATGCTGCACCAACAAGACCCGTCACCTTATCCTTGAAGCCAAGCATACACTTGGACAGCGACACGGGAAGGTGAATGACTTGCCGAGGAATCTTGACGGAGACCGGCTCTTCCTCGAACGATCGCTTGATAGGTCCTTGCTGATCGAAGGTCTTACTCGCTTGATTGCTGCGTACAAGCTCGAACACTTCTTCAGCCTTCACTCCGCCAACCACGAATAGAATCATATTGCTCGGATGATAGAACGTCTCGTAACACTGGTAGAGTGTATCCTTGTCAATCTGACGGATGGACTCCACCGTTCCAGCAATATCGATATGCACGGGATGATTATGATACAGCGCATCAATTAATCCGAAGTAGACACGCCAATCCGGATTATCCCGATACATATTGATCTCTTGTTCGATGATGCCCTTCTCCTTCTCCACATTCTCAGTCGTGAAGTAAGGGTTCTGAACGAAGTTGATTAACGTCTCAAGGTTAGCATGAATCTGCTCAGTAGCTGAGAAGAGATACACCGTCCGATCGAAGCTGGTGAATGCATTAGCTGAAGCACCTTGTGAGGCGAATGTAGCGAAGATGTCCCCTGTCGGCTCCTCGAACATCTTGTGCTCCAGGAAGTGAGCGATGCCATCCGGCACCTTAATGAGAGGCTGCTCCCCTACAGCGAAGTGATTGTCCACCGAACCATACTTCGTGGAGAAGGTCGCGTATGTCTTCTGGAATCCTTCCTTCGGAAGGACATACACCTTCAGCCCGTTCGGCATCTCTTCGTAAAATAACGTCTCTTCCACATTCGGATAGGTCAATGCTTCCATAATGCTACTCCTCCTCCCCGTCACGCAAGAAGTATATCGTGTCAAGTTCAGTCTTATTCGCCACTCGAACGATGTCTTCAGCTGTTACAGCTTGCACCAGATCAAGCAGCTCCTGAGCCGTACGAACCTTGCCCGACAGCACCGCATTGAAGTCATAAGAGATCATCTCGTAAGCAGAATCCTGCACCTCACGGAGATGATTGGCAATCATCGCCTTCGTCTGATTCATCTCGAGTTCAGACAGCTCACCTTGCCTCATGCTCTCCAGCTGCTCCTTAATAATGGTGACAGCTCGCTCATAGTTGGCAATCTCGATGCCTGATTGAATGGTTAGAATCCCCTTATGTCCATCCAATCTGGAAGCCGCATAATAGGCCAGACTCTGCTTCTCCCGTACGTTCAGGAACAGCTTGGAGTGTGGATACCCTCCGAGGATTCCATTGTAGACAAGAGCAGCAGGGTAATCCTCATCTCCGTATCCGATATTCGTTCTAAGACCGAGGTTCAGCTTGCCTTGACTCACTTCCATCCGTTCCACCACTGTCTTCACCTGGTCGATAGGATGGATAACATCCGGCTTGCTGTAGGCAGCAGCCTCTCCCTCTGCCTTGCGCATCTGGAACGATTCCGATACGAGCCGCTGAACCTCCTCAAGAGTTGTATCACCAACTACGTACAAGTCGAATGAAGCCTTCCCCAGCCACTCTTGATACTGACTGTAGAGAGCTTCCGGAGTTAAGTGATCCAGATCCTCTAACCGACCCAGCGCATGCAGGCGATAAGGTTCATCCGCACACATCTCTTCCAGGCAGCGCTCTGCTGCATATCTAATCTTGTCGTTGACGATAGCTTCGAGTCGCTTACGCAGTGTAATCTTCTCTGCTGCAACATACTTGGTTCGGAATACATCTCCGTCCTTCGCTGGACTGGTCAGCACTTCGCCAAGCAGCTTGATTGACTCCGCTAACAGCGGCGTATTAGAAGTAACGAATCGGTCATTAATGACATCCATCCGGAATTGCACCACTTGCGCGTCGCCGCGCT
The DNA here is from genome assembly GCF_042653305.1 of Paenibacillus sp. GCM10023252. Lineage (NCBI taxonomy): Bacteria > Bacillati > Bacillota > Bacilli > Caryophanales > Paenibacillaceae > Paenibacillus > Paenibacillus sp. GCM10023252. The sequence goes on from NZ_JBHSHW010000001.1 coordinate 177,024, forward strand.
TGTACACATCGAAGCCGAAGCCCGCCCCGTACAAGTCATCCAGCCTCTCGCGGAAGGCAATCGTCTCAGGGGTTGAAGCTGTCCCCCTCCTCAGCACGAATGGAGTAAGCGCTGTAGCTGTGACCGTTTCTTCAGTCAGCGGGATGCCCGCGAATAAGGATATCGCGTACGTTTTGAAGCGCTTCGTCGGCAGCACATGCAGCCGAATGCGGGGTGTTGCCCCTCGCTCGAATTGACTCACGGGTAGTAGCTCCCTTCCCTTGTATCTGCCATTTATAAGTCAATCTATTCCAGTTCTCAAGGTCCTATTCCATTCTAACTCATGTGAAAAGAAAGAAGCAACCAGAGCTGCACAAGGCATGCCCGGGCTGCTTCCTGGGTACTGTTTTACATACAGAAAATATGCTTGCCAATCGTCTTGACCTGAGGGCGAGACCAGATCCACTTGGAAGTAGCCGTCACCGGGTTGAAATAGTAAGTACATCCGCCAGTCGGGTCCCAGCCGTTAATGGCATCCTCAACCGCTTCCTTAGCCTTGGCATTAGGAGTCAGCCAGATCTGTCCATCTGCTACGGCCGTGAATGCGAGAGGCTGGAAGATGACGCCGGAGATCGTATTCGGGAAGCTCTGCGACTTCAACCGGTTAAGGATGACTGCCGCAACTGCAACCTGCCCTTCATAAGGCTCTCCACGAGCTTCTCCATATACAGCGTTAGCCATAATTTTCAGATCATTCGCAGACAGGTTTAAGTGGTTGTTCTTGGGCAGATTGCTGTCTCCGCCGCTTTTTTCACTAGCGCCTGATTCTGGCTTCTTCTGAGAGGAAGCTCCTCCGCCTGGTGAGTCCTCTGCGGTTGGCTTCCAATCCTTCGTTGCCTCCCACAGCTTCAGCTTCGTCTTCGACCCGACCACTCCATCGGACTTTATACCGAATTTCCATTGGAACCAGGTGACTGCATTTTTCGTATCGGTACCGAATTGACCGTCAACCTTGCCCTTGAAGTACCCCAGATATTTCAGGCGCCCTTGCAGCTCATATACATCCTTGCCCGAAGAACCGTATTGCAGCTGGGCATTGCTGAATGTCTCTGTTGCTTCTCCGTCTCCAGCATGCAGGAGAGTGAAGGTTCCGAACAACAGGAACACCATAACGACAGTGAGTGCAATCAATCGATTTCTCATAGCTTCAAGTCTGCCTTTCTCTTGCAAGTTAGTTGGCTTAAGGTAGCCTTACCTAACTCTAGTATGAGATAGCAGATGTTCTTCTATGCACGATTCATCTTCATTCCATGACGGCTTAAGAGGGTATGCGGCTCGCTTGAAGCTGGTCGATCGTCATTAGAACTTCCCTCGGCTTGCTTCCTTCATAAGGGCCTACGATTCCTCGCGCCTCCATCTGGTCAATCAGTCTGGCTGCCCTAGTGTAGCCAATTCGCATGCGGCGCTGCAGCAACGAGACCGACGCTTGCTTCGCATCCACCACGATCTGAACTGCCTGATCATACAGCTCGTCCACAATCTCTCCGTCGCTGCCTTGCTCATCATCAATCTCAGGCACAAGGTCTTCCTTGTACTCCGCCTCTGCCTGATCTCTAGCGTAGCTAACCAACGTCTCCACCTCTTGGTCAGAGAGGAATGCCCCCTGCACACGAATCGGCTTGGACATGCCGACGGGCAGGAAGAGCATATCCCCTCTGCCCAGCAGCTTCTCCGCTCCTGCCATATCCAGAATCGTCCGTGAATCCACCTGTGACGATACACCGAAGGCTATGCGTGAAGGGATATTCGCCTTGATTACTCCCGTAATGACATCTACAGAAGGCCTCTGTGTCGCGATAATGAGGTGAATACCCGCTGCACGAGCCATCTGGGCAAGCCTTGCAATGGAATCCTCTACATCATTCGCTGCAACCATCATGAGGTCAGCAAGCTCATCGACGATGACGACGATGTAGGGAAGTACCGCTGCAGGATTCTCAGCAACGAGCGCATTGTATCCTTCGATATTCCTCGTTGCAGACTTGGAGAACAGCTCGTACCTCTTCTCCATCTCGACAACAATCTTCTTAAGCGCAAGCGATGCACGCCGCGGGTCCGTAACGACAGGTGCCAGCAGATGCGGGATACCGTTGTATACGTTAAGCTCAACCATCTTAGGGTCAATCATGAGGAACTTCACTTCATCTGGAGCTGCCTTGTACAGAATGCTTGTAATAATCCCGTTGATACAGACGGACTTGCCAGACCCAGTAGCTCCTGCAACGAGCAGATGGGGCATTCTCGCCAGATTGCCGATAATCGGCATCCCCGATATATCTCGTCCGAATGCAATGGACAGCTTCGATGGCGCATTCTGGAATGGCGCAGTCTCCATCACTTCTCTCATCGTAACGACCGACACTTCCATATTCGGCACTTCGATTCCGATTGCAGACTTACCTGGAATAGGTGCTTCCATTCGAATATCCTTAGCAGCTAGCGCTAACGCAATGTCGTCGGTCAGACTGACAATACGGCTAACCTTCACTCCAGTAGCCGGCTGCACCTCATACCGGGTTACTGCAGGACCTCTGACGACATCCAGCACCTTCGCCCGAACTCCGAAGCTCTCAAGTGTTGCCTCTAGCTTGCGGCGGGAATCCATGGAATCCGCCCCTTCGCTCGTGCGGCCAATCAAGCTGGGCTTCGTAAGCAGGGAGAATGGAGGAAGCAGATATGGCTTCTCCTTCGGATGCTCGGTTCCTATTGCAGTAGCTGCTGAGCCCTCAGAGCTAACTTCACTTGTTACGATCGCGGGCGACTCGCTATTCACTGCTCCATCGACGGCATCATCCGCTGCTAATGGGACTTCCTGGCCTAGCGTGTGGCTGCTTCCAGATTGGCTTGGTACGGCTAGACTAGCCTCAGCATCATCGTCATCATCTCCGCCCGAGAGCCTATCCTTGTGAGGGAGGCTTGTCGCATGAGGCTGCGCCTCAGCTTGCCATGGCTCAGACCAGGGAGCCGCCTGTTCTATATTCTCGTATACATCCCTTAAGTTATCGCTAGTCATTCCTGGGTTCGAGGCGTCCTCTTCCCAAGCCGGATGAGCCGCGCTGCGCTGGTGAGATTCTTGGTAGATCAGATCATCAGGAGGCTGCGATTCATCCCAGTCCTCCTCCCAATCCTTAGACCAGTGAGGTCTAGCTGCCTGAATCCCTGAAGCTCTCCCCGCTTCCTCTTCGTCCATCAGCCATTCATCCTGCTGGTGGGCTGGACGCCCCTTCTCGGAAGTCTCTTGTCCCGGCGTCAGCCATGAGAAGAACAAGGAACGCTTCTTCCGGGCGGGACTAACGGCGTACCCGTCATAATCATCATCCAGATCGTTATCATCCGAGTCGATTACAGCTTGTTCTGGCTTCCTGCCTCTGCTCCCTGGACCTGATGGAGGGACTGGCACGGCAGCCGGTCTTGGTCTCTGTGACCACTTCGCAGCCATCAACCGAATTAGTCTCGTTCCTCTCTTCCTTACCATGCGGATTAGCTCCACGTAGGACTTGCCTGTCATCAGCATTAGGGAGATTGCGAACATGACGATCATCATGAGATAGGCTCCATAATAACCGAATAAGGAGAACAGGATCGTATATTGAATCGCTCCAACGTAGCCCCCGCTAATATCCTGCTGCGTCATGCCTGCTTGAGCACGGTTCGCATCCGAGGTCAGCAATGAGGATCTGATGTCCGAGGTTAATTGGTTGAAAATAGCGCCGGATGTCTGTTCAATAGCCGGATTCTGATTAAACTTCTGCTGAATCTCCTTAATTGAGCTGTTCAGCGTAAGAGCAAGTACAAGCAACAGGATGCCTGTCTTCTTGTTCGACCATCCCTTCGGCCATACTCTCTTCACCATAACGGCGAGTCCAACATAGATACCTACAAGAGCAAGCACAAAATAAAACTTGCCCAGTAAGAGACCGAACAGCTTGGACAGCGAGCGGCCGACTGTAGCCTCACCTGAGAAAGCAATGACCGATATCGTAATGAGCAAAATGCCATACACTTCGTATTTCAAGCTTGTTGCAATAGAAGATTTCTTCTTTCTCCGTTTGGCCAAAATTCGTCACCTCTGATAAAACATTATACCATAGGTGGATGAATGTTCCTACATGACGGAGGGCACAGCTTCATCATTCTTGCGGTGGAAGTCCGTACTGAATGACGGCACCTGGCGCATATTGCGGATTCAGATAATCATTGAGACTGCATTGCAGCAGCCTGACAACCTTAGCCATGCCTGGAGCTATCGGCTCCACCTGCATATGAACACCTTGAATCCACAGCTCCTGGTAAGGCTCTCGTTCATCATCCATTCCGTTCAATACAATCTCTAATGGCATTGCCGTATACAAGGTCATGAGAGGACAGCCTCCTTGCTCTGCTTCTTCTCCTCAATCAGACGGTTTAGTTCCTGCAGAGCTGCTCCTAAGCCTCCAATTGCATCAATTAGTCCATGCTTTACAGCATCGGCCCCAATGACGGTCGTGCCGATATCACGAGTGAGTTCTCCGGTCTTGAACATGAGCTCCTTGAACTTCTCCTCGGTTACGTTGGAATGAGAGGTAACGAATCGAACAACTCTCTCCTGCATTTTATCCAGATATTCGAAGGTCTGAGGAACTCCAATGACAAGTCCATTCAGCCGAATCGGATGTATAGTCATAGTTGCAGATTCAGCAATGAAGGACTTATTCCCTGATACAGCAATCGGTACCCCAATGGAGTGTCCGCCTCCCAGCACAAGGGTGACCGTCGGCTTCGTAAGGGAGCTAATCATCTCTGCAATCGCCAGCCCGGCTTCTACATCCCCTCCTACTGTATTCAGAACGATTAGAAGTCCCTCAATCTTCTGGTTCTGCTCGGCTGCCACTAACTGAGGGATGAGATGCTCATACTTCGTTGTCTTGTTCTGAGGAGGCAACACCAGATGACCTTCCACCTGTCCAATAATGGAGAGGCAGAAGATGTTGGACTCTGCTGTAGGAACGGTGGTCTGGCCTAGCTGCTGAATGGCTTCCATGACCGGATTAGCCTTCTTGTCCGTATTAGGGTCGGGCTGTTCACCTGTCACCTTCATCACGATAGCCGATTGTTGTATACTCACTTGAATCATGACCTCCTTAGGATAATAGGGCTCGTCATAGTATGAGGTGAACAATGGATATTATGCACCAAAAAAGAGGCTCATGAAGCCCCTTATCTATCTTCAGGGTCTTCATGAGCCTCTTAATGCTGGTGCTGTATAACTAGGTTGCGTTCAAACTATACTTCCATAATGATAGGCAGAATCATCGGACGGCGGCGAGTCTGCTCGTAGAGGAAACGTCCCAGAGCATCCTTCACATTCGTCTTCAGTGAAGCCCATTCATTCACCTTGTCGCTCATCAGCTTGTTAAGCGTAGATGTGACAATGCGGTTCGCTTCATCCAGCAATCCTTCGGACTCACGCACATAGACGAATCCTCTTGAGATGATGTCTGGACCTGACAAGATCGCTCCATCTTGCTTGCTGAGGGTAACGACTACGACGAGAATGCCGTCCTGGGAGAGAAGCTTACGATCTCTCAAGACGATATTGCCGACGTCACCTACACCAAGGCCATCGATAAGGACATTACCTGCCTGTACCTTGCCAGCCTTGCGTGCATTGCCATTCTGGAATTCGACGGTATCCCCGTTATCAATGACGAAGATGTTCTCCTTCTCAATGCCAACGGCTTCACCAAGCTGTGCATGCTGACGAAGCATACGATATTCGCCGTGAATCGGAATGAAGTACTTCGGACGAATGAGGTTAAGCATCAGCTTAAGCTCTTCCTGGCTGCCGTGACCGGATACGTGAACACCGGATACGGAACCTGGTCCGTAGATGACATGTGCACCTAGACGGAACAATTCGTCTACAGTACGGCCTACATAACGTTCATTACCTGGAATCGGAGTCGCAGCAATAATGACGGTATCTCCTGGCAGGATATCTACCTTCCGGTGAGTGGAGCGAGCCATACGCGTCAGCGCCGACATCGGCTCGCCTTGGCTGCCTGTGCAGAGGATCACTACGCGATCAGCGGCAAGCTTGTTCACTTCTTCAGGCTCTATAATCATGCCCTCAGGAATGTTGAGGTACCCTAGCTCTGATGCGATGCTAACGACATTAACCATACTGCGGCCAACGACAGCAATCTTGCGGCGAGTTGCTATCGATGCGTTAATAATCTGTTGAATTCGGTGTACATTAGACGCGAACGTTGCGACGACAACGCGTTGGGTGGACTTGCGGAAAATATCCTCGAGCTCTTCACCGACATTCGCCTCAGAAGGCGTATATCCGGCACGCTCTGCGTTCGTGCTGTCCGACAGTAGCGCAAGTACTCCGCGCTTGCCAATCTCAGCCATACGCTGCAGATCAGCATACTGTTCATTAACCGGTGTATGGTCGAACTTGAAGTCGCCCGTATGAACGACGGTTCCTTCCGGAGTGTCCAGGCATACGCCGACTGAATCCGGAATACTATGATTGGTGCGGAAGAAGCTGGCGCGAATCGAACCGAGCTGAACTTCCGAATCGACGTTAATTAGAATCCGCTTCGTCTCGCCGAGCAGCCCTGCTTCCTTCAGCTTGCTCTCGATTAGACCTAGCGTCAGCTTGGTGCCATATACCGGAACATTCAGATGCTTCAGTACATATGGCAATCCGCCGATGTGATCTTCATGGCCGTGAGTGATGAGAATCGCTCTAACCTTGTCCCTATTCTCTGTTAGATAAGAGATGTCCGGTATAACGATATCTATTCCCAGCATATCTTCTTCAGGGAACTTGAGCCCTGAATCGACAACAACAATATCGTTGCCGTATTGAATGACGTACATATTCTTACCGATCTCGCCTACGCCGCCCAATGCAAAGATTAGCAGCTTATCCTGGTTGTTCTTCTTCGACAAGTGTATCTATACCTCCTACTAGTTTCGTGAAGCAATTGCTTCGTAACATGTGTATTAGTCCGTCGGACGCCGCTCCTGACGGTTATTCATTCCTTCAACTTACATAAAATGCCGCACCCAGTCACTTGAACTCATTATACATGAAGAAAAAGATGGAACACAAGTGAAACCCATGAAAGGTATGTAACCGTTAGTTTTTCCCTAAAAAATAAAACCGATGCTGTACGCACCGGCTGCAGTCAATTAGATTGATCTACCCTTTATACCAGCTTGCTTATGAATGTCTTCTCTGATTCCGTTGCCTCTACGAGTGGAAGCCTTACTCCGCCAACACTCATACCCTTAAGCGTAAGTGCGTACTTCACCGCGACCGGATTCGGCACGGGATGAGGGCAGTTGAATAGACCTGAGAACACAGGGTAACACTCCCGGTGCAGTTCAGCAGCCTCTGCTACCTGGCCTCCCACATAAGCCTCAATCATACGCTTCATCTTCGTCCCAACAATGTGCGAAGCTACACTTACAACGCCATATGCCCCTACAGACAGTGCTGGCAGAGCAGAGCTGTCATCTCCGCTGTATACTCTGAATCCAGCTGGAGCACCAGTAATAATCTGAGTGAGCTGTTCCAGTGAGGCACAATCCTTCGTCGCAGCTACGTTAGGCAGCTCAGCCAGTCGGAGCGTGGTCTCTACGGACAGGTTCACCCCTGTTCTACCCTGAACATTATAGAGCATGACAGGCAGAGAAGTAGCTGCTGCAATAGCTGCGAAGTGCTGATAGAGTCCCTCTTGGCTTGGCTTGTTATAGTAAGGCGCAACCAGAAGTATGCCATCAACGCCGGCTTCCTCAGCCAATTGCGTCAGATGGATGGAATGGGCCGTATTGTTGCTTCCGGTTCCGGCAATAATTCGGCAGCGTCCAGCAGCACGCTCTACCGCATAGCGGAACAGCGCCAGCTTCTCATCATCAGACAATGTAGGTGATTCGCCTGTTGTTCCGCATACAACGAGACTGTCACTTTGCTGCTCGCCGATTAGATAGTCAATCATCTCTCCGGCTGCTGTCCAGTTAATCTGACCATCTCCATCGAACGGCGTAACCATCGCGGTTATAAGTCTCCCGAACTCCATAATTTATCCTCCTATAGTTTTTCCGTAGGAAAAACTGACTTCGTAAGCATTAGCTTTGTTTTTCCGTAGGAAAAACTGACTTCGTAAGCATAAGCTTGTTTTTCCGTAGGAAAAACTGACTTCGTAAGCATAAGCTTGTTTTTCCGTAGGAAAAACTGACTTCGTAAGCATAAGCTTGTTTTTCCGTAGGAAAAACTGACTTCGTAAGCATGCTGCGTCTATTTGTGGAGCTCGAACTTGTTGTGCAAGGCGCGCAATGCGCCAGCCATATCCTCTTGACGGACAAGCACCCAGATGGTCGTATTAGAGTCCGCCGATTGCAGAATCATGATTCCTTGCTCGGTTAACGCTTCAACGATACGGGCCATAATGCCAGGGACCCCGTTCATCCCTCCGCCTATGACGGATACCTTCGCACATCCGCGTACGGCATGCGGCTTGTATCCGATCTCATCCAGCACTTCCAACGCTCGCTCCGCATCGTGGTCGAACACCGTGTAAGCGGCTCCTCCAGGAGTAACATTAATGAAGTCGACGCTGATATGATGCTTGGCCATTGCCTGGAATACTTGCAGCTGGACATCGTTCTGACCATCCAGAGCATGAACGGATATCTGCGTAACCCCGCTCACATGAGCGATGCCGGTCACATGGCGGTCCTTCACTGCGGCGCTTAATCCGATAGGCTGAAGGTCCGTCACTAATGTACCCTCATCTTCAGAGAAGGTGGATCTGACGCGGAATGGAATTCGTGCTTGCTGGGCCACTTCCACAGCACGGGGATGGATAACCTTAGCACCCAGATGAGCCATGTTGCAGATCTCCGCATAGCTCACAATCGACAATGGACGCGCATCTTCAACTATTCGAGGATCAGCGGTCAGTATTCCGTTCACATCCGTGTAGATGTCAACCATCTCCGCATGCAGCGCGGCACCGATTGCCGTAGCCGATGTGTCACTGCCCCCACGTCCTAGTGTCGTTACATCGCCCTCTTCAGTTGCTCCTTGGAAGCCTGTAACGATGACTACCTTGCCTTCGCCCAGATGCTTAATAATGGGATCAGGTGCAATGGAAGTAATTCGTGCTTGGCCGAAGCCATGGTCCGTTCGAATGCCTGCTTGACCGCCAGTCAGTACGACAGTCGGAATGCCCCTGGCATGAAGCAGACTGCATAGAGTTGCAGCAGATATGATCTCACCGCAGCCTAGCAGCAAGTCTCTCTCCCGTGGCGGAATGACACCCCCGCTCTCCCGAACGAGCTCAAGCAGAGTATCCGTTGCATAGGGATCTCCGCTTCGACCCATAGCGGACACGACCACCACAATGTGATAGCCGTGTTCTTGTTCTCTAACGATATGTCTAATTACATGATTGCGAGCGTAGTCGGTAGACAATGAAGTGCCTCCGAACTTCTGAACCAGGATGCGCATACTATTCCTCCGTACCGATCCTTATGATGTCTGACTTGAAGCCTATTGGTAATTCTTCGGAGTATTATTGACCGATAGCGATGTATTCTGCGATCTGTACCGCGTTCCATGCTGCGCCCTTAAGCAGGTTGTCTGATACAATCCATAGATTAAGACCGCGCTCGGTACCTAGATCTCTTCTTAGTCTTCCTACGAATACATCAGGCTTGCCGGCTGCTTCTGTAGCCAGCGGATATTGCTGAGCTGCTGGATCATCTACAAGCGTAATGCCCGGAGCATTCGCCAAGAGCTGCTTGACATCTTCCAGATCGTAGTCATTTTTGAGTTCTACATAGACGGACTCCGAGTGACCGTATACGACTGGAATACGTACACAAGTAGCCGTTACTTGAATGGACTCATCGCCCATAATCTTCTTCGTCTCGCGAACCATCTTCATCTCTTCGAGCGTATAGCCGTTCTCTTGGAACTTGTCAATCTGCGGAATCGCGTTGAATGCAATCTGGTGCTTGACCGGCAACGAACCAACCGGAAGAATATCTGGGTTAACTGTATCACCGTCCAAGGAAGCACGGGTCTGGCGGAGCATCTCATCAATGGCGCGGCTTCCTGCCCCCGATACAGCTTGGTAAGTAGAGACAATTATCTTCGCAATGCCATACTTGTCTTGAAGAGGCTTAAGGGCTGCAACCATCTGAATAGTCGAACAATTCGGATTAGCAATCAGTCCCTTATGCTCGTTGATCTTCTCGATATTCACCTCTGGAACGACAAGGGGAGTCTCAGGGTCCATTCGGAAGGCGTTCGTATTGTCTATGCACACTGCTCCATGCGCTATCGCATGAGGTGCAAGCTCCTTCGTCACGTCGCCGCCTGCGCTGAACAAGGCGATCTCAACACCTCTGAAGCTGTCAGGAGTAGCCTCTTGTACGAGAACTTCCTTGCCTCTGAACGTTAGACGGGTGCCTGCCGACCTGGCGGAAGACAGCAGCTTCAACTCATTGATTGGGAATTCTCTAGACTCAAGCAGCTTAATAATCTGTTCCCCTACTGCACCTGTTGCGCCAACTACGGCAACGTTAAACAATTTCTGATTCGACATCTGTGTCGTCTCCCCTCCATGGATGAATAACCGCTTCCCTTCCCCCTTGGGAAAAAGTCTACGGACATTAATCAAATGCTATGTCCATATCTCATCTGTATAGCAAACAAATCGAAACGGTGACCGGCCAACAAGCGGCTAGTACCGTTTCGTATCCTTCAGCCCGTTAAATCAATAAAGGCTGCAGCTGCTTGCCTTGAAGAGCGGATTCGCATGTCTCCATGACTAGATCCATCTTCGCTACGAGTGAGTTCGGCTTCTGAACTGGATTGTCTTGGCCGAATGGAACGAAATAAATATGTTTAGCCACTAGCAGCTTAGCGATGTTCGCGGCATTCAAACCTAACCCGTCATTCGTGGAGATTGCGAGCACGACCGGCCTCCCGTTGCGCATCTGCGCCTTGGCCGCCATCAGCACTGCACTGTCAGTCATCGCATTCGCTAATCGGCTTGTCGTATTCCCCGTGCATGGGGCAATGACAAGAACATCGAGCAGCTTAGACGGACCAAGCGGCTCCGCCTCTACGATGGTAGAGATAATATCATTCCCCGTAATAGCCTTCAGCTGTGTCTGCCAATCCTCTGACTTCCCAAACCTTGTGTCTGTTGTCATAATTGTCTGCGTGACGATCGGCACTACACTAGCGCCTGCATCGACAAACCGCTGTATAAGAGGCATTACTTCTGCCAATGTGCAATGTGAACCTGATAAGGCGTAACCAACCGTACGTCCGGACCAATTCATATCCCATTCCCCCGCTCTGTCGAATCATCCAAAATCAACTGACATAGACATTCCGCTATGATACGTCCAGCTGTCTTGGGTGCTACGACACCGGGTAGACCGGGTGCGAGCATCGCCTTGATTCCCCGCTTCTCGGCGAACCTGAAATCGGTTCCGCCAGGCTTCGAAGCAAGGTCAATAATGACGGCACGCGAGGGTAAATTGGCGATAATTTGCGCTGTGACTATCATAGTCGGAATTGTGTTAAAAAGCAAGTCAATATTCCTTGCAAAAGAGACTAAATCCTTGATGTAGAAAGGCTTAAACCCCATCTCTAAGGCACGCGCAAAGTGCTCTGTACGTCGCACTCCGACGAGCACATTCGCTCCTAGACCTTGCAGAGTCCTAGCTAACGTAAAGCCGGTTCGGCCGAATCCGAGCACCATGCTGGCTGAGCCGTGAATCGTAATATCCGTGTTCTGAATCGCCATCATAAGGGCGCCTTCTGCAGTCGGAATGGAATTATAGATCGCTACATCATCCCGGTCGAATAATTCAATGAGCTCAATCTGTTCATTGTTGCACAATTGCCGCAGATAAGGCTTAGCCATGCCGGCATATACCTTGCAATGCTTAGGCAAGCGCTTGATATGCTCCTCTGTCAGCTTCAGCTCACGGTCACTGAACACAGCTGGTATAAGTCCCGTATCATCGGTGCCGACAGCTGGCAACAAGAGTGCATCAATAGCATCGAACAGGGTAGGTTCCAGTTCAGCCTTAATCGCGCCGTCAAGCGGCGAATGTAATCCTTCGAATCCAACAACCGTCACGGTTGCGTCCAGCTCTGTGAGCTTCCGAATGACCTCTAGCTGTCTTGCGTCTCCGCCGAGCAGCAAGATCTGAACTCCTGTAAGCATGAAGGGTCTCACTCCTTTCTGCACCTCGATAACAACATCTTATGCCCCAGCCCAGATGAGGGTGAATAGGAAGATACAAAAAAGGACGACTAGCCCGCCTAAACGGGTTAATCGTCCTAAGTAAAACATTACACACCTGTATGACCGAATCCGCCAGCTCCGCGAACGGTATCAGGAAGCTCACTGCTCTCCTTAATGGATACGGCAGGAACGACCTGGAACACCATCTGCGCAATTCGCTCACCGCGCTCAATCGTGAACGGCTCTTGCCCCAGATTCACGAGCAGCACCTTCACCTCGCCGCGATAATCGGCATCAATCGTTCCCGGGGTATTCAAGCAAGTAATTCCATGCTTGTAAGCGAGGCCGCTGCGAGGTCTAATCTGCGCTTCAAGCTCCGCAGGCATCGCCATCGCGAAGCCTGTCGGGATTAGCTTCCGCTCCCCTGGAGCAAGGACAACTGGCGCAGGTACAGCCGCTTGCAGATCGAAGCCTGCAGCCCATTCCGACATTCGTGCAGGCAGCGCCAGCTCCTCATTGCCTTCTAGCCGCTTAAATAATACTTGATACAAATCGGTCCCTCCCTAATTGTGATGCAGCCTTATCCGTGGAACCGACCATCGCGACAGCGAACGGAACGGAGAGCAGCCTCTTCGTTACCTCTTGAACATCGTTCATCGAGACATTGCTAATTCGCTGCAACAGCTCATCAAGCGTATAATGGCGTCCGAGCATGAGTTCATTCTTGCCAAGCCGATTCATTCGGCTCGATGTGCTCTCCAAGCTGAGAATAAGGCTTCCCTTCAGCTGTTCCTTGCCGCGGTGGAGCTCCTCTTCACTCAATCCCATCACAGACAGCTCGCCAAGCTGCTCCATCGTTAGATCGAGCACCTCCTTCGTCAGCTTCGGAGCCGTGCCCGCATAGACGGTGAACAAGCCCGAATCAGCATAGGAGGTATGATAGGAATAGACAGAGTAAGCAAGTCCCCGCTTCTCTCTAATCTCCTGGAACAATCGGGAGCTCATCCCTCCGCCAAGCGCATTATTAAGGAGAATCATAGCGTAGATCTGCGGGTCTGTTATAGAGCAGCCAGGGAAGGACAGGCAGATATGGTTTTGTTCGGTTTTTTTCTTATAGAAAATATAATCGCCTTGGAACTCCGGCTTCTCGATCTCCTGCTCCTTGCCCTTGTTCGAGAACCTGCCGAAGTGCTCCTCTAACAGAGCGAGCAGCTTGCTCTCTTCCACATTGCCGGCGACGCTGATGACGGTCTGGTCAATGCCGTAGCGATCTCCCATATAACGTCGCAGAGTATCCGAATCCATGGCAGTGAGCCGCTCCTCCAATCCTAGTATGGAGTAAGCGAGCGGGTGATTGCCGAACGCCGCGCGGGAAGCCTCGTCATGAACCTTGTCATCGGGAGTGTCTTCATACATGGAGATCTCCTCCAAGATGACGTTCTTCTCCTTCGCCAGCTCTTCTGCATCCAGCTGAGACTCGAAGAACATGTCTGCAAGTGCATCAACCGCAATCGGAAGATGCTCGTCAAGCACCTTGGCGAAGTAACATGTATACTCCTTCGCTGTGAAGGCATTGACGTTGCCGCCGATACCGTCGAACAGATCTGCAATATCCTTCGCCGTGTGGCGCTTCGTCCCCTTGAATAACATATGTTCAATGAAGTGAGAGATTCCGTTGTTCTCCGGCGTCTCGTTCCGCGAGCCGGTCTTCACCCATATACCGAAGGATACGGATCGTACAGTAGGTATGTATTCCACGACAACACGCAGTCCGTTGCTTAATGTATATTTGTTCAAATGTATGTCCTCCTAGACTACGAATGAGACTCCATAGTAGTGTAACAAAATTAAGGTCGCCCCTCAACCGAAGGGGTCACTCTGTCAGAAGAGAGCGTGCTCGTAACGGTGTCAATGGCGTAGCCTCTGCTTCTAGCAGCCGCAATCATTCCCGGCAGAGCATCTCGCGAGGAAGCTGTTGGATGCATGAGGATAAGTGCGCCGGGCTCAAGCTTAGCCTTAATCTTGCTCACAATTGAGCTTGGCGTCGGCTTCATCCAATCGACCGTATCGATCGTCCATAGGACGGTCTTAAGCCCTAACTGGGACGCTACCTGAACCGTCATTAGATTATAGTCGCCAGATGGCGGAGCGAACCACTTATTGTTCACCTCCAGCTTCTCCTTCAGCAGATTCTCGGTCTTCGCAATCTGCGCATAAGCAGCCTGACGGCCAAGCTGGCTCATATTGGGATGGGAATAGGCATGATTGGACAGTTCGTGTCCTTGCGCCTTAATTTTCTTCGCTAACTCTACGTTATTCTTGAGCCAAGTCCCATCCAGGAAGAAGGTGGACTTGACCTTCTCACGATCGAGCGTCTCCAGTATGGCCTCAAGGTACTCATTGCCCCAAGCTACGTTAATCATGATTGCCACCATCGGCTTGTTCTCGTTGCCGCGATAGATCGGCTGCGGTCCAAGCTGATCAAGGCCTATCTTAGGGGGGATCTGCTTATAGTAGTAGATCAACGGCTCGGATGACGGTGATTCAGCCGCTTGCTGTACAGTCTTCTCCATATCAAGCTCCAGCCCATTATAGCCTGGGATAGCCTTCCATACACGATCAACGCGCGCATCTACGGGCGGGATGTTACGCTCGTTGGCTACAGCGGTTAGATGCTCCCTGAGCTTAGCTTCATCCCATCGTTCAGCGTTCGCACTCTGAACTTGATCCGTAATGCCAGCCGTCTTCGTCTGCTTCAGGAACGTCAAGTAATTCGTCATTCCACTATTGGTCTGTACAAGAGTCAGCAACAGAATCATACAGCCGATTGCTGCAGCTGCTATTCTCATTCTTCTCACCGTATCCGTCCCCCCTAAGGCATAAGCCACCTCATCAGCTGTCCCTAACACAACACTTGCTCCATCCTATGAGGGGTTGGACGAGTTTATGATGACATGCCAAAAAAGAGTCAGACAGAATCTGGCTCTCTTAAGAAACGGACTTATGGGACTTCGTCGTGTACGATAAAGTTATTGTGCAGGTACTTGAGGAGCTAGTGTTGCCTTGCGGGATAGATTGACGCGGCCTTGCTGATCGATCTCAGTTACCTTGACTGTAATCTGATCGCCAACGTTCACGACATCCTCCACCTTAGCTACACGTTCATTCGCCAGCTGGGAGACGTGAACCAAGCCTTCCTTGCCAGGCAGAATCTCAACGAATGCGCCGAACTTCTCTACACGCTTCACTGTACCGAGGTATACTTCGCCAACAACTACTTCCTTGACGATTCCTTCGATAATGCTCTTCGCCTTCTGATTCATCTCTTCGTTCGAAGAGGCGATGAACACCATACCATCCTGCTCGATATCAATCTTAACGCCGGTCTCTTCAATAATCTTATTGATGATCTTACCGCCGGCACCAATGACATCACGAATCTTATCCGGATTAATGCGCATCGTCAGAATCTTAGGCGCATATTGCGATAGGCTTGTACGAGGAGACGACATCGCTTCGGTCATCTTGCCAAGTATATGCATGCGGCCTTCGCGGGCCTGTTCAAGCGCCTGGCTCAGAATGCTGCGATCGATGCCATCGATCTTAATGTCCATCTGAATCGCTGTTACGCCTTCAGCTGTACCGGCAACCTTGAAGTCCATATCGCCTAGATGGTCTTCCATCCCTTGAATGTCGGACAGAATCGAGAAGTGTTCGCCGTCCTTAATCAGACCCATCGCGATACCAGCAACTGGCGCCTTGATCGGCACCCCGGCATCCATCATCGCAAGTGTGCTTGCGCATATACTTGCTTGGGATGTCGATCCGTTCGACTCCAGCACTTCGGATACCAGACGAATCGTGTAAGGGAAGTCCGCCTCGGATGGAATAACCTTGGACAGAGCACGCTCGCCTAGTGCGCCATGACCAATCTCACGGCGTCCTGGCGGACGAAGAGGTCTAGCCTCACCTACGCTGAACGGCGGGAAGTTGTAATGATGCATGAAGCGCTTGGATTCCTCGAGGTCAATGCCATCGAGAATCTGAACATCGCCTAGTGCTCCTAGAGTACAGATGCTGAGAGCTTGTGTCTGACCGCGTGTGAACAAGCCGGAGCCGTGCGTTCTTGGCAGCAGAGCTACGTCGCACTCAATTGGACGAATCTCCTCTGGCGCCCGTCCATCCGGACGAACCTTGTCATGCGTAATGAGTCGACGCACTTCTTCTTTCACGATATCATAGAGCACTTCCTTCACGTCAGAGAGAAGCTCAGGAGTATCTACATATTGCACTTCGAAGTGTGCGACGGCTTCGCTGTTCACAGCATCAATGGCTTCTTGGCGAGCATGCTTCTCTGGAATACGAATGGCTTCAACCAGTCTAGCAGATGCGAATGCCCGAACTGCTGCATTCACCTGCTCGTCTACCGCATGAAGCTTCACTTCCATCTTCGGCTTGCCGGCAAGCTGCTGCAGCTCCTCTATCTTCGCAACGATATTCTTAATCTCATCATGACCGAACATGATCGCTTCAAGCATGACATCTTCCGGCACTTCGTTCGCTTCCGCTTCTACCATCATGATGGCATCCTTCGTTCCGGCAACGACGACGAAGATATCGGTCTTCGCTTCCTGTTCCACAGTCGGGTTAACGATGAATTGGCCATCAATCCGGCCAACACTTACGCCGCCGATAGGACCGTTGAATGGAACATCAGAGATGGACAGCGCCGCAGACGTACCAACCATAGCAGCGATATCCGGAGGACAATCCTGGTCTACGCTTAGAACCAGGTTAACGATCTGAATATCGTTACGGAAGCCTTCTGGGAAGAGAGGACGGATCGGACGATCTGTCAATCGGCTCGCCAGTATAGCCTTCTGGCTTGGACGGCCTTCACGCTTGATGAATCCACCTGGAATCTTACCTACTGCGTAGAGACGCTCTTCGTAATTCACCGTTAATGGGAAGAAGTCGAGATCCTTCGGGCCGGATGAAGCGGTGACGGTACACAAAATAACGGTATCGCCGTAACGTACCGTAACTGCTGCATTAGCTTGCTTTGCAAGTCTGCCTGTCTCAATCGTGAGCGGCCTGCCTCCAAGCATCATTTGAACTTGTTGCAATCGGGTTCCCTCCTTAGGGGTATGTATTTCACAGATTTGAACCTATCCGAACGATAACCATCGGTATATTACAAAAAGCAACCTGATATTGCCACACCGGTAATTCCCGGGCGGCAAGACAACCAGGTTGCTTCTCGTGACGCGTCTGTTATCGGCGAAGACCGAGCTTCTCAATCAATGCGCTGTAACGTCGTACATCCTTGTTCTTCAGGTATGCTAGCAACTTACGACGCTGACCTACCATCTTAAGAAGACCGCGACGGGAATGATGATCCTTCTTGTGCTCCCGAAGATGTTGTGTCAAGTTAACAATGTTCTCCGTAAGGATAGCAACTTGAACTTCTGGTGACCCTGTGTCACTCGCGTGTGTCTTATGAGTGTCAATCAACTCGTGCTTGCGTTCTTGTGTAATAGCCATCCTAGTTCACCTCCTATTCAATAATCGCCGTTAGCCTCGCCATCGCCAAGTGAGAGCGAAGGGCCAAGCTAAGGTTAAGTGCTTCATGCTTCAAGAGCAATTCACAACGCTTGTAAGTATACCATATCCCGAAGTCTAAAGTAAACTCTTATGTTCCTGTCCTACTCAATTCCGAACTGACGCTTCGCTGTTGCAGCATCCACGCCAATCTGCTCGATGAGCTCATGCACGGAGCCGAACTTCTGTTCAGGACGAAGGAATGACAGGAACTGCACACGAACCTCATGACCATATAGATCCCCATCATAATTGAACAAGTGTGCCTCCATGACGGGTTGTACACCACCTTGCTTGAACGTTGGCTTATTCCCGTGATTCAACACCCCGTAATGCCAAGCTCCTTCATAATGTACTCTGACCGCATAGACGCCAAGCCTCGGAATGACATAGGAATGAGACAAGTCCAGATTAGCGGTAGGGAAGCCGATCGTACGCCCTCTCCCGTCGCCATGAACGACTGTCCCGATGACTTCGTAAGGCCGGCCAAGCAGATCCGCTGCCAGCGTCACTTGCCCTTCACTCAGAGCTTGACGAACATACGTGGAGCTGACCTTCGTTCCCTTGTCGCATAACGGCTCAACAATCGTAACCTGAAGGTCGGGGTACCCCAGCTCACGAAGAGCTTCCGGAGTGCCTTGACCTTGATAGCCGAAGGTGAAGTCGAAGCCTACAACGACCTGCTTCGCTCCAAGCGGACGAAGAACCTCATCTACGAATTGCTTGGGCGTCACAGCCGCGAAGGACAAGTCGAAGCGTACGACGTATACCATATCCACGCCAAGCGCGGCGAAGAGCTCCAACTTCTCCTCCAGTGGTGTTAAGCAGGTGAAGTAATGCTCGCCTCGGGCAAGCACTTCACGGGGGTGAGGGTGAAAGGTCATCACCGCAGACTGCATGCCGCCCGCCTTCGCTGCCTTAACCGCCTCGCCGATTACGTTCTGATGGCCCCGGTGGACGCCGTCGAAGTAACCGATCGCCAGCGACAGGGCATGATCCGATGAGCTGCGCTCGGATAGGTCTTCTATAGGATAAGATAGTGAGATGATCTCCATCCATAACACCTGCATTTCATTGTTATTGAATCCCTAAGACGTCCATCTATGAGGACTGACCGGCGAACACCTTAACCGGTCTCAGAACAGATGAGTCGGCATCCTGCTCATAGATTCCGATGAACCGCCCCGATTCATTATATACGGTGACAAGATTGTTATCATGCGCTTCAGATTGAGCTTCAGCTTGAACTTCAGCTTCGGCTTCGGCTTGAACTCGGCCAAGTACGTCCGTATGGATACGGTCATAAGGGAGCTTCTGCCCCTGAAGTGCAGCCTTCTCAAGTCCTTCGTTAATCTCAACCCGCTTCAGATGGGATAGCGCACTGTCCGCAGGAAGAAGCTTGCTCTCCATCTCCCTTGCAGCCGCCAGTTCAGCAATCTGCTCAAGCGTCAAGCAATCCTTCTCGGTGAAGCCGCCAGACATCGTCCTAGTGAGACCTGCCATGGCGGAAGGAACTCCTAGAGCCTTGCCGATATCCACACATAACGTTCGGATATATGTACCCTTGGAGCATACCGCTGTGAAGGTTATCGTTGGACGAGGCTGGTTCAGCTGCATGTCCAGCAATTCTATCTCATAGATCGTTACCCGGCGCGACTTCCTCTCCACGGTAACCCCTTCCCTTGCCAATTCATACAGCCGCTTGCCGTCTACCTTCACGGCTGAGAACATAGGAGGAACCTGGTCAATCTCGCCCACGAAGCTGCGAAGAGCCTGGTGAATATCTTCTTCAGTCAGCGTAACCTGAGCTGCTTCTTCGATGATGTTGCCTGTCGTATCCTCCGTATCTGTAGCCACTCCGAATTGAAGAACGGCTCGATAGGCCTTCGGTCGATCTTGCAAGTACTCGACAACGCGGGTTGATCGGCCGATGCAGAGCGGGAGCACTCCCGTGACCATAGGATCAAGTGTACCCGCATGTCCGATCCGCTTCGTGCGCAGGATGCCCCGCACCTTGGCCACGACATCATGAGAGGTCCAGCCTGCCGGCTTCCATACCGCTAATATACCATCCATTCGTTTAATTCAACGCCTTTCTAACCGCTCCAACAATATGCTCTATTGCATCAGGTATCGGTCCGTTCATTCGGAGACCGGCTGCTCTTACATGACCGCCTCCGCCGAATGACTGGGCAACAGCAGCGACATCGGCAGCTCCTGCTGAACGAAGGCTGACCTTCACCGAGCCGTCCTCGGTCTCCTTGAGCAGAATGCCAACTTCAACTCCATCAATATTCAAGGCGTAGTTGACAAGCCCTTCCAGGTCTTCGGGAACAGCCCCAGTCTCCTTCATATCATCCTTAGCCACGTATAGCCAGCCAATTCTCTGATCCTCTGAGAAGGTTAATCGGGATAGGCCTCGACCGAGCAGCTTCAGCTTAGCCATCGTCATCTTCTCTAGCAGGTGATCTGCAATTCGATGACCCGATACTCCAAGCGCTAGCATGCGAGAAGCGATCTCCATCACATGCGGTGTCGTATTGGAGTAACGGAAGCCCCCCGTGTCGGTCAACAACCCGGTGTAGATGGCCGTTGCACAGTCCAGATCGAGCGGAATCTGAGCCCTCTCTATGAGATCATATAAGATCTCTACAGTAGCTGCTGCGTCCGAACGGATGACGTTAACGAGACCGAATCCGTCATTCGTAGGATGATGATCGATGTTAAGCAGCTTCGCATGCGGGGCGAAGCAACCGGCAACGTCACCAATCCTGCGGAAGTCTGCACAATCCACTGTAATAACATGAGTGAATAACTCCGAAGGCGGAGTCAGCTTGTAATTAATAATAGTAGAGTAAGTATATAAATAGCTTAACCTCGAAGGCGCCTCGCCTTCATTCATAAGTACCGCTTGCTTCCCAAGCTTAGAAAGCAGCCAGCCGACAACGGATGTGGAGCTTATCGCGTCGCCGTCTGGCTGTACATGGGATACTACGAGAAATTGTTCGCCCTCTTGAAGGAAGGCTAGCGCGTCATCCAACTGCTGATGATAGGCAGCGACTTCCGTCATGAAGGAACATTCCCGTCATTAATACGATCCAATAATGATTCAATTCGGCTGCCGTACTCAATGCTGCTGTCGAACTTGAACAACAGCACTGGTGTGTGGCGTAGTCTCATACGCTTGCCCAGCTCGGAACGGATGAATCCCGTTCCTCTGGCCAGCGCCTTTAGTGTCTCTTCCTTCTGCTCATCGCTGCCAAGCACACTTAGATATACCTTCGCTTGCGACAAGTCATTTGTTACCTCAACACCGGTCACCGTAATGAAGCCGATGCGCGGATCCTTCAGTTCGGAACTGATAATTTGGCTGAGCTCTTTTTTAATCTGCTCGCCTACCCGGCCCACGCGGATTTTTGCCATATGTTGATCACCTCTCTACGGTTTCCATGATGAAGGCTTCGATAATATCTCCTTCTTTGAGATCATTGAAGCGTTCCACGGTAATCCCGCACTCGTAGCCTTGTGCTACTTCCTTCGCATCGTCCTTGAAGCGCTTGAGCGAGTCGATCTTGCCCTCGTAGACGACTACGCCGCTGCGAATGATACGAGCTTCGGCAGAACGGGTAATCTTGCCTGAAGTTACCATACAGCCGGCAATGGAGCCAACCTTAGTAACCTTGAACACGTTACGAACTTCAGCCGTACCGATTACAGACTCTTTGTAGATTGGGTCAAGCATACCCTTCATCGCTTGTTCAATCTCTTCGATGACGTGGTAGATTACGCGGTGCTGACGGATATCAACCTTCTCTTGCTCCGCTGCTGCTTCCGCCTGAGGCTCAGGACGTACATTGAAGCCGATGACGATTGCATTGGACGCAGAGGCGAGGTTAACGTCGGATTCCGTAATGGCACCGACACCATTATGAATAATCTTAACCCGTACGCCTTCAATATCGATCTTCTGCAGGGAGCCCTTAAGCGCCTCGGAAGAACCTTGAACATCAGACTTAATAATGACGTTCAGGTCTTTAATTTCACCTTCTTTGATGTGTTTATACAGATCATCGAGAGTGACACGAGTATTCGCTCCAAGCTCGGATTGACGATGCTTGATTGCACGGCGGTCAGCAATTGCACGAGCCTTGCGCTCATCCTCGAACACCATGAATGGATCGCCAGCTAGAGGAACTTCCGTCAGGCCTGTAATCTCTACCGGTGTTGACGGTCCAGCTTCCTTCAGTCTGCGTCCCTTGTCATTCACCATCGCGCGGACACGGCCGAAGCAGTTACCTGCGACGAAGGCATCGCCAATCTTCAGTGTTCCATGCTGTACGAGTACGCGTGCGACTGGTCCCTTGCCCTTATCCAGCTCGGCCTCGAGAACCGTACCGCGAGCACGCTTGTTCGGGTTAGCCTTGTAATCATTCACTTCGGCAACGAGCAGAATCATCTCAAGCAGCTCTTCTAAGCCAATGCGCTGCTTCGCAGATACATTAACGAAGATGGTGTCACCGCCCCACTCTTCCGGTACGAGCTCGAACTCCGTAAGGGATTGCTTAATCCGGTCAGGATCAGCGCCTTCCTTATCAATCTTGTTGACCGCTACGATAATGGGCACTCCTGCTGCCTTAGCATGGTTGATGGCTTCAACCGTCTGAGGCATAACGCCGTCATCTGCGGCAACCACGATGATGGTAATGTCCGTCACTTGCGCTCCACGGGCACGCATCAAGGTGAAGGCTTCGTGACCTGGGGTATCCAGGAATGCAATCTTCTTATTGTTGATCTCGATCTGATAAGCACCGATGTGCTGCGTAATGCCGCCTGCTTCGCCGCCTGTTACATTCGTGTGGCGAATTGCATCGAGCAGAGTCGTCTTACCATGGTCGACGTGACCCATAATCGTAACGACAGGAGGACGAGCTTCCAGATCTGCATCTTCATCCTGCTCTTCTACATTCTCGAACGTATCTTCTTCAACCGGAATCTTCACTTCAACTTCCACGCCATACTCGCCGGCAACCAGTTGAATCGTATCCAGATCCACCTCTTGGTTAATCGTAGCAAGTACGCCTAAGAAGATCAGCTTCTTAATGACTTCGGAAGCATCCTTATGAAGCAGCTTGGCGAATTCGCCAACGGTCATATTGCCGCGAACGATAATTTTCTTAGGTGTGTTGTCAATTTTCTCACGTGGAGGCTGTTGTTGACCTCTGCCTCTGCCGCCCTTGCCGCCACGGTTATTGCCCTTGTAGCCGCCGCCGCGGTTGTCGTCGAAGCGGTTCTGACCCGGCTTGCCTGATCGATTGTTGTTGCGGTTATTAGGACCTCCGCCGTTGCCGCCGCGGTTGAAGCTGTCTCCCGGCTTGTCGGACGTACGGCTCGGAGCCGGACGGTTGTTATCGAACGTACGGGCTGGCGCTCCGCCTTGACCTGCACCTTGCGTACCTTGGCCTGCCGGACGGCTGCCAGCTGGACGACTGCCTTGACCGCCGCTGGAATAGCCGCCGCCGCTAGGACGGTTCCCGCCTTGACCGCCGCCTTGGCTTCCGCTTGGACGACTGCTTCCGCCTTGGCCGCCAGCTGGACGATTACCGCCCTGGCTGCTGCTGGATGAGGAAGGACGATTCTGTCCTCCTCCAGTGGAAGGACGGTTCTGGTTAGATGATGGACGGCTGCTGCTTGCTCCGCCTTGACCGCTCTGACTGCCTTGGCTGCTGCCCCCGCCTTGACGGTTTTGGCTCTGGCCGGAGTTCGCGGATACCGGACGGCTTCCTTGCTGATTAGATGGACGTTGTTCTCGCTGCTGATTTTGGTTTGGTTGCGTTGTTGTTTTGATAGAATTCATAGGCCCCTGTCTGTCTTGAGATATAGTGATGCTAGCCGGCTGCTGTGGCTGCGGCTTGTTCGTTGCTTGTGCGGGAGTAGAGGATACGGTCGCAGCAGCGGAAGTCTCTTGCGCACGCTTAGCGGCTGCGGTTGTCTTGATGTCACGGAAGAAGCCTTCCACCTTGCCGACCATCTCATTCTCCATTACGCTCATATGATTATTAACGGGCAGATTAAGCCGTTTAAGAATCGTTATAATTTCCTTGGAGCTCATATTGAGCGACTTCGCATATTCGTATACGCGGAGCTTATCTTTATTGTCCTTGCTGTCCTGTTGACTGGTCAATATTATCCACCTCCGAATGTTGGCTCAGATGACTTGCGATCATTTGTCCGAACTTGCTATCCGTTACCGCAATAATGACCCTCTCCGACTTGCCGATGGCATGCCCAAGAGCAGCTCGGTCGAAGGCTATAGCGAGTGGTACTCCATAGGTGCTGCACTTGTCGCGGAACTTCTTCTTCGTATTATCCGAAGCGTCCCCTGCCACGATGACCAGCTTGGCCTGACCCTTCTGCACCGCCTTCAGGACGATCTCATCGCCCGTCGCCAGCATCCCTGCCCGCATGGCCATGCCAAGTGTTGATAATGCCTTAGGACTCTTCATCCGCATGCTCCTTGCCAGCCAGGAACTCCTCTTCCACCGCAATGAAGTCCTGTTCTAATTGATCATAGATCAGAGCGTCTACTGGATGTTTGAGCGCACGATCGAATGCTTTTGATTTTTTGGCCAGCTTGAAGCAGCTGACCTTCCCGCATAGATAGGCTCCGCGTCCTGCCTTCTTGCCCGTAAGATCGATGAGCACCTCATCCGCAGGTGTTCGGACCACACGAATCAGCTCTCGCTTCGGCATCATTTCCTGGCAAGCAATACATTTGCGCAGCGGTACTTTTCTCTGCTTCAACGGGATCCCCCTCCTTACCTTGCAACTAGCAGGCGCTTAGGCCAAGTCAATGGAGACGGAATCCTGATGCATCGTGCCTTCCGTTGTCCGTGGACGCCCGTATTCCTGCTCCGCTTGCGTCTCGCTCTTAATATCAATCTTCCAGCCCGTCAGCTTCGCAGCCAGACGCGCATTCTGACCCTTGATACCGATCGCCAGCGATAGTTGGTAATCAGGCACGATGACTCGAGCCATCTTCTCCGCTTCGAATACCATGACCTCAAGCACCTTGGACGGGCTGAGCGCATTGGCAACATACTCATCCACATTCTCCGACCAGCGAACGATATCAATCTTCTCGCCCTTCAGCTCGTTCACAATCGTCTGTACACGCATCCCCTTCTGTCCTACGCAGGAGCCGACCGGATCCACTTCCTCATTGCGGGAATGAACCGCGATCTTGGAGCGGAAGCCCGCTTCACGAGCAACGGAGCGAATCTCCACGACGCCGTCATAGATCTCAGGCACCTCAAGCTCGAACAGCCGCTTCAGCAGGCCAGGGTGAGTACGGGATAGTATAATCTGAGGACCCTTCGTCGTATTCTCGACCTTCGTAATGAAGGACTTGACGCGGTCTCCGTGCTTGAACTTATCGGTAGGCATTAATTCCGTCAGCGGCAGCACCGCCTCTACCTTACCCAGATCGATGAACAGATTGCGCACATCCTGACGCTGCACAATGCCATTCACGATATCCTCTTCCTTGTCGATAAAAGCGTTATAGATCAGCCCGCGCTCCGCTTCCCGAATACGCTGTGTAACCACTTGCTTAGCCGTCTGAGCGGCAATTCGTCCGAAGTCGCGAGGCGTCACTTCAATCTCGGCGATATCGTCCAAGTGGTAATGCGGGTTAACCTCGCGTGCTGCTTCGGCCGTAATCTCAAGGCGCGGGTCAAGCACCTCATCAACGACTGTCTTGCGTGCGTATACTTTAATGACGCCTGTGTGGCGATTAATATCAACACGGACGTTCTGCGCGGTATTGAAGTTGCGCTTGTAACTGGAGATGAGCGCTGCTTCAATCGCTTCCAGCAGCACGTCTTTGGTAATGCCTTTGTCTCTCTCAATTTCCGATAATGCTTCAATAAAGTCCATGCTCATTGGAATGGAGTTCCCCCTTTCGAATCTAACAACAGAACCTGCAGCACCTAGAATACGATGGCTAACCGCGCGCTGGCGACCTTGGCATAAGGAATCGCCACCTTCTTCTTGCCGGTCTGCACAACCGCTTGATCATTGTCAAAAGAAAGCAGCCGGCCTTCAAACTCCTTAGCTCCCTCAATTGGCTCATAAGTGGTTATGTAAACTTGCTTGCCTACCGCTTTGGCAACATCCTCGGCTTTTTTGAGCGGACGCTCAGCACCAGGGGATGATACCTCGAGGAAGTAGGCATCCGTAATCGGATCATTCTCATCTAACTTCTCGCTTAAATATTCACTAATACGGCCGCATTCGTCGATATCGATTCCGCCGTCCTTGTCTACGAATACTCGGAGGAAATAATTGCTTCCTTCCTTCACGTACTCAACATCGACTAGTTCGAAGCCCTGGCTGTCTACGAATGGACGAACCATCTCTTCAACTACGGATTTGATTTTGGATGTACTCAAGTGGATGTGACCTCCCGAATTGGACATGCGAAGTATGGCGAGACATGGGCTTATCCTGATACACGAAAACAACGGCGCCTATATGCTGCGTCGTTGAATCAGCTATTCATATCATGTCAATACAATATGCCCGATTCAAAAACGTAAAGAGTGGGTTTCCCCACTCTTCTGCATCAAAAAGTCTCTATTACCATCATTGCCACAAAAATTATAACATAACCGCGTAAAGTGTGACAAGAAGTCTTTTCATCCAGCACGCTAGAACAAGGATAATTGATTGGATTCCGGCAAGCCGCGGAAGCATCCCATTCCGTTCAATACCTCCACAATCGTCTTGCTGGCCTTGGACTTCATCTGGAAGTCCTCAACGGACAGGAACTCCCCGTCTTCCCTGGCTGCCGCGATATTGCGGGCTGCATTGTCCCCGATGCCGGCAATCGCTGCAAATGGCGGGATGAGCGATTCACCATCTACGATGAAGTCCGTGGCATGGGAACGGTACAGGTCAATCGGCTTGAAGGAGAAGCCGCGCGCGGTCATCTCCAGTGCCATCTCGAGCAAGGAGACGGAATTCTTCTCCTTCGGTGTAGCTGCGAAGCCCTTCGCTTCAATCTCCATCAGCTTGCGCATAATCGCTTCATAGCCTTGGCACAGCAGCTCCAGGTCGAAGTCCTCTGCTCGCACCGTGAAGTATGTTGCATAATAAGCGATCGGATAATACAGCTTGAAGTAAGCCGTCCTGACTGCTGAGATGACATAGGCTGCCGCATGCGCCTTCGGGAACATGTACTCGATGCGCAGACAGGAGTCGATATACCAGCCTGGCACCTTGCAGCGCTTCATCTCCTCAATCCATTCCGGCGTAAGCCCCTTGCCCTTCCGCACACTCTCGGTAATCTTGAACGCTAGACCCGCGTCCATTCCCGCCTTGTAGATCAAGTAGAGCATAATATCGTCACGGCAGCCAATAACGGTCTTGATGTTGCACGTGCCGTTCTTAATGAGCTCCTGGGCGTTGCCGAGCCATACCCCCGTGCCGTGGGACAGTCCTGAGATCTGAAGCAAGTCAGCGAATGAGGTTGGCTGCGTCTCTTGAAGCATCTGGCGAACGAACTTCGTCCCCATCTCCGGTACTCCGTACGTCGCTACGGGCGTACGAATCTTCTCCGGCGATACCTCGAGCGCCTTCGTCGAGTTGAACATGCTCATAACCTTGGGATCGTTCATCGGAATCGTCGTTGGATCAACGCCAGTCAGATCCTGCAGCATTCTCATCATCGTCGGATCATCATGGCCGAGGATATCGAGCTTCAGCAGGTTCGCATCGAAGGCATGATAGTCGAAGTGAGTCGTCTTCCATTCTGCATTCACATCATCGGCAGGGAATTGAACCGGCGTAATATCCTCCACTTCAATATAATCCGGTACGACGACGATCCCACCCGGATGCTGACCTGTGCTGCGCTTCACTCCCGTACAGCCGCTGGCGAGCCTGTTCAGCTCTGCCCCGCGCCACTTCTTGCCGTTCTCTTCCTCGTACTTCTTGGCGAAGCCGAACGCCGTCTTCTCCGCTACGGTTCCGATCGTTCCAGCCCGGAATACGGCCTTATCCCCGAACAGCACCTTCGTGTAGTTGTGGGCTTGCGGCTGGTACACCCCAGAGAAGTTAAGATCGATATCTGGCACCTTGTCCCCCTTGAAGCCGAGGAACGTCTCGAACGGAATGTCCTGTCCCTCGCCCTTCATCGTCTTGCCGCAATTCGGACAGGACTTGGGCGGGAGATCGAAGCCGCTCGGCACGCTGCCGTCCAAGAACCATTCGCTGTAACGGCATTCCTTGTCCAGACATAGATAATGCGCTGGCAGAGGATTAACTTCCGAGATGCCGAGGAAGGTTGCAACGACTGAGGACCCTACAGAGCCCCGGGAGCCGACGAGATAGCCGTCTTCATTCGACTTCTTCACGAGCTTCTCTGAGATCAAGTAGTTCGCTGAGAATCCATACTTAATAATCGGGACAAGCTCCTTCTCCAGACGAGCCACAACGACCTCAGGCAGCTCTTCCCCGTACATGGACTTAGCCGTGTTGTAGCAGGTGCTTCGAATCTCTTCATCTGCACCTTCTAGGATTGGGGTGAACAGCTTGTCTGGGAACATCTCGTACGGTTCGAATCGTTCGGCGAGCTCTACCGTGTTAGTGACGACCACCTCATAGGCCTTAGCCTCTCCTAGATAAGCAAATTCCTTCAGCATCTCGTCCGTCGTCCGGAAGTGAGCATCCGGCTTGCGCATCCCCTTCAGCGGACTGAAGCCGGTAATGCCGCCAATGGTAATATCGCGGTAGATCTTATCCCGCGGATTGAGATAATGCACGTTGCCCGTTGCGATAACGGGCTTGTTCAGCTTGTAGCCGATCTGGCAGATGCGCCGATGAGCCTGCTCAATCTCAGCGCGGCTGCCTACGAGCCCCTTCTCAACAAGATGCATATAGAAGTCGATCGGCTGAATCTCGAGCACATCATAGAACAGCGCAACTTCCTCTGCTTCCTCCTCCGACTTGTTCAGCACCGTCTCGAAGAACTCGCCCTTCTCGCAGCCGGATATAACGAGCAGCCCTTCTCTAAGCTCGGTTAGCTTGCTCTTCGGAATACAGGCTACACGCTTGAAGTGCTCGGTGTGGGATAACGAGATGAGCTTGAATAAGTTCTTCTTCCCCGCAGCATTAAGCGCGTATATATTGCAATGGAACGGACGGGAGTTAGACAAGTCGATCCCGACATAATCATTCAGCTGATGCAGCCCCGTAATATTGCGCTGAGCCGCATCGCCGATGAGGCCGTACAGCACGCCGCCCAGTGCGATGGAGTCATCAATTGCCCGGTGATGGTTCTCCAAGCTGACCTTGTACTTGTCCGAGAGAGTATTAAGTCGATGATTCTTCATCGAAGGATGCAGGAATCTAGCTAGCTCAAGTGTATCAAGTACAGGATTCAGCACTTCAGGCAGGCCGAGCGACTTGCAGTTCGCCTGGATGAAGCCGATATCGAATCTGGCGTTATGAGCGACGAGCACCGCATCTCCGATGAAGTCAATGAATTCACGAAGCTTCGGCTCAAGCTCAGGTGCATCCCGCACCATCTCATCATTAATATTCGTTAACTGCTGAATATGATAGGGAATCTTCTCATGTGGATTAATGAAGGTTGAGAAGCGATCCACTTCCTTGCCCTCCCGCATCTTCACACCCGCAAGCTCAATAATGCGGCTGTTGATGACGGATAGACCAGTCGTCTCGATATCGAATACGACATATTCTGCTGTCGCGAGCTGCTCCTCGCGCGGGAGCAACACCATCGGAATCGCATCGTTGACGACATTGGCTTCCACGCCGAACAGCACCTTAATGCCGTTCTTCTTCGACGCCTTGAACGCATCCGGGTAACATTGCACATTGCTGTGATCCGTCACCGCTATTGCTGGATGGCCCCACTTCGCCGCAGTCTTCACATAGGTGCCTACCTGCGTTACCGCATCCATCGTGCTCATCGTCGTATGAAGGTGGAATTCAACCCGCTTCACTTCCGCATTGTCCTTGCGCTCCGGCGGTGACGGTACTTCATGGAGATCATTCGGCATCATGACGAGCTCTGGCTCCTGCATGAAGCGGTCATATTCGATGCGGCCCCGAGCCTTAATCCACTTGCCATTGGACAGCAGGCTGAGTACCTTCACATCTTCCTTCGTCTTCGCGAACATCTTCATCGCCATGGAATCAGAGAAGTCGGTTACATTGAATGTGAACAAGGTGCTGCCGTTACGCAGCTCCTTCACATCCAGTCCGAACACCATCCCTTGGACGGTCAGCTTCTTCTCCTCTTCCCGAATGTTCATGAGGGGAACAGGCTCTTCGCGTATATCATAGCCGACGGCAAGACGGAGATTCGCATCTTCCTCAGCGGAGCTGAAGCTCTCCGTCTGTGCGCTCGCCATAATCTGCTGGACCGCCTCGCGCTCCTCCTGAACGATCTTCTGAGCGAACTGCTCGTACACTTCTTGCCTGGATTCCACGATCGCGACTGCCATCTTCACCCGGCAAGCTCTGCCGAATTGCTGGTCGAAGTACTTCACAATCTCCTCGTCGATCTTCTTCTTCTTGGCGAGCTCGAGACCCGTCCCATCGTGGAACGTGACCGTCACCAGATCATTGTCTGCCTCGAGCACCGCTCGCTGCAGCCAGCCATTGACCGAAGCAATCTCATCCTGAGCCCATTCCAGGAAGGAGCTCCAATATTCCTTGACGATGTCTGAGGTTGCCGTTGAATCCTCATAGCTGAACTTGAATGACGTAGCTGCGATATGAGCGAACTTGTCCTTCACTAGCTGTGTTAAGACGTGATAGGCCTTGGAAGGAACCAAGGACGTTTTGCGGATGCAAAACGTCCATTCTCGATTGCTGCTGCTCACTATAACTTGCTCTATATATCCATCTGCGTAATAGGCTTGAATTAATTCTTGCGGCAGCTCCGCTTGCTGCATGAGCAGCTCGAAGCGATGCCGCTGGTCCCCGGTTGAGCTCATGTCTACCTCCCCTTGCCACCCGATAGCTGCCGATTAATAGGCTCGGGCAAAAACAACCGTATGCTGCGCTTCTGCTTCACATACAAGGCACTTCGTCTTCTTCACAGCAGGCTCGAACGGAATGTTGCGGCTAGTGGCGCCGGTCTCTTCCTTCACCTGCTTCTCACAAGCGGCAGAGCCGCACCAGCCGGCGTTCACGAAGCCGCGCTTCTCTTCCATGAAGGCCTTCATCTCATCCAGCGTATCAACGGACTTGAAGTTGTCTTCACGGAACTGCTTCGCGCGCTCGAACATGTCGGCTTGAATCTCTTCCAGCATCCGTTCGACTTCCGCCGCCAGATTGTCTTGAGCGACGATTCGCTTCTCTCCAGAGATTCGGGATACGAGAACGACTTGTCCATTCTCCATATCACGAGGTCCGAGCTCCAAGCGAAGAGGAACACCGCGCATCTCATATTCGTTGAACTTCCAGCCCGGGCTTACATCGGAACGGTCATCCACGCGAACGCGGAAGCCTGCCTTCTTAAGCTCTGCATGCAGTTCATCCACACGTCCCACTACTTGCTCACGGGTCTTCGCCGGACCGATTGGAATCATAATGACTTGTGTTGGAGCCACCTTCGGCGGCAAGGCTAGTCCGCGGTCATCTCCATGCACCATAATCATCGCGCCAATCAGTCTTGTACTTACGCCCCATGAGGTCGTGTGCGCGAATTGAAGGGTATTCTCCCGATCCAAGTACTTAATATCAAATGCGACTGCGAAGTTCGTTCCCAGATAGTGGGAGGTGCCTGCTTGTACCGCACGCCCGTCCTTCATCATCGCTTCAATGGAATACGTGTCGACCGCACCGGCGAACTTCTCTGACGGCGTCTTCTGTCCGACTACAACTGGGATGGCCAGGAAGCTCTCGACGAAGTCCCGGTAGATCTCCAGCATCTGCATCGTCTCTTGACGCGCTTCTTCTTCCGTCTCATGAGCCGTATGGCCTTCCTGCCATAAGAATTCACTAGTCCGCAGGAATGGCAGCGTACGCTTCTCCCAGCGTACCACGTTAGCCCACTGGTTAATCAGCAGCGGTAGATCCCGGTAAGATTGAATCCACTTCGAATACATGTGTCCGAACATTGTCTCTGAGGTTGGACGAATGGCGAGACGCTCCTCGAGCTTCTCTCCAGCTGCTTCAGTTACCCACGGCAATTCGGGATTGAACCCTTCGACATGCTCCTTCTCCTTCTGGAAGAAGCTCTCAGGGATGAACAACGGGAAGTACGCGTTGCGGTGCCCCGTCTCCTTGAAGCGGCGATCCAGGTCACGCTGAATGTTCTCCCACAGCTCATAGCCCTCAGGGCGGAAGACAATACAGCCTCTCACTGGAGAGTAGTCCATGAGTTCCGCCTTCTTAATAACATCGATATACCAACGTGAGAAGTCCTCGCTCTGAGGTGTAATCTCACTGACGAATTGCTTATCCTTGGACATAATCTAATTACTGCTCCCCTCGTACTAATCGCAAGATATCATTATAAGTAACGACCAACATTAGCAGCATAAGCATCGCGAAGCCGATGAAGTGCACCATGCTCTCTCGATTGGGATCAACCGGGCGGCCGCGAAGTGCTTCAACCCCGATGAAAATAAGGCGGCTGCCATCCAGTGCCGGCACCGGCAGCAGGTTGAATATACCGAGATACAGACTGAGCAGCGCTGTCCAGGACACTAACTGGGTTACTCCTTGCTCCGCAATCTGGCTTGTTACTTGTGCGGTCCTCACAGGACCACCAAGATCATCAAGCTTCACGTCGCCGAATATGATCTTCTTGAACCCTTCGAATATGCTAATGGTCATCGTCTTCATCAGCTTGACAGATCCGCTCATCGTCTCTCCGAAGGTGGCGGGTCTTGTTGGGTAGTTAGCCGATACACCAATCTTGCCGACACCTTTTTCATTCGGAACAGGAGTCAGCTTAATCATTAATGGCTCCCCATCGCGGATAACGGCCATCTCAATCTGCTTGCCTGGCGACTTACCAATAAGTTCAATCATCTTGTCATAATTCGTACCGATCTTCTCTCCATTAATGGAATCAATCACATCGCCCTTCTTCAATTCAGATTGCGATGCCGGCATTCCCTTAGACAATTGGACAACAATGAGGTGGTCGGAATCCTCCTTCGGGATGCCAGCCATCTGAATGTAGAGTGCGAACAATAGGAA
Source organism: Paenibacillus sp. GCM10023252 (assembly GCF_042653305.1). Taxonomy (NCBI): domain Bacteria; kingdom Bacillati; phylum Bacillota; class Bacilli; order Caryophanales; family Paenibacillaceae; genus Paenibacillus; species Paenibacillus sp. GCM10023252. The sequence goes on from NZ_JBHSHW010000001.1 coordinate 210,182, forward strand.
GGCAAGAATGAAGTTCATTAGCGGTCCTGCAAAAATAGCAAGCGCACGCTGCCCTACCGTCTTTCTCCCGAATTGCCGATCGAGCGGGGCAATCTGAGTCTCTCTGCCCTTCGTAATCATAATGGCAGCAGGATGAACAGGGAATTGCTCCACTTCACCCTCTACTTCCATCCTGACGAACAGATCCTTCTCCAGATCGACAGCAACGACTTCGCCGCGAATGACATTGCTCCGCTCATCGAGACGATCCAGATAGAGCCTGGTGACTTGCCCATCCTTCACTCGTACGGCAATCGTCTGCCCGGTCTGAATCTCAACAATCTCCGGATCTTCACCGGCCATTCGCACGAACCCGCCTGCAGGAACTAACCGGAGGGTATATCTGGTCTCTCCACGCTTGATAGAGAACAGCTTGGGACCGAAGCCGATTGCGAATTCACGGACTAAGATGCCTGCCCGCTTCGCAAAGTAATAATGACCCCATTCGTGAATGCTCACGATAACGAAAAAAACAAGCACAGTCAGAAACACTACTTGAATGAGATGCATTCTATATCCTCCTAAAGGTAGCACAACACTACGTAAGCTTAAGGCCGCTCGCCTGGGCGAGCCTGTACCTTAGATTATCATTATTCGGCTGCCCGGTTCAAGAGAACCCTCAGAGGCTAGTACGCTTCACTTACTATTAACCTGTTGCTGCTTGTCTTCTCGCCCAAGCATCAATGTCCGCAATCGCTTCAAGGCTGTTGACCTCAGTCACTTGATGCTTGTCAAGAACAGTGGCCAGAAGCCTCTCAATATCGAGGAAGTTAATCTCACCTGCTAAGAAGCGAGCTACAGCAACTTCATTAACCGCGTTGAACACCGTAGGTGCGGATTGCCCAGCACGTCCGCAGTCGAAGGCAAGCCTCAAGCACGGGAACCGCTCATAATCCATCTGGCGGAAGTTCAGGCTTCCAATTGCAGCTAGATCCAGCCGCTTCGTAGGAGTCGGCTTCCTGCTCGGATACGTTAAGGCATATTGAATCGGCACCCGCATGTCGGGCATTCCCATCTGAGCAATAATGCTGTAGTCCACATACTCCACGAACGAGTGGATGATACTCTCTGGATGAATCAACACATCAATCTGATCGTAGCCCACGCCGAACAGCCATCTAGCTTCAATGACCTCAAGCCCCTTGTTCACCATGGTAGCTGAGTCGATCGTAATCTTAGCCCCCATCGACCAGTTCGGATGGCTCAGCGCTTGCTCCACTGTAACGCCCTCAAGCTCAGCTCTCGTCTTGTCGCGGAACGATCCGCCCGATGCTGTCAGTGTAATCTTGTTCACTTCACGCGAGTTCTCTCCGTTCAAGCACTGATAGATCGCTGAGTGCTCGCTGTCGATAGGCAGGATGGCAACTCCCTTCTGACGAGCTCTCTCCATGACCAGATGTCCGGCTGTCACTAGAGTCTCCTTGTTCGCCAGTCCGATCGTCTTACCGGCATCGATCGCCGCAAGTGTCGCAGCCAGACCTCGGCTGCCCATGATCGCAGTTACAACTAGATCTGCGTCCCCCTCCGATGCCACTTCTATGAGGCCTTCTTCCCCATATACTACCTTAATATGGGAAGGCAACCTGCCACGAGCTTCATGTGCCAGCTCTGCATGAGCTACACAGACGAGCGAAGGCTTGAATTGCAAGGCTTGCTGAACGAGCAGATTAACATTGGAGCCGGCCGATAGGGCAACGACCTCGAATTGATCCGGGGAATGCGCAATAATGTCAAGGGTCTGTGTTCCGATGGAACCGGTAGACCCTAGAATAGCTATCCTAATCACCAGTACACGAACTCCCCTCTATCTCTAGCACAGAATAGATCACGATTGTTAAGTCGGCAGCAGACCGACCAGCACCAGCAGCGGGAACACGATAATCCAGCTGTCGCAGCGATCCAGTACACCGCCATGGCCTGGCAGCAGCTTGCCCGTATCCTTAATGTCACGAACACGCTTATAAGCGGATTGTATCAGGTCACCGAACTGACCGGCTATTGCCGCTAACAGTCCGAACATTAACGCTTCCGGCAGCTCGAGGACAGATGGCTCCATCCATGAGCCAATAACAGCAACGACTAGAGCAAGCAGGATCCCGCCTGCAGCCCCTTCAATCGTCTTGTTCGGACTAATGGAAGGCCATAACTTAGTACGGCCAAGAGCACGACCGACGAAGTAAGCTCCAATATCAGAGGCCCAGATGCAGCCGAACGCGAGGAACGTCCAGAATAGCCCATCTTCACCAGCCTGTCTCACTTCGTTCATTGCGGCGAATCCATATCCTACATACAACGCGCCGAGCAGCATTAAGGCAGCTCCGTCTATCGTGGTACGATTCTTCGTAATGACCGTAACCGCTAAGAGCAGGAAGGCCAGCATCCATATGATAGTGAGGACAGACGGAGCCGTTACGCCTAGCTCGTCCCATGGAAGCACAAAAAGAAGCACACCCGCATAACCAAGCAAGGAGGCGGGATGGTGCCATCTGAATCCGTTCATGGTCACATATTCTGTAAATCCAATTATCGCAAGCAGAATTAACAAGCCTGTGTAGAACCAGCCGCCTGCAATTGTCAGCGCAACGAATAACGCCCCTGCTAATACTCCTGTTACGATCCGTTGTCTCAACGTATGTCACACTCCATTATGTGAGGACCCTATACACCGCCATACCGCCTTGCACGACGTTGGTATTCCCTAATAGCCTCGTAGAAATGCTCCTCTGTGAATTCCGGCCAGTATACATCAGTGAACCACATCTCACTGTAGGCAAGCTGCCAGAGCATGAAGTTGCTTAGCCTGAGCTCCCCGCTTGTTCGAATGAGCAAGTCCGGATCAGGTATGCCGCTGGAGAGCAATCGGCTGGACATATAATCCTCATCAATTGCTTCACAAGTTAATTGACCCTGCTGAACCTCAGCAGCCATGTCCTTAATCGCTTCGAGCATTTCCTTGCGGCTGCCGTAGTTAAGTGCAAAGTTCAGTATGAGTCCCGTATTATTTGCTGTTCGTTTGATGGCTTCTTCAACGGCATCCAGCGTATAGTCAGGCAGGTCGCTCTTGTAGCCCATCATTTTCACTTGAACATTATTAGCGATAAGATCATTCAATTCTATCTCAAGGAATTGTCCTGGAAGCTTCATTAAGAAGTCGACCTCCGCCTTCGGACGCTTCCAATTCTCCGTGGAGAAGGCATACAGGGTTAAGTATTTGACACCGATGCGATCGGCTGCCATCGTTATGTGCTTGACTGCTTTCATCCCGGAATGATGACCAGCCATACGTGGTAAGCCGCGGTTCTTAGCCCAACGGCCGTTTCCATCCATAATGATTGCAACATGCTGCGGAACATTATCTGAGGAGAGCGGCTGCGCGGGCTGTGGGGACGATTTGCCTAGTCTGGCCCATAGTCGCTGTAACATGGTTGTTCCTCCCACCCGGATTTCAGAAACCAAGCCCCACCTGACGGAGGGGCTTTAATGGTTTTTAGACTTCCATAATTTCCTTTTCCTTGACAACGAGCACCTTGTCCACCTCGGCGATGAATCGATCGGTAGCCTTCTGAATATCTTCCTGATGACGGCGTGATTCATCCTCGGAGATATCCGTCTTCTCCATCTTCTTGATGTCATCATTGGCATCACGGCGGATGTTACGAATCGCTACCTTAGCTTCTTCCCCGTACTTCTTCGTCGTCTTCACGAACTCCGCACGGCGTTCCTCAGTTAGAGGAGGAATGGAGATTCGGATGGAAGTTCCGTCATTAGATGGAGTAAGACCAAGGTCTGACTTCATAATCGCCTTCTCAATGGATGAGATAGAGGTTTTGTCCCAAGGCTGAATGTAGAGTGTTCTTGAATCCGGCGTGCTAATATTAGCCAGCTGGCTGATCGGGGTTGGGGCCCCGTAATATTCAACTTGAATGCGATCAAGCAGAGCAGGTGTTGCACGTCCTGCACGCAGAGTGGCAAGATCCCGCTTCAGGGCGCCAATCGCTTTTTCCATACGCTCTTCTGCATTTTTTTTGACCGTTTGTGGCACTACCCTACACTTCCTTTCACGATTGTTCCGATTTTCTCACCGAGCACAACCCGCTTAATATTGCCTTTCTCTGTAATAGAGAATACAACAAGCGGTATGTTGTTATCCATACATAGGGAAGAAGCGGTTGAGTCCATAACTCCTAGATTACGATTAAGCACCTCGAGGTAAGTCAGCGTCTCGAACTTCTCAGCTGTCGCGTCCTTGAACGGATCGGCCGAATAGACCCCATCTACCTTATTCTTCGCCATCAGGATGACTTCTGCTTCAATCTCAGCCGCTCGAAGCGCGGCGGTTGTGTCCGTGGAGAAAAACGGATTCCCGGTACCTGCTGCAAATATAACGACGCGGCCCTTCTCCAGGTGTCGGATGGCACGGCGTCTAATATAAGGCTCAGCAATCTGCTGCATAGCAATGGAAGTCTGAACGCGAGTTGGAACCTCAATCTGCTCTAATGCGTCCTGCAGGGCGAGTGAATTCATAACCGTCGCAAGCATGCCCATGTAGTCAGCCGTCGCCCGATCAATCCCCTTCGCTGTGCCTGCAATGCCGCGCCAGATGTTGCCTCCGCCGACTACAATTGCTACTTCAACGCCTAGTTCGATGACGTCCTTGACTTGATCTGCAATAGAAGCGATGACCGAAGCCTCAATGCCGTAACCTTGTTCCCCTGACAATGATTCACCGCTTACCTTAAGAACGATACGTTTGTATACGGGTTGTGTTCCCACCGGTCTCTACCTCCATCATTCACCTTCAAGAATCTATATATAAGAAAACTTCTTTTTATACAAGCAGGCGGGGCCTTCGCCCCGCCCCGCTCATGCGCTGCGATTACAATTTAGCTTGGGACATAACTTCTTCAACGAAGTTGTCGACTTTTTTCTCAAGACCTTCGCCTAGCTCATAGCGAACGAAGCGACGAATGGAGATGTTCTCTCCGATTTTGGAGATCTTCTCATTCAACAGCTGATCAATCGTTACATCTGGGTTCTTGATGAACGTTTGCTCAAGCAGACAGAACTCTTCGTAGTATTTGGAGATACGGCCGTCAACCATTTTTTCAACGATTTTCTCAGGCTTGCCTTCGTTCAGAGCTTGTGCCTTCAGAATCTCGCGCTCTTTCTCCAGCTCATCCGCAGGTACTTCTTCACGGCGTACGAACTTAGGATTAGCAGCAGCAATCTGCATAGCAATATCTCTTGCGAACTCACGGAATTGATCTGTCTTCGCAACGAAGTCTGTCTCGCAGTTCACTTCCACGATAACGCCGATACGGCCGCCAGCATGAATGTAGGATTCCACTACGCCCTCAGTTGCAATACGGCCTGCTTTGTTAGCCGCTGCAGCAAGGCCCTTCTCACGAAGGAATTCAATAGCTTTGGTGATGTCGCCATCCGTTTGATCAAGCGCCTTCTTACAATCAAGCATCCCTGCTCCGGTTCTTTCGCGAAGCTCTTTTACTGCACTAGCACTAACTGCCATAAGTAAACCCTCCTGATATCTTCTCGTTATGTTGGTCAACCATTATGCACAAGTCACATTTGCGTTCAAAAAAAGGGCGGTGAGAGGTTGTGCACCTTCTGACCACCCTTGTACGGTTCATTCAAAATTAAGCTGTAGTCTGCTCGCCTTGGTTAGCTTCTACAATTGCATCAGCCATCTTCGATGTAAGCAGCTTAACAGCGCGGATTGCATCGTCATTACCAGGGATTACATAGTCGATCTCGTCTGGATCACAGTTCGTGTCAACGATACCAACGATAGGAATACCAAGCTTACGAGCTTCTGCAACAGCGATACGCTCTTTGCGAGGATCGATGATGAACAGAGCGCTTGGAAGACCTTTCATGCCTTTAATGCCGCCAAGGAATTTCTCTAGACGGTCTTTTTCCTTGCGAAGGATAATAACTTCCTTCTTAGGAAGCACTTCGAATGTGCCATCCTCTTCCCACTTCTCAAGCGTCTTCAGACGATCAATACGCTTCTGAATAGTCTGGAAGTTAGTCAGAGTACCACCCAGCCAACGCTGGTTGATGTAGAAGTTGCCGCAACGCTCAGCTTCTTCCTTAACGGAATCTTGAGCTTGCTTCTTCGTGCCGACGAACAGCATAGTGCCGCCTTCAGCAGCGATGGAGCGAACGAAGTTATAAGCCTCGTCAACTTTTTTAACTGTTTTCTGCAAATCGATGATGTAAATGCCGTTTCTTTCGGTGAAGATATAACGATCCATCTTAGGGTTCCAACGACGAGTCTGGTGACCGAAGTGTACCCCAGCTTCTAGTAGCTGTTTCATGGAAATAACCGCCATACCAACAACACCTCCTGTTAGTGGTTTTTTGTAGTGCTCCGCCGCCCATTTCATCTCCCGCCAAAACTCCTGAAACCAAGAGCACCGTTGGCGAAATTAATAGGCGTGTGTTTTTAACACCGTCAATTACTATAACACATCAGTCTACTCCATGCAAGACAACTTTGAATCATTATGTCGTACCGTTGTACTAGCTCTTCGCCAGCCTCTGCTTAGCCTTGTCCGGGTCCAGCGGAGTACTGGTAATGACCTTCATTACTTCACTTGTTGACAGCCCGGGCTTGAGCTCGAAGTAGCCCGCTCTAACCAGCTTGCCTGACTGCTCCATCTCCTTGATAAAAGCAGCTTGGTCACGCAATACACCGTTGCTGTGAAGCAGCTTCGCAATTCCAGTCAAGTCGCTGTTCGGGATAATACGTACGATAACCGGCTTGTCGGGAACAACGTCAGCAGCAGGTGTTGTCTCTGGCTTACTTGACGGCTTCGGAGAAGGCTTGGGCGATGGCTTGGATGTGGACTGCGGTGCAGGGGAGCTTGAGCCTTCACTCGCTGCTGCTTGAGCCGCGGCTGCTGCCCCCTCAGCTCTTGCCGTGCTGACCATCTCATCCAGCTGAGCCTGCGTGTAGGTCTCTTCCACTTCGCTAGTCTGCTCCGCAGGGAGGGTTAGTGCTCGCTGACTCTGCTCGCCTACAATCATGACTTGAAGGAGCAGAGCTCCTGCAATCATGCCGGTACCAAGACCAACCAAGAAGTTACGGTTCCTAAGCACGATAAGCCTCCTCCTGCTTGGCTAGTCCAAGTATGAGCTGCACTTCGCCCTTGTTGAGACTTAGCTTCTTAGCGATGGCTTCAATGGACTTGCCTTCCTCATACAGGTCGAACAACAGCTTATATCGGCTCTTGATCGCACGCTCGGCAAGATCAGGCTGATCTGCATGGGAAGGTGACTGTGACTGTATCTGTGATGCTGTCGCATCGAGATCGGCCTGTGAGGCCGGCAGATCGATCGCAGTCGCTGCTTGAATTGCCTTCCTGTCCGCCGCCTGCTGACAGCGCTGAAGCGCCTCTTCCAGCTGCGTGCACTTCAGTTCCAGCTCCGCAATACGAAGCTCCTTCAGCTGCTGATCCTCTCTCGCTTCCTCTTGCGACTTCGCAACCAATGCTACTAGCTCCTGGTTATCCTGTTCCATATTATCCATGAATTGCTCAAGCGCAGTCTCCATATTCTGTATCGTCCTGTCTGGCTGCGCGCTGCCCTGTCTCCTCGGAAGTGCAAGTCCGCACACGAGGGTGAAGGCGCCGAGCAGCAGGACGTAATGCCAAGGTTGCATAGATGATCACCAGCATTCCATGTAATTAGTGTTCACAGCGAGATATCAATGATGTGGCCCTTGTACGGATGACTCGGCTCACTTCCGTCGGAGCTTGCCTCACTAGAGGAATCCTGCTTGTCTGGCTTGGATCGGCGTGAAGATTGGCCTTCTCCTTGCCCTTGGTCTGCCTGACTTCGGATCTGAAGCCCAGGCGATTGCTCCACACCTGTGCTCTTGCTGCGCAGCTCTTCGGTCTTCTTAAGCGATTGCGCATTCATCGTCGTCTGTTCCGCAGTAATACGATGCTGAGAATGACTCTGCATCGCTCCCGAATCCTGTGATCTCGGTACGGATACTTGGAGATCTATAGCCTTGAAGGTCATCGTTCATCCTCCTAGTTAGCAGCGGTCGATTAGCTCCATCTAACAATTAGCATCTGAATTCTAGCATCTAGTAATAGGGCAGCAGGACAATATCCCCTTCGGAGAATCGGAAGGACACCCTTGCAGCGGAATCCTTGACGAATCTGGTATAACGCCCGATGACGATCTTCGTCCCTCCATAGACTGTACTTAGTACGTCTACCTTCGCACTCTCTGCATTCTCTAGAGTACGTTCAATATCCAAGATACGCTCTCTCGTCTCATCCATCTCGAGCTGGGATTGCCGCTTCGTTGCCGTAAGCTTAATGCGAAGCGCCATCTTGTCTGGAGTCAATTGACCTAGTGAAGCTAATTGATCAAGGAGGACGAGCGCCTTATCTGTCTTGTCGAGACTATCCATCAACGACTTAATCTTCGAACGGAGCTCGCCAAGCTCCTGGCGATACTCAGGCTTCACTCCAACCTCAATGGCAGTTACCGTTGCCATCGTATTGCCAATCGTACGGGCCTTCACAAGATCCCCAGCCTGTACGGATCCTCCGACTATTAAGCCCTTCGATCCTAAGCAGATAACACTTCGTCCGGCACGGACATGAGAGTGCATAATGCTCTGACCGACTAGCACGTCCTCACCGGCTACGACGTTGCCATCTTGTATGAAGGAGCTCTTCACGTTTTTTCCTGCCTTGACGAGTCCCTTGTTGCTGGCTAATATTCCACCTGTAATCTCAATCGAGCCTTCTGACTCAAGCTCGGCCCCTTCTACTCCCCCGACCACCCGGATGTCACCCGAAGCTTTTACTTTGAAGCCGGTAAGCACGTTGCCGCGAATCACGACCGTGCCTACGAAGTCAATATTGCCCGTCCTATAATCGACATCTCCATTGACCTCATATACCGGGAAGACATTGATCTTATCCTTGTCCGTCATCGTGACTAGTCCGTCAATGGCGGAATAGAGAGCCGATTGATCTCCGTTCAGGACTACGTTCTTGCCAGCCTTAATTCTCGCCTGCTTACCCGCCTTAGGAGGAAGCTCTTCTCCTGTTACCGTCTTGCCAGGCAGGCCTAGCTGGGGTTCCATTCGCTCGGCAACAAGCTGGCCTCGCTTGACGTTCTTAAGCTGAACAATCTCCTTGAAGTCTACCTTGCCATCCTGAAGCTCAACCGGTCGATGGTCAGGCTCAAGCTCCATATCATGCACCATCTTGATGCTTCCGTCCTTGCCTTCACGTACAGGTTCTCCTTGAGCAATCAAGGTCTGCTCCTTGTAATAGACAATTGGATTCTTGGCAATCTGTCCAATGACATCCAATCGGAGTCCGTAGAGAACACCATGGCTGCGTACGTAACGCTCTAGCTGCTCAGGAAGACATTGGAATTCATCATTTAATCGGCTGAAGGTGAGATAGGCGGATAACTTATCCGCGGACACTTGTATGCGTATATACGAATCCAGATTAGACTCTTCCACAGTTGTTCTCCCTTTCTGCTAACTAATGCTGCATGAGCGCTTCTTTTTGCTTGGCCAGAGCTCCTCGCAAGCGAAGGATGGCCTTGGAATGTAGCTGGGATATGCGTGAAGGGGAGAGTGACATCACTTCAGCGATTTCGCTTAACGACAGTTCATCATAATAGAACAGAGAGACGACAATTCTCTCTTTCTCAGTAAGCTTTTCTATTCCTTTGACTAGCGACTCTTTCAAGTAGAACTCATGTACTTTATGATCAGGATTCTTAGCTTTCTCATCAATTAATAGAGTTAGCCGAGTCTCCGATTCTTCCTCTCGGATAGGGTCTTCCAGAGAACACACGGTTGTGATGGATATCTCTTGCAGCATCGTTGTGAATTCCTTCTCACTAATACCTAGGTGCTTGCTAATCTCCGCATCCGACACGGAGCGGAGATGTCTCTGCTCCAGCTGTCCATATGCCTCTTCAATCTTCTTAGCCTTCTCCCGAACGGAACGGGGCACCCAATCCCCAGAGCGCAAGCCGTCAAGAATAGAGCCGCGAATACGCCAGGAAGCATACGTCTCGAATTGAAGACCGCGCTCATAATCGAACTTATCAATCGCATCAATGAGTCCCATCACGCCATTGCTGTATAGATCATCTTTTGATACATTTTTTGGAAGGCCAATGGCGACACGGCTCGTAGCATAGTCAACCAAGGGCAGATATTGCTCAATCAGATCCTTCTTTGCATCAATATCCTTTTTTTCTTTCCATGCCCGCCACTTGTCCATATTAAGCAAATGCGGCGTTTTCGGCTCCATCATACCTCTCACCCTCCCGTCAGGTGACGTACTGCTCTGGCTAATTCCTCAGGCTGCTTGTTCTGTGTCGATACCAGCTGCGGGGGATTGAGCGGTCGGAACGGAATTCCTTCAGCGTCGAGCTGCTCCTTGTCCGTAACCGAGTCCCCCTGCTTATTGCCAGTACCCAGATTCGACTTCAACAGTTGATGCAAGTCTTCACCTTCATCAGGCGTATGATAATCGAGATGGCTGCCTCTGCCATCCATCTCCTCACCTAAGCTCTCCTGCAGGACAGGAGGTCGCAGGATGAATGCCAGTGCTGCTCGCAGCGCATAGGCCAACAGGAAGAATGCTGCGAAGGCATACATACACCGGATACTAGTGACAGCTAGAGGGTTCTTGCCAAGTGAGAATAATGCAGTTAATAAGGTCCCTAGCAAGCCTAAGCCTGCATTCCACCGCCATGTTCCAATCATGTTAGATCTCCTTTGTACCCAGCTGTACGCTGCGAATAGACAACATGCCGCTGCTGCTGTCGAATTCAATCGTTCTTCCGTAGTTGCCTCCCGTATCTGAAGCCGCCACAGGAATGGGATACTTCTCAAGTATCATCGAGCATGCTTCGGCATTGCGCGGACCAATTCGCATCGAATCCCCGCCAGAGAAGGCGAACATTTGGGCACCTCCTGCCATTTTGCCAACCATACGCTTCACTGCCGCTCCTGCTTCTGCCATCTGTCTAAGCAGCTCAGGTATAGCCGTATCCGCATACTTAGCGGTGTTGAATACGGTATCTCTCGCAATCTCAGATGAAGGAAGCATAATGTGCGCCATCCCGGCAATACGAGTGACAGGGTCATATAATGTTAATCCAACGCAGGAGCCGAGCCCTGTCGTCTTCAGAATGGCACCATCTCTAGCGATCTTGAGATCTGCCATTCCTACCTTAATAACTGTCAGCTCCGTCATTCCATCGAGACCCCTAACGCCTGGAATATCATGGAGAAGGACTCCGGATCGGGAATAAGGAAGAAGTGTCCCTGCAGCGCCTCCTGACCTTCGAGGAACTTAGTCTCTATGAGCAGGGCCGAATCTCCCATCTCCCCGTATTGCAGGACGCCGTAACCGAGTATAGCTCCCGCCATGTCCATAGCTATGGATGGGACGGTTGGCAACAGGTTGAGCTTCGTGAAGTCTGCCAGTGAGGACAAGTAGGAGCCGGCTAGTATGTTGCCGATCTCGCATAAGGCCGATAGTTCCAGCTCGTTGTACTCATGCGGGTCATCTACATTCATGGAGAGCAGCTGACTTAGCAAGCGATGGGCGGAGGGCTCCTCAACGATGAAGAACATGTTGCCGGGAGCATCCCCCTCTACTCTCAGGAAGATCGCAATGACAACCTGCTCAGACCCTCCTACTCGCTCGGCGATCTCATCGAAGGGAACGAGGCTGACCTTCGGCACCGCCATATCGACCGGCTTGTCCAACAGCCGAGATAGTGCCGTTGCCGCATTGCCTGCCCCGATATTGCCCACTTCCTTCAACACATCAAGCTGTGAAGCTTCGAATCGATTGAACAGACCCACCGTTATACCTCGATCTGCTCTAGCTGAATGATCTCGCTCTTGTTCAACACTTCTGCTAGATTCAGCATGATGAGCAGACGGCCTTCTCCAAGCTTGGCAATACCGCGCAGATACTTCGCCTTAACGCCACCTACAATCTCAGGAGGGCTGTCTATGGTATCCGTATCAATGTCAATCACGTCATTAGCTGAATCGACAATGAAGCCAACCTCAAGATCCTGTACAGCGACGACAATAATTCGTGAGTTCTCCGTCACGGCCTGTTCTTGTAACCCGAACCTTCCCCGCAGATCAATGACAGGGACTACGACTCCGCGAAGATTAATGACTCCCTTAACGAATGATGGTGTCTTCGGAACACGGGTAATCGCGGACAGACGCTCAATAGTTCTCACTTTATCCACTTCAATGCCGTATTCTTCATTCAGCAGAGCAAAGACGATGACTTTCAATTCTTCTCCCATATGGACCCAGCCTCCTTATTTAATTAGCGCGTTCGTATCAATAATTAAGGCAACCTGACCATCGCCTAGAATGGTAGCTCCTGAGATAGCTTCAATGTTCTTAAGATAGCCCCCTAATGACTTAAGGACGACCTCGCTCTGACCGATGAATTCGTCGATGAGGACGGCTGCCCACTTATCCCCCTTGCGGATAACAATCATCTCTGTCTCCAGCTCTTCCAACTCACTGTAATCCGGAGCGTCCAGCACTCGGCTGAGCGAGACGACAGGAATGACCGAATCACGGAACTGAATCATCTGGTTGCCGTGGACGCTCAGCAGCTGATCCCTTCGGACGATGCCCGTCTCTACAATTGAAGACAACGGTATCGCATACTTCTCGGAACCAAGCTTAATTAACATGGCTGATATAATGGACAATGTAAGAGGAAGCTGCACAGAGAACTTCGTCCCTCGTCCATATACCGAATCAATGGTCACATTGCCGCCGAGTGAAGTAATCTTAGACTTCACAACATCGAGTCCAACGCCTCTTCCCGAGATATCCGAGATCTTGTCTGCGGTACTGAACCCAGCTGCGAAGATCAGCATATGAACCTCATCGTCCGACAGATTCCTCGCCTGCTCCTCGGTAACGACTCCATTCTTAATGGCGGTATTCAATACTCGTTCCCGATGAATGCCGCGACCGTCCTCCTCTACCTCAATGAACACATTGTTGCCGCTGTGATAGGCACGCAGATGAATCGTTCCAGTCTCAGGCTTACCTGCCTGAATGCGCTCATTCGTCGTCTCAATGCCATGGTCGACCGAATTGCGGAGCAGATGGACAAGCGGGTCGCCAATCTCATCAATAACGGTGCGGTCAAGTTCTGTATCCGCTCCCGTAATGACCAGCTCAATCTTCTTATCAAGCGACTTCGCCAGATCCCGTACCATGCGGGGGAAGCGATTGAACACTGAATCTACAGGTACCATGCGCAGCTTCAGCACGATGCTCTGCAGATCTGAGCTCACTCGGCTCATATGCTCGACGGTCTCCGTCAAGTCCGGCCGCTTAATCTCGCTCGACAGCTGTTCTAGACGAACTCGATCAATTAACAGCTCGCTGAACAAGTTCATGAGGGTATCCAGACGCTCTATATCAACACGGATCGTCCTTGAAGCTTGCGCGGCAGGCGGTGAGGTCTGCACTCTTGCTCCGCTTTCCGGCTTCTCTTGCGGCTTAACACCTGCAGGAGCCGCTGTCAGAGGAGCAGCCGTCTGTGTACTTGCAGCCGCTTCAGATGGACTGGCAAGCAGAGAGAGCGACTCTTGATCCAGCTTGGTTACAACAACTGACTCTATCTCGGATATATCTGAGATCTGATTATGCAGCTCCTCGTCACTCCACCGTGAGATCGTGAAGACGGTGAAGTACCGATCGAACTTCTCCTGCTCCAGCTCTTGGACGGATGGTTCGGACTTCACAATCTCCCCTCCGCCTTCAAGCAGATTGAATACCATGAACGCACGAGCCGCACGCAGGACACAATTCTCCTCAATCGTCACTTGAATGTGATACACATGATGACCGCTGTCTATGGATTGCTGCATAATGGAAGTCTGATATTCATCCAGTTGGAGGCCGCTGCGCTGCTGGGTTACTGATGGGAGAGCTTGTGAAGACTGGGCAAGTCCCTCCTGCAGTTCTTGAGATGCGGCAGCAACCGCATCTCCTCCCTTATAGTCGCTCTTCAGAATGACCTGCAATGAAGCTACAATGGCAGTTACATCAGCCTTACCGGTACCTCCTCCTACGATGTCCTGCACCATCGCTTCGAGCGCATCCAACCCTCTGAACAAGGTGTCGAAAATAAATCCGTCCATCTTCAGCTTGTTGTTACGGACCAGATCCAACACATTCTCCATCTCATGCGTCAGCGATGCGAGATCCTCGAAGCCCATCGTAGCTGACATTCCCTTAAGGGTGTGGGCGGAGCGGAAAATCGTCTGCACGATGCTAAGGTCATCGGGAGTACTCTCAAGGGCTAACAAATTCTCATTAAGGGCCTGCAGGTGATCATTGGATTCATCAATAAACATAGACAAATACGCGTTCATATCCATTCCCTTGCACCTCCTAGTTAAGACTAGCTATTAAACTGTAAGCTTGCTCATTCTATTGTCACGGATTGGGTTAAAAATGAAGCGATCTCGGACAGAGGCAATACCGTGCTCGCAAGTCCAGCTTCAATGGCCGATCGGGGCATTCCATATACGATGCAGGACTCTTCTGCCTCCGCTATAGCCGATACCTCTCTGTGCTCCTTCAGCTTCTGAAGACCCTTAGTGCCATCGCTTCCCATTCCCGTCATAATGACCGTATGCAGCTTCAATTCTGGATAACTCATTAGAGATTCGAACATGACATCAACAGAAGGGCGATGCCCGCTGCGGGGCGAATCATTGGATAAGGAGATATAATAGCCTGCCTGATCCTTGGATAAAATCATATGATAGCCCCCAGGTGCTATATACACGGTTCCAGCCTCGACCCTATCGTTAGGCTGAGCCTCAACAACCCTCAGTTCACTGAAGCTGTCCAGCCGCTGTGCCAGCGATCGTGTGAACTTAGGCGGCATATGCTGGACGATGAGCACAGGTGCAGACAGTGTCTTCGGTAGAGCTGTTATGACCTCATGCAGCGCCCTCGGCCCGCCTGTAGATGTGCCTATTGCAATGATGTGCTTGAAGGGAGCTGAGCTTCGAGCAGCGCCTTGGCTCACATTCGGCTGCTTCGCAGATGAAGCAGCTTCACCTATTGTCTTACTTGACGTATAGGCGGTCGCAGCTTCCTTAACAGGGTCAGCTGCTGATTCACGCTTAGGCTTCGATTCGCTCTTGGGAACTGCAGCCAGCGGCTTATGAGCCTTCTTCGTCACTGGTAATTCGGCTGTCTTCCGTTCAGGCTCAGACAGTAGAGAGGGTGGCAGTGTATCGTACCGTTCAGCAGCAGATGGCAGCAAGCTCTGGCGGAGCGGCTGCACCGTTCTCTTATGCACCGCGATTCGCAGCTTATCAAGCAGAAGCTCTCCCACTTGGTGGATGTCGGGCGATACGGCACTCATCGGCTTGCGAATGAAGTCGAACGCACCATACTGCAGCGCCTTAATCGTCTCCCTCGTGTTCTCTTCACTTATGCCCGAGAGCATAATGATAGGAGTAGGCGCCTGCTTCATGATGTACTGAAGAGCGTCAAGCCCGTTCATCTTCGGCATCTCCAGATCCATCGTAATGGCATCTGGCTTATGCTCTCTTACTGCAGCGATAGCTTCCAGGCCATTGGAGGCAGTGGCTACGACGATGAAGTTCGCATCCCGCACAATAAGATCACTGAAGATTTTCCGCATGAAGGCGGAATCATCTACGACAAGTATTCGATAAGGCGTCAATCGCATGCATCCTTCCTGCTTCATTCCGAATTCCAAGGATTATCTAGTAAGTCTCAGCATTTTATGTATGAATCCTTTGACACCCTGTCCTCCAGTACGAGGACGATCAATCTGCAGGAAATTCTCTGCGATAGCCTGGGTTGCCTTGGAAGCTCCGCATGCAGGGTAGGCGACGATGAATGGCACCTGGCGCTTCACTGACCTTGATACAAGCGGATCATCAGGTACGATTCCTAAGATAGGCAGTTTCGTGTCTAGGAACCGTTCAGCCGCCATGCTTATTTTGTCAGCTGTATGCTTCCCTTCACGATCATCCGATGCTCGATTGACGACAAGCTTGAAGTCAATGTCGAGATCCATATTCTTAATCATCTTGATAAGGGAGTAAGCATCGGTGATGGACGTTGGCTCAGGTGTCGTTACGACGATCGTCTCTTGAGCTGCTGTAATGAACTTGACGGTCTCCTTGGACAAGCCTGCTCCCGTATCGAATAGGATGACATCGTAACGATCCTGAAGCTTTTCAATCTCCTTGGCAAAATAATCAAGCTGCTCCGGTGTCAGCTCAAGCAAATCCTTAAACCCTGAACCGCCGGCAATGAAGTGCAGTCCTTCTGGTCCTTCCTGTACGATCTCCCAGATCGTCTTCTCTTGCTTCAGCAGATGATACAAGTTATAGCGCGCATGAACTCCCATCAGCACATCGATATTCGCCATCCCAATATCCGCATCGAACACCAGAACCCTCTGCCCCAATCGCGACAACGCTAGAGCGAAGGCTAGACTGAAGTTGGACTTGCCCACCCCGCCCTTCCCGCTCGTTACGGTCACGATTCGAGTATTCCGGCTGTCTGCGGCTCGATTGCGATTCTGAATGAGGTGTCGCAGAGCTTCGGCTTGATCACTCATCTTCAGACTCTCCTAGCAAGAGCTGAATGTAATCCTGGGACCGGAAGTGACTAAGATCATCAGGCACGGTCTGGCCGCTCGTCCAATATGAGGCCTTCCAGCCATGAAGCAGAATCAGGTTAAGGATTGTTCCATACACCGTTGTCTCGTCCTGCTTCGTGAACACCACTCGCTCAACCCCGTACTTGGAGAACCTCTCAGCAATAGCAACCATGTCCGTGTACTTAGAGGTTAAGCTAAGGACGAGATACGTCTCGCTTCGCTCGCTAGTGTGAAGCAAGGAGATTACTTCAGATACATGAAGCTCGCTGCGGAAGTTACGTCCCGCCGTATCCATGAACACCAGCTCGCATGCTTGGAGCTGGGTATATGCTCTAGTCAAGTCGGATGAAGAGAATACGACCTCAAGCGGCACATTCAGAATGTTAGCGTACGTTCTAAGCTGATCCACCGCTGCAATTCGATACGTGTCCGATGTAATGAAGCCCACACGCTTGCTGTGCTTAATCGTCTGTTCCGCGGCGAGCTTGGCGATCGTTGTCGTCTTACCCACACCGGTTGGACCGACGAAGTGCACGACCTTCGTCGCTCCCTCAAGCACGTGCCCGACCGAAGGAGCTAGCCACTGCTCCAGGATGTCCTTAGCAGCTTCCCATACCTGAGCAGCTGTGCAGCCTTCCTCCACTAGAGAGAGCTGATGCTTAACCGCTTCAATCAACTTCTGAACCAGTTCTCCTTCCACCTCTTGCTCGGACAAGCGAGCCGCGAGCTTAGCAAGCGCAGCTGGCAATTGTTCTTCCGAGCTCTGCTTAGCCAGCTTGACCACCCATTGCTTCAAGTCTCTGAGTTCAGTCATGAGTTCAGCTTGCTGACCCTGTGAGGGGTCTGGCTCGCGGAGCGGTCTCTTAGTAAGTGCAGCGGCTTGCTCCAGAGGTACTGGCTGGGCTGCGCTGGGCTTCTCCTCAGCAGCAGGGGATGGCGATACTGATACTGATGCTGATGCTGCAGCCGCAGAAGCCGTGGCCGCATTGCCTCTCCCCATCGCTTCTACTGCAGCCATGACCAGCTGCTGGGCGTTCCCCTGTGTCACTGGTGGAGCAGAAGCAGGCTTCTTCGGCTGCTGCATAGCAGCAGCACTGCCCCCAGCCCCCTCTTCGACAGCTGCAATGACCTCAATCTTGCGCTTCTGGAACATTCCAATGAAGCCGCCGACTCGAATATCCTTTGTGTTCAGAATGACAGCGTCCTTGCCAAGATCATTGCGAATCAATGGAATCGCCTCAGGCAAGCTGTCAACCAGATACCGCTTCACCCTCATAGATTGACCACTCCTACGCTCTGTACTTCAATGCCTGGTTCAAGCTCGCTGTACGAGAGCACCGGTACATCCTGCATCGTTCTCTCTACAATCTGCCTCAGATACATCCGAATCGTAGGAGAGGTGAGAACAACTGGCTGCTGACCCGACTGAATCTGACGAGTCACCTGCTCACTTAGCTTCTGATAGATCTGCTGGGTAGCAATCGGATCCAGTGCGATGTAGCTTCCTTGCTCGGATTGCTGGACAGATTCCGCAATCTTCTTCTCCAGCGACGGTCCGACCGTTATGACACGAAGTGTGTCACTGCCTGGGGAGAACTGCTGGGTAATCTGTCTGGACAATGATCCTCGTACATATTCAGTGAGTACATCAGGGTCCTTCGTATAATGACCATGGTCCGCCAGCGTCTCGAAGATCGTAACCAGATCGCGTATCGACACTTTCTCCCTAAGCAGCTTGGCCAGCACCTTCTGTACATCGCCTATCGATAGTATGGAAGGAATTAAGTCATCCACTAGTGCCGGATAAGTCTCTCTCACATTATCAATGAGCGCCTTCGCTTCTTGACGGCCAATTAACTCATGAGCATGGCGCTTAATAATCTCGGTCAGATGCGTCGCTACGACAGATGGCGGATCAACGACCGTGTAGCCGGACAACTCCGCTCTCTCCTTCGTGGGCTCATCAATCCATAGGGCCGGTAAGCCGAAGGCAGGCTCTGTCGTCTCGATGCCAATAATTGCATCGTCCTCGAAGCCTGGACTCATAGCTAGGTAGTGATTCAGCAGCAGCTCGCCGCGCGCAACCGTGTTGCCCTTGATCTTAATGACATACTCATTCGGGCGAAGCTGAATATTATCCCGAATTCGGATGACTGGAACGACTAGCCCCAGCTCGAGCGCACATTGCCTGCGTATCATAATGATGCGATCCAGCAGATCTCCTCCCTGCTGCATATCTGCAAGCGGGATGAGGCCGTAGCCGAATTCGAATTCAATCGGATCAATCTGCAGCAGCGAGATGACACTCTCTGGACTGCGAACCTCTTCAATCTGCTGCTCTTCGACCAGCATCTCCTCCTGCTGCTGCCGCATCGTTAGATTACGACTCATCCGCCATGCGCCGAATGCAAGTATGCCTGCGAATGGCAAGGTGCGGAATATACCGATTGGAGTGAATATCCCCAAGAGTGCAATCGTTCCAGCTACGACGTAGAGCAGCTTAGGATTCTGGAACAGCTGGGAAGTAAGATCCTCTGCCAGGTTCCCTTCAGACGCTGCTCGGGTCACGATAAGACCTGCAGCTGTAGAGATGAGCAGAGCTGGAATCTGGGAGACGAGACCGTCACCAATGGTCAGGATGGAATACGTAGATAGAGATTCCATGAACCCCAGCCCATGGATGGCCATCCCAATAATGAATCCGCCAATCAGATTGATTAACAGGATAATAATAGAGGCGATAGCATCTCCCTTGACGAACTTGCTTGCCCCGTCCATGGCTCCGTAGAAGTCAGCCTCGCGTTCTATCGTTGAGCGGCGTTCACGAGCTTGCTGTTCGTTAATGAGGCCAGCATTAAGGTCTGCATCTATGCTCATCTGCTTACCAGGCATCGCGTCGAGGGTGAATCTTGCTGCTACCTCTGCGACACGCTCGGAGCCCTTCGTAATGACGATGAACTGAACGACTACTAGTATGAGGAACACGACGAACCCTATCGCAATCTGTCCTCCGCCAACCCAGCTTCCGAAGGTCGCGACGACCTCACCCGCATAGGCATGCGAGAGAATGTGCCTTGTGGTGGATACGTTCAGCGCCAGCCTGAACAGGGTCGTAATGAGCAAGATCGCCGGGAAGATGGAGAAGTCGAGCGCTCGGCGTGTGTTCATTGCAATGAGCAGTATCATTAAGGCCAATGAGATATTGACGATCAGTAGAATATCCAGTAGTAGAGTAGGGATCGGGATAACCATCATGAGCACGATGCCGATAATTCCGACTAATATGATTAGGTCCTTTGGTTTCATGACGTGAGCCTCCTCCCGAATTCGATTATGATGACTTTGCTCGTCCTTTTAGCTTATATACATATGCCAGTACTTCAGCCACAGCTTGGAACAGGTCTGCCGGGATCGCATCCCCGATTTCAGCCCGATCGTATAACGCTCTGGCCAGCGGCTTGTTTTCCATCGTTAGGACACCATTCTCTCGGGCAACCTCTCTAATCTTGAGAGCTACATGATCCATCCCCTTCGCGAGGATGACAGGAGCTTCCATCTTAGCCGGGTCGTACTTCAGCGCGATGGCGAAGTGCGTCGGGTTCGTAATGACGACATCCGCCTTCGGAACCTCTTGCATCATTCGCTGCAAGGCCATACGCCTCTGCCGTTCACGAATACGTCCCTTGATAATCGGGTTACCCTCCGACTTGGTGAATTCGTCCTTAATGTCCTGCTTCGACATCTTCAGACTCTTCTCATGCTCATATCGCTGATAGAAGTAATCGGCTATGCCAATGACGACTAACACAGCTCCGATCTGGATGCCCAGCTTAACCGTAAGTCCAGCTGCGAAGCCGAAGATGTCTTGAACCGGCAGCGTAGCAAGAGTAAGTATTCGGTCCCACTCCTTGGAGATGGCTGCGAACACGAGCACCGCGATGACTGTGATCTTAATAATGCTTTTGACGAATTCCACTAACGATCTCATGGAGAAAATCTGCTTGAACCCGTTAATCGGGTTAATCTTGCTGAGCTTGGGCTTCAGCGGCTCACCGGTGAACAGGAAGCCGAACTGAATGACGTTGCCGATGACAGCGACGACTACGGCAACAGCGAAGATCGGCGCTAGCAGCAGAAGCATCTCCATTAATACTTGATAGAACAGCGCCATGATATTGCCTGCAGTCAGCTCCATCAGAATCCAGTCCTGGAACAAGCTTCCGAACAGCATCATGATCCGGTGCTTATAGTAATCTCCGAATGCTATGAATGTAAGGAAGATGAACAGGAGCACGAACGATCCCGGCAGATCTGCTGTCTTGGATACCTGACCCTTGTCTCTTGATTCCTGCTTCTTCTTGGGAGTAGCCTCTTCCGTCTTCTCTTGGTTGAATAGCTGCAGGTCGAGCTTCAGACGATACGTATGCTTAACACTCTCATTCATTGCTGCGCACTCCTTGCATCTTCCCCATTAGCTGCTCTAAGTTCTCGAACAGGATGGAGAACAATCTCTCGAACATCGACGCCATTCCTGGCATGAGCAGTACTAGCAGCAATAGTCCGACTAGCAGCTTCAATGGAATGCCGATGACGAACATATTGTACTGGGGTGCCGTCTTCGCGAGGAGAGCAAGCCCAACGTCTGTTAAGAACATCGCGACTACCATTGGCGCAGCAAGCTGAATGGCTAACAGGAAGGTATTCGCGAAGCTTCGAGAGATGAAGTCCGTCACCGTTCCATTCTCCAGCTGTGTGAAGAACTCGTTCGTCAGCGGAATCCATTCATAGCTGTTCATGAGGCCCGTCAGCAGGAAGTGATGCCCGTTCATCATGAGGAAGACCAGAATGAGCAGCATATACTTGAAGTTGCCGAGCAGCGGCGATGAGGTGCCCGTCATCGGGTCCACTACGTTCGCCATTGCGAATCCAATCTGCAAGTCCATGAACGCTCCAGCTGTCTGGACGACACTGAAGAACAAGTACACCATGTATCCCATCAACAGCCCGATCAGTACCTCACGAACGACATACAGCAGGTATCCCGCATCTGGAACGATTGTCTGCTTCATTCCATAACTTAAGAAGATGAGGAAGGAGAGAAAAAATCCAAGTCCAATTTTGAACGTATTCGGCACATTTTTCGCTGAGAAGACAGGCACTACGACGAAAAATGCTGTTATTCGACAAAAAATAAGCAAAAAAATAGGGAAGCTTTGTACGATTGCATCCATTCAAATTTCACAGCCTCTATCCGATGTATTTATATAGGTTATTCAGTAGATTGTAAGTGAAATCGACAACCGTATTCAGAATCCATGGGCCAAACACGATAACAGATAGAAATACAGCAACAATCTTCGGTACGAAAGCTAACGTCTGCTCTTGAATCTGAGTTGTCGCTTGAAAAATACTTACGATTAGTCCGACAACAAGTCCGAGCACGAGCATCGGCGCGCTGGCTTTCAGTACCACCAGGATGGCCTGACCGGCCAATCCGATCACGAAGTCAGCACTCATGGTACGTTCACTCTCCCTTGCCGTCCTTAACCTGTATTGAAGCTAAGCAATAATGATCGAACGATTAGATACCAGCCGTCTACCATGACGAACAGCAGCAGCTTGAACGGCAGCGAGATCATAACGGGCGGCAGCATCATCATCCCCATCGCCATGAGTGTACTAGATACAATCATGTCAATTACGAGGAACGGGATGAAGATCATGAAGCCCATCTGGAACGCTGTCTTCAGCTCACTTATTGCATAGGCAGGGATTAGCACGGTTATCGGAATATCCTTGTACGAGCTTGGCTTCTCTGTCTTCGTATAATTCATGAAGAGAATGAGATCCTTCTCTCTTGTATGCGAGAACATGAACTTCTTCATCGGATCGGCCGCTTGCTTGAACGCTTCGGTCTGCGTAATCTCTCCCTTCAGATAGGGCTGCAGGGCCACCTCATTCACTTGTGAGAAGGTAGGCGCCATGATGAAGAGTGTCAAGAACAAGGCTAAGCCAACCAGAACTTGATTGGGAGGCATCTGCTGCGTACCGAGTGAAGTACGGACGAAGCCTAGTACAACAACGATTCTAGTGAAGCTTGTCATTAATACTAGAATGCCAGGAGCAATACTTAATACGGTAATAAGTAACAGAATGGACAGCGCACTGGTGTTAGGCTCTTCGCTTCCATCCCCTACATTGATGCTGACATTCGGCAGCGGTTCAGCGAAGGCAGCAGGCATTATGAAGAGTGCCAGCAGCTGAACAAGGGTCAAGGCAATTAAGTATTTATTTTTCATCATCCATCAACCGATCATCTGATTTGGAATCCTTAAGCAAGCTCTCAAGCTTCTGCTTGTGGGTAGCCTGCTGGTTCAACTTATCTTGCAAGACATGCTGGAAGCTGCTCTGCGTATTCCACTCTTCCTTGCTCTCTGACTGCCTTCCGACTCTATCTCGCAACTTATTAATTAGCGTGCCGAGATTGCTGCCTTGCCAATTGTTGGATGCCTTCTGTTCGAACATATCCACTATCAATTCAACTTCCTCTGGCTTGTCAATCTTATCAAGGAGTGTAATCTCCTCACCCACACCTACGACATACAGCTTGCCGCCTAATTCAATGACCTGCATGGACTTGTTCTGCCCCAGCGCAATTCCTCCGAGCGTGCGGAGCGAACGTTGATTCGAACCCCACACCCGGTTGCGCTGAGACAGCCACTTGATCACGAATATAATTAAGGTGATGACGATAACTAGAGAGACAATGACCCAGATGAAGCTTCCTAATAGATTGCCTGAGCTTGGAATGGTAGGCTGTCCGTCGATACTGCTGGAGTTATTCCCGTTAAGGGAATCCGCTGCAGCCATTCCGGGCCATGCTAATATGCTCATCCAGGCGAGTAATAGGGCTGCGTGCTTCACTAGTCTCATCTTGTGCTAGCCTAGCGTCTTCTTAATTGCTTCAATAACACGGTCCGCCTGGAACGGCTTCACGATGAAGTCCTTGGCACCTGCTTGAATAGCATCAATAACCATCGCTTGCTGGCCCATAGCCGAACACATAATGACTTTCGCATTGCCATCCAGCTTCTTAATCTCTTTAAGTGCAGAGATGCCATCCATCTCAGGCATCGTAATATCCATCGTAATTAAGTCCGGCTTAAGCTCCTTATACTTCTCAACCGCCTGAGCACCATCTTGGGCTTCACCGACGACCTCGTAACCGTTCTTGGATAAGATGTCTCGGATCATCATGCGCATGAATGCTGCGTCGTCTACGATTAGAATGCGGTTTGCCATCTTCATTTCCCCCTGCTAGTTATTGTAATTTTTGAATGCGATCCCATTGGCTGACGATGTCTGTAACCCGAACCCCGAAGTTCTCATCAATGACGACAACCTCTCCCTTAGCAATCAACTTGTTGTTCACAAGAATGTCTACCGGTTCACCGGCAAGCTTGTCCAGCTCTATGATTGAGCCTTGGGATAATTCGAGAATATCCTTAATTTGCTTCTGAGTTCTTCCTAATTCTACCGTTACCTTAAGAGGAATGTCGAGTAATAAATTAAGGTTCGTGTCCTCTTGATGTACGTAAGGATTCTGGTTGAAGCCCGCAAATTGTACAGGCTGCACGTTGATATTACGGCTCGTCATCTGACCATATGTATGCGGTCCCTGAGGCTGCATAGGCAGTTCGTAGCCCATCGGCGGCATGAACCCTCCTTGAGGCGCGGCCATTCCTTGCTGCTGCTGCTGAGGAACTGAAGGTGCACCTTGCCCTGCCTGCGGAGGAGCTGCTGCAACCGCTGCAGCTGCAGGAGGCGCTTCGACCGCTGCACTTGCTTCCTCTTCACTTCCTCCCATGAGCGTCGCAACCATCTGCTTCGCGAACGACACCGGAAGGAGCTGCATAATGGTTGAATCAATCAAGTCCCCAATCATGAGTCGGAACGATATCTTGATGAATACATCTACAGGAGGCAGATGACCAAGCCCCTCGCCTTCATTCACATCCAGAATATCAATGCCTGGGGGTGAGATATTGACGAAGCGATTGAAGATGGTTGACATCGATGTGGCTGATGATCCCATCATCTGATTCATCGCTTCCTGAACGGCGCTGATATGAATCTCATTGAGCTCTTCTACTTCAATATTGCCTTCTCCGCCAAGCATGAGGTCTGCAATGACTTGGGCATCCTTCGTCTTAATGACAAGAGAATTGATGCCTTCGAATCCATCTACATATTGAACACTAACGGCAACATGCGGCTTAGGGAATATATCGCCGAGGTCCTCGCGAGCGATGACATCAACCTGCGGCGTCGTAATATCTACTTTTTTGCCAAGCAAGGTTGATAGAGCGGTAGCTGCGCTGCCGAACGTGATATTGCCAATTTCACCTAGAGCATCTTGTTCAATTGGGTTCAGGTAGTGGGACAATGGCGCTCCACCAACCGGATGAACCGTCTCGGGCTCATTCGAGGATTGACGAAGCAATGCGTCAATCTCTTCTTGGGATAAATAATCTTTACTCGTCATAATCTTCTTCGGCTCCTTCGCTGACTACTTCATCCACTTGCACAGCCAATCTTTCCTTCATAGACCCTGGACTGCCAATGAACTTCAGCTTTTCTCCTACCTTAATGTGCAATCCCTCGCCGATTGGCTTATTCAATGTAATGACATCGCCAATGTTAAGGCCTAGGAACTCTTGAACGGATATGGATGATTCTCCTAGCTCAGCTACGATTGGAAGCTTAGCCTTGCTTACACGCTGCTCTAGCATCTCAACCTCTGCCGGAACCCTCGCCTTCTTCTGCGATACGAACCAATGATGAGCAGACAATCTAGGCATAATCGGTTCGATGACGACATGCGGGATACATAAGTTAATCATGCCTGTCGTATCCCCGATTTTGGTACTCAGCGAGATTAAGGCAATGGTCTCATTCGGAGACACAATCTGCATGAATTGCGGGTTTGTCTCCAGCGCCTCCAGGCGAGGCGAGATGTCGATGACCGTTTTCCATGCCTCCTGCAAGCTTTCGAACGTTCTGCTGAAGATTTTCTCAATAACGATTGTTTCTATCTCAGTTAACGCATTAATCTTGGATGGTGCCGTGCCTTGGCCGCCTAACAGCCGGTCCAGCATCGCATAGGCGACGTTCGGATTCACCTCAAGCACCATGCGTCCTTCCAGCGGCTCCGCCTCGAATATATTCAGGATGGTCATCTTCGGAATCGAACGAATGAACTCGTCATAAGGCAATTGTTCGACCTGAACTACATTAATCTGAACAAATGTGCGAAGCTGCGCTGAGAAATAGGTTGTTAAATACCGCGCGAAGTTCTCGTGTATGCGGGTTAAGCTGCGAATATGATCCTTCGAGAAACGAACGGCTCGCTTGAAGTCGTAGATTCGCACTTTTTTCTGCGTATCTTCCTTCTTCAGGTCCTCTGCATCCATCTCACCGGACGATAGAGCGGCCAGAAGCGCGTCAATCTCATTCTGCGATAATACATCAACCAAATCTCTCACCCCCTTCAAGCAATGTCAGCAACAAGATTTATAATTCTTGGAGTATAAAGTTCGTTATCTCAACCTTGATCAGCTTACCTTCAGGAAGGACGGGATTAATCAGGTTAAGAAGCTTCGATTCGAGCATATCCTCACCCTTGGAGCCATTCAGCTCCTCCGCAGTCATATCCGCTACTGTCCGATTAATGATCGGCTTCACTTCAATCTGCATCAGCTTGTCGAACTCTTCCTTCGTATGCTTGCTGTCGAGTTGAAAAGCAAAATCCAGTACGACCAGATAATCCGTATCCAGAAGGTTACGCTTGTAATCCTTGAGCTCGGACGTTACTTCTACCCGCTTGTCTGCTGACAGCTTCTTAATCGTTACTGTTTCTTCCTTGCCTGCCGTCTCCTCAGACTTCTCACCGAAGAAGGAATTGAACAGAATGACGGATACGATGGCAATTAATGAGATGGCTAGCAATATCGTAACTAGCCATGGCAACATCTTTTTCATGTTGAAGGACCCTCCGTTTTTTCGCTCTTTTGGGCCGCCGCATAGACGCCGATGGTGCGAAGATAGCGCTCAATGAGCTCTGTTACTTCTGATGCTTTCTCAAGCACGAGTATTTTTTTTCCCGTCGTCAGCGTAATCATCGTATCGGGAGTCTCTTCCATCATCTCAATGAGAAGAGCGTTAATGACTAGCTTCGTTCCATTCAAGCGAGTTACAGCAATCATCAGCTACCTCCTCTAAGGACCTTAGGAAGCGAGATTAGCTCGCTCCCTTAAGGCTGGCTACCCGGCTTAACGCTTCAGGTTAACAATCTCTTGCAGAATCTCATCTGAAGTTGTAATAATTCTTGAGTTCGCTTGGAATCCGCGCTGTGCGACGATCATCTCCGTGAATTCGCCAGTTAAGTCTACGTTCGACATCTCCAGCTGACCGGCGATGATGGCTCCTGTTCCGAGCTCAGGATCATTAGGCGCTACATACTCGAATTCACCTTCAGGGTTAGCATTAGGAGTAAGACGGTACATGTTGCCGCCAATCTTCTCAAGTCCGCTTGGATTAACGACCTTAATGATTCCAACTTGGAAGTTCGTCTCTGTTCCGTCAGGTGTAATCTCAATAACTGATCCATCCTGTGCAATGGAGAAGGATGTGGAGTCTTCACCAATGACGATTGGCTCACCATCTGTAGATAGTACGAACAATCCATCTGCGGTAACGAGTTGACGATTAGCATCCAGTGTGAAGTTACCAGCACGTGTGAGGTATGGAACTTCTTGACCATCGCCCTGAGATACAGCGAAGAATCCATCTCCATCAATACGCAGGTCTGTAGGCTGGTTCGTAGTCATTGCACTTCCTGGAGAATGAAGCGTATCAATTGCAGCAATCGCTACGCCGAGTCCGATCTGCTTCGCATTCACCCCGCCCTGAGTACCTTCCTCGGGTGCGGTAACCCCAGCTACAGATTGGCTCAAGATATCCTTGAACATTACTCGTCCAGCCTTGAACCCGGTCGTGTTCACATTGGCAATATTGTTACCGATGACATCAAGCTTCGTCTGGAACCCGCGCATACCCGATACACCGGAATACATTGATCTAAGCATGTGTATAATATCCTCCTTGTACTTCCTATTGGATGAGCTGCTTCAGTCGGTCCACAGCTCGGGGCTCCCTCTATCAGGACCAGCCCTACGAGATAATGACAGCACTATCAATCTTGGTGAAAACATTGCTCTTCATCTGGTTCCCATCCATCGCGGTTACGACGGTTCGGCTCGGCACGTTCACAATCATCGCTAGATCCCGATAGACAATCAGGGAATCAACTGCGCCCTTGGACGCTGCGTCATCGATTGCATTCGCTATCTTCACCAGGGATTCCGGCTGCAGCTGAATGCCTCTCTGCTGCATTCTGACTTCAGCATGATGGCTGAACTTCAGCACATTCGCTTGGAGCAGATTCTGGAACTCTGAGTTACCTGCATTCGGCTTCGTTCTGCTAGCAGCTGCAGGCTTAACGCCATTCAGCGTCCCTAGCGGAAATAAGTGTCCTATCTTGATGGAATCACTCACGGGGTTGTCCCCCCTTCAGCTGCATCCGTCTCGGCACTCTCACTGCTCTCTCCAGCGGAGATGGACAGCAGATACTCCAGCGCGACTTCCTTGTCCTTCACCTTAGCGTACTGAATGCCATCCCTAAGGACGATGGAGTCGACTGTACCAGATTGAGGCTCAATTGCCCCGCTCTCATTCATCTCATTCCATTCCACGGTCTTCCCAATCAGACTGGAAGCTGAACCTAAGCTCTGACGAAGCATCGTAAGCTGCTCAGACATATTCATCAGCTGCTCGACTGAGGTGAACTCTGCCATCTGAGCGATGAATTCACGGTCCTTGAGCGGCTCCATCGGATCCTGATTACGAAGCTGAGTAACAAGAATCTTCAAGAAGTCATCCTTGCCGAGTGTGTTGTTATCCTTCTTCCCAGACGCTGCCTGAACATTCGCGGCATCGTAGTGGGGCCATACATTGCGGGTCGAGATTCCATCTGCCATATCCGTTCACCTCCATCCCACCCAGATTACTCTCCAATCGGTACTGCACGTTGTCTATGCCTTCACGTTAACCGCTCTTCCGAAGCCTAGCCCTTGTATAGCAGCTTGTTCGGCCATCTCTGCCTCGAAGATCGTCTCAGCCGATGCCGATCCGCTTCCTCCATGGGATTGACCAGAGCTGGATTGCTGGCTGCCGCGGCCGCCTCCACCATCTTGAGACATCTGAGCCGCTTGTCCGCCTTGGGATACTTCGAGCTTATCCACATGCAGACCTTGATTCTGCAGCGCTGTGCGGAGCTGCATCATCTGGCTCTCCAGAGCATCCTTAGCCATGAGCGTATCCGTCTGGAAGATTGCCGTCAGCTGTCCATTCTGTACGGATATCTTCACGTCGACCTGTCCCATATGTTCAGGGAACAGCATGATCTTCGCTTCCGATAATCCATTCACCGTCGTTACGTTGAACTTCTGTACGAGGAGTCCAGTCATAGATTCAGCGAATTGGTCCGCCATTACATAGGATTGAGTAATGGGACGGCTAATGGCTGGTGCCGTCTTAAGCGAAGCATCTTGAGCGGATGCTGCATTCAAGCTGACCGGGGCTGCCTCATCCGCCACTGACTCCTCCGTGAGGGAAGATTCAGCTGACTGACCTCCAGCCTCTGGCTGAATGACTGTCAGCACAGCAGGATGAATGACTTGCTGGCTTAACCGCTCTAAGTGTGCAGCAGCTTGTGCACCTACTGGAGTTGAAGCCGTGAATGGCGCAGCATCCTTCGCGCTTGCTGTTGCTGCCGCAGGCTCCTTCTTATCCGTCCTTAGCATCGCATTCAACGCTTCCAGCTGCTCACTCACAAGTCCCTCGCTGTCCTGATGCTGAATACGCGGCAGCGGTCCTTGCTCCACAAGCTGCTGGAGTTGCAGGAGCGCATTCTGCAAGCCTACCTTCACAGCCACTGCGGCTTCCTCACCCCTTGAAGCAGAAGACTCGGCATTCTCTGATTGCACTTCTACTTCGGGCTGTACCTTGACCGGCACAGCTCCCAGCAGTGCGAGGAGAGCATTCAGCTGGTCAAGCAGGTCACCAAGCTCTTCCACATCAGCTGCTTCAGCCAGACCTTGTTCAAGCGAATCCATCGTTAACACTTCGCTGTCACTTAGTCCTAGCTTGGTTAGCAATTCGTCGATTAACGGCAGCAGCTGTTCCTTGACGCCAGCTGCTTCATCCAAGCTTACCGTCTCAGCAGCTCCCTCTGACTTCACCACTCTCTCCATTCCTTCTACAGCAGAGTCTTGCTCTGCAGCTGCACCTTCATTCAGAGGCTTCATATCGGCCTCATTGTCTGTCGGAGCCGTCTTATCGCGAGCTGAACTGCCGTTCATCTGGTGGACAAGCGCCTTCTGGAAGCCATTGCTGCCGGGCGTCTTCGAGGAATGGCTTGAGCTGTGCTGGGAGGCCTTGCTGGCTGCCTTGGTTGGAGCTGTGAATCCTGGAATCATCATTTCCATCGTTGTATTGTCACCTCCTCTCGGCTGAGCTCATTAGTTGCCGTTCATCAGCTTCGTCACCAGTTGCGCTGTAATACTCTCATTAATTGCAGACATCTCTGATAGAATCGAAGATCTCGTCTCGTTATTGACAGCATTCAGTATACGAAGCACCTTGCTCGGGCTGACATTGGCCATTGTAATCAGCAGCTGCCCTGCACTCTCTGCATCCATCGAAGTGAACGTCTGGCTCAGCTGTTCCTGATCCAAGGTCGAGGAAGCTGCCATTGCCTTACTCGGCTGCTGCTTGATGAGGCGAGCCTGAAGCGCTGCAATCTGACGATCCTTGACCGTTACGGTATCCTTCAGCATGATTGTTGCATCAGCAGCTGTTTTCGGGTTCATTTTCTCAAGAATGCGAACCCGATCATCCGACTTCATCGCATCCAGCACCAGCACCATCTCCGGCAAGGTCATGCTCTCGAGAATCGGGGCCGCCTTCGAAGGATTGATCTTCGCATACATGCTGGCCAGATCCTGCACCTTCGCTTGATACTGCTCATCCTCTAGCACCTGCTCGTCGTTCACTCGCTTCAATTGATCGATCTCGCTCTGAAGCTCCTTGACGCTCTGATCCAGCTTCGCCTTGGCTGCAGTTGCTTCATTGAGTGCCCGCTCCTTCACGGTGAGCGCAGCCTGCAGCTCCGACAGCTTACCTGTCTTCAGCTCGCTATCGTCCATCTTCACTCCACTTGCAGCCTGCGGCTCAGGAAGCATATCACTGAGGAGCGGAATCTGATTGCCAATCTCCAGCGCCTTGTTGCGAATATCATAGTTGAACAGGGTCAGCAGGACGCCTAACAGTACTAGGGTGAATAAGATCGGTGTTACAAAAAACATAAAACGTTCAAATCCGCTATAGCCTTGCTTCTCCATCTCCATACCTGCCAATCTGTTGTCCTCCTCTACCGAAAACGGCACAGCCTAATTATTGGGCTTGCACCAAGTATCGGACGGTTGCGAGCTCATCCAGCTCGTTCTGCTCCTTCAACTGTGCTGTATAACGGAAGCGCTGCTGCGCTGTATCCTTCGCTCTAAGCCATACCTTCTCGGCCTTAACCTTGTCGCTAAGACCGGATCTGCTCAGGGATACCGCTCCTTCCGCTCTTCTCACATCTAGAGCTTTCTTCTCTATACAGCTGTCGATATAATCTAGATAGTGCTGTACAGTTTGCAGCTCGGAGAGTGAGACACCAGCTTGTGCAGAGTGAAGCTGCTTCGATTCCCATTCCTGCCTCGTCATCCTCAGCTCAGAGAGTGACATCTCCTCCGCTTGGAGCCTGGTTAGTGCGGATGACAGCACCCATTCCGCCTGGGATTTTTCACTGCTTTTTAGATCGATGATTTTCTGATATGAATAACGAAATCCCTTCATTACCCTTCATCATCTCCCGCCGAATTCCTGAAGTAGTAGTTCCTGTGCCTCCTGGAGAGTCACCTTCTCATTCGTCCTCTGCTTCGTGTAGGCCAGTATGGACGGAATATATTGCATGGCTAGATCAATTTCTTCATTCGAGCCTTGTTGATACGCCCCGATATTGATGAGATCCTCCGAACCCTTATAAGTAGCGAGCAACCTCTTCAATTGATTAGCGGCATCCTGCTGGTCCTCGGTTACGATCTCCTTCATGACGCGGCTGACCGAAGACAAGATATCAATAGCTGGGAAGTGTCCCTTATTCGCCAGCTCTCGAGTGAGCACGATGTGGCCGTCAAGTATGCCCCGGACTGCGTCCGCTATCGGTTCATTCATATCGTCTCCATCCACTAGCACCGTGTAGAAGGCAGTAATGGAGCCAGTCGGACCGGTACCTGCTCGTTCGAGCAGCTTAGGCAGA
Organism: Paenibacillus sp. GCM10023252; assembly: GCF_042653305.1. NCBI lineage: Bacteria > Bacillati > Bacillota > Bacilli > Caryophanales > Paenibacillaceae > Paenibacillus > Paenibacillus sp. GCM10023252. Next base: position 242,450 of record NZ_JBHSHW010000001.1, read on the forward strand.
TTGGCGAATACCGATGGCGTATAGCCTCTCGTTGCAGGGGGCTCGCCGATAGCAAGACCAACCTCACGCATCGCCATCGCATACCTTGTGACGGAATCCATCATGAGCATAACGTTCAGACCGCGGTCTCTGAAGTATTCCGCAATGGTAGTTGCGATTAGAGCACCCTTCATCCGGATAAGTGCCGGCTGATCGGAGGTAGCTACGATGACGACTGAGCGTGCGAGCCCTTCAGGCCCTAAGTCCTTCTCGATGAATTCCAGCACTTCACGGCCGCGCTCACCGATGAGAGCGATGACGTTCACATCAGCTGTTGTGTTCCTGGCAATCATGCCTAGCAGCGTACTCTTCCCAACACCAGAGCCTGCGAAGATGCCTACCCTCTGTCCTCGCCCTACGGTGAGGAGTCCGTCAATCGCACGAACTCCGATACCTAGAGGCTCCAGCACCCTCGGACGACTGAGCGGATTGCTTGGTTCATTGTAAGTGGAGCTGTGAGGCATTCGGCTAGGAAGGTAGGAACCGTCCAGCGGTCTTCCGAGTCCGTCAAGCACCTTGCCAAGCAGCTCTGAGCCGACCTGCACAGATAATGGCTTGCCCGTTCCGACTACGTCACAGCCAGGACTAATGGCTTGAAGATCACCGAGAGGCATTAGGATAACCTTGTTCTCTCGGAAGCCTACCACTTCCGCCTTAAGCGGCTTCTGCGACTTGGAAGGATAGATGAGACACACATCACCGATACTTGCATCCGGCGGACCTTCCGATTCTACAGTTAGTCCAATGACCTGAGTGACCTTGCCGTTAACCCGCACCGTATCCAGCGGGCGCAGATGCTCGATATACTTCGCGACGTCCAGCTTAATCGATTGCATGGGATTGCCCTCGCTCCGATGATTGATCAAGTGCAAGACTCATCAGTTCACGCTTAATCTCAGCTAGCTGGGTGTCAATCCGTGAATCGATACTCCCGTAGGCTGAACGTATGACACAGCCGCTGTCCTTCACCGTTGAGTCAGGCAGAATCTGCAGCTCAGCTTGAGAGTCAATCGCTAGATTCAGCTCCTCCCTTGCGGCTTGAACGAAGGCTAGCTGTGAAGGAGCTACACACAAGGCAATGACCCCTTGCTCACGTCTGCGGCTGAGTGACTTCCGAATAAGATCAATGGCAATCGACGGCGAGACGGTAAGCTGCTCTCCAATTACCTTCTCAGCGATTGCGATACTGAGTTCTACTAGGAAGGGCTCTGACTCTTGAATGATTTGCTCTCTCATCTGATAGGACGTCTGCAAGATCCCGCTCGCTTCCGCGAGTCTATGCTCCCACTGCGCCTTGAGATCAGCCTCCGCTGCAGCTTGACCGTCCGCATAGCCTTGAGAGTAGCCATCCTGCTGGGCAGTTACGATGACGAATTCGTCTTGAGATCGCCGCTCTTCCCACCAGGCAGAGATGTCCTCTTCAGCCTGCTTCAATTGCTGCTCGCTCTGCTCGCTGGCCGCTCTAACTTGCTCTTCCGCGAATTGCTTCGCATCAGCTAGAATCTGATCTCTTAGTGAGATCGTCTCCTCATCAGGCACTGGTTCAATATTTTCAATAATTTGTTGTTCCAAGTTGTTTGAATCTAGTGAATGATGGGTAATAGATTGCAGCTGCTTAAGCTCTTCAAGCGGCACGACGTGTGCTGACTTGATTAAGTTAGACAATGATATCATCCCCTCCGCCGCGAGCTATGATAATCTCACCGGACTCTTCCAGTCGGCGAATCGTAGCCACGATACGGGTCTGTGCTTCTTCCACATCACGCAAGCGAACAGGTCCCATGAATTCCATCTCTTCCTTGAATGTCTCAGCCATACGCTTGGACATGTTACGGAAGATGGCTTCACGCACCTCTTCACTCGCCACCTTAAGGGCAAGCTGCAGATCAGAGTTCTCAATATCACGCACAATGCGCTGGATGGAACGGTTGTCCACATTGACGATATCCTCGAAGACGAACATCCGCTTCTTGATCTCTTCAGCCAGCTCGGGATCTTGTATCTCTAGCGCATCCAAGATCGTACGTTCCGTTCCACGGTCGACTCCGTTCAATATTTGAACGATCGAATCAATACCGCCGGCGTTGTTATAATCTTGCGTTACGGTTGCTGACAGCTTCTGCTCAAGCACCCGCTCCACTTGCGAGATGACTTCAGGAGAGGTGCTGTCCATGAGTGCAACTCTGCGAGCAACGTCCGCCTGCTTCTCTTGCGGCAGTGAAGATAGAATTTGAGAGGACTGCTCCGATTGCAGATAGGACAACACCAAGGCAATCGTTTGCGAGTTCTCATTTTGAATGAAGTTAAGAATCTGGGCAGGCTCTGCTTTTCTGGCAAAATCAAACGGCCGTACCTGCAGTGTTGCCGTCAACCGGTTAATGACTTCTACAGCTCTGTTCTCTCCAAGCGCCTTCTCCAAAATCTCTTTGGCATAAGCAATCCCGCCCTGCGAAATATATTCTTGTGCCATGCAGATTTGATGGAACTCGCTTAGAATCGTATCCCGCTCCGTACTGTCGACCTTGCGCACATTAGCAATCTCAAGCGTGAGCTGTTCGATCTCTTCTTCTCTTAAGTGCTTGAAGATTTGTGCGGATACTTCAGGCCCTAATGTGATCAATAGAATGGCGGCCTTTTGGCGGCCGCTCAGTCCTGCTGCGAATTTAGCCATGAATAGCCACCTCTATTCCTCCACTAGCCAAGTACGAAGAAGATTGACGAACTCATCTGGCTTGCGTTTGGCCAATGTTTCAAGATTTTTACGTGCTTGACTGTCATTTTGAAGCGTCTCGATATCCAGAGTCGGATATTCAAGCTTAGCCGGTGCGGAGAGTTCAAGCTCTTCCTCTTCCGCTTGCTTGCGTCTTCGAGCAATGACGAAGATTAGACCACCGATTATAGCAAGCGCAGCAATACCTAGGCCTGCGATCCAAGCCATTGATAATCCGCTTGTTGAGGAGTCACTGCCTTCAGCAAAGTTCTGCGCGATGAGTGAAACCTTTTTGCTAATTAGCACGTCATCATTAACGTTCTGTCCTGAAGCAGCTAGCTGTGCGATCACGACAGACTTCAAGACTCTCTCAAAGCCCGCTCTCGTCTCTTCATCCAGCTTATCCTTCTCCACTCCAACACTGATCGATAAGTCGCTGACTACATAGGGGCTGGAGAGTATATTGTTCGTGATGCGATCTACATCATAATTGGTAATTCTAGAATTATCTTCGGAAGCCGATTCGCCCGAGCCGTTTGCCGCTTGATAGCCAGGAACATCGGTCTCGCCAGTGCCTGCTACTCCACCGGACGCTCCGTCCGTATTTGTTGAGGAGCTGCTCTTCACTTCTTCACTAATAATAATTCCGTTATTGTCGTTATCAGCCAGCGGTCGAACGAGATCTTCCTTCGTCGTCCTTTTCTCGAAGTTTAAGGAGCTGGTTACACTGATGACCAGGTTATCCGAACCAACGATTGGACCGAGGAACTGCTGAAGGTTTTTCTTAAGATCGGTTTCATACTTCCGTTGAATTTGGAACTGTGCATTGACCGTCTCCGCATTGCCTGCTGCGTCCCCGTTCGTCTCTGAAGGAAGCAGCTCGCCTTGCGGACTAGAGATGGTAATATCCTCGATTGCTAGATTGGGAACAGCCGTCTTCACTAGATTGAAGTATCCGTCTACTTCCTTCTGAGAAGGACGATAGCCGCCAGTGAACTTCAGCATGATGGAAGCAGAAGCGCGCTCCGCTTCTTCCGTTGTTAAGAAGACACTGTCTTCGGGAAGATTAACGAGCACATTCGAGCTCTGAACACCTTGCATGCCGTTAAGCAGCTGTTGAATCTCTCCGTTCAATGCGTTGCGGTATTTGACATTGAATTCATTCTCCGTCGTACCGAACTGTGATGAAGACTGCTCGAAGGATTCGAATCCAATGGATCCATTCTGAACTAGGCCCTGAGACCCAACATCGACCTTCACCTTAGATGCTACCGCACTAGGGACGGAGATCGTCTGTCCGTTCGCACCGAGCTCATATGGAATTCCGCTCGCATCTAGATGGGTCATAATAGCTGCTGCATCCGTTGTATCTAAGTTTTGGAAGGCAACTTCATAATCAGTCTTAGTAAAAATTAATGTTAGAATTATGAGAGATAGAATCAATACTCCAACTGTTGCACCTAACCAAATCTTCTGTTTTTTGCCCATCTGACTCCAAAACTGTCCGAGTCTTCCTCGATATTGGGCGAATCTCTCGTTCACGTTGTCACCTCACCCAAATTCTTTGCCGCAGCACGGCTGCGATTATACCTGCATTCGCATAATTTCTTGGTAGGCCTCTACCATTTTGTTGCGAATCTGTGAAGTAAGCTGCAGGCTAAGCTGGGCTTGCTCTGAGGCGATCATGACCGCTGATACATCCACTTCGCCGATAATGAATTTATCGTTCATTTTATGTACGTTTTGTTCTTGGGCGCTAACCCCGTTGATGGCTTGCTCGAGATAATCTCCGAACGACTGGGTTAGCTGTGCTGGCGTCGCCTGCATCTTGGCTGCTTGTCCTAGCGTGTTAGCGGGCTGAACAGCCTGAAGTGTGATAGGTTGAATCATGAAGTATCGTTATCCTCCTTCTGTAAGTTATCTGCCGATTTCCATAGCCTTCATGAACATGGACTTGGATGCATTCAGCGCCGTTACATTCGCTTCATAGGAACGGGACGCTGCAATCATATCAACCATTTCCTTCGTCACATCCACATTAGGCATATGAACATACCCCTTCGCGTCCGCGTCGGGATGAGTAGGATTGTAGACTAGCTTAGTCGGTGTCTGATCTTCCACTACACGGCTCACCTTCACACCAGGAGCTGAAGTGCCGGTTCCTAACTGCTCTCCCAGCACATCGGAGAACTTACGCTGCATCGGCTCGAGTACAACCATCTTGCGCTTATACGGAATGAATTCTCCATTCACATAGCTGGCTCTTGTCGTTTCGGCATTAGCGATATTGGACGAGATGACATCCATTCTTAACCGCTGAGCGGTTAAGGCTGAAGCGCTAATGTCGAAGCCATTCGTAATCTTCACTATTAACCTCTCCCCTCAATCGCGGTTCTCATCATCGTGACATCATGATTAATCTGTTGAACATAGAAGTTATACCGAAGCTGATTTTTCGCAAGGAGCGACATTTCACGATCAATGTCGACATTATTTTTGTTATTGTTCATGAGCGTGCGATCTTCACGAACAACGGCAGCTAGAGGCTGCTCACTGGGAGCGCCAATGACCATATGCTTCGTGTCCGTTCTTCTGCCATTCAGCTTGGTCTCTTGTCCAGTGCCCATTTGCTTCGTCAGTAATTCTTCGAAAACAACCTCGGATCGCTTGAAATTAGGCGTATCTGCGTTAGCCACATTGTCAGAGATGACGCGCTGCCGCATTTCGGCTGCTTGTAGAGAACCTTCTAACCTGCCAAATGCTGCGCCATTTAACAAATTCACGTTGTATTCACCACTTTCCTGATGAGAGATTTCTCATTTTACTATTCAACAGAATATCGCTCATTCCTGCTAAGTTCGACAGGAAAAATTAAAAAAATGAGACGAATCTGTCGACTTTTGCCGATATGCTAATCTTCATCAATTTCCTATTTTATTACAATAAGAAAAAAGCCCTATCTTTTATTAAGATAGGGTTTCAACTGGGCATATAGTCCCGATTTTAAATTTTAGCTTGATTTTAATTTACTTAGCTCTTGAAGCAGCTGGTGATTCAATATTTTGATATAGGTTCCCTTCATGCCAAGCGATCTCGTCTCAATTACACCAGCGCTCTCCAGCTTGCGCAGCGCGTTCACGATGACTGACCGGGTAATGCCTACACGATCAGCTATCTTAGAAGCGACGAGCAGGCCTTCCTTGCCGTCGAGCTCCTCAAATATATGGTCTACCGCTTCGAGCTCACTGAAGGAGAGAGAGCCGACAGCCACGGCCACAACAGCACGGCTGCGTGCCTCTTGTTCTACCTCTTCAGCCCGCTCGCGCAAGATCTCCATGCCGACAATCGTGGAGCCATATTCCGCTAGGATAAGATCATCATCATCGAAGGACCCGCTCTCTCTTGTGAGCACGAGCGTACCTAGCCGGTCGCCTCCACCGATGATGGGGACGACTGTCATCACTTCCTGATTGCCGAGCGGAGGGAATGTCCGGCTGACGCCGACATCCGGCTGCACATTGGTGACAGGCTCCTGCAGGTCTAGGAACCTTGCATTGCTGTCAATAGGGAATCTCAGCTCCTCCACAGACATCGCGCGCATCGCATCATGCTCATATACGCCTGCAGCCGCACAGCCTAGAATTTTCCCTCTGCGGCTGACGACGAATACGTTCGTCTGTATCGTACTGCATAATACCTCGGCCATCTCGCGGAAGTTCAACGCCTTCCCTGCTGCTCTCTGCAGCAGTCGATTAAGCGTTCTTGTCTTGGTTAATAACGTCATGCCATTGCCTCCCAGAAGCTGCTTACACTTACAGTATATATTGGCTCAGATCGCGATTCTGCGCAATGCTGGCCAGCTTGTCACGCACATATTCAGGCGTTATGGTCATCTCTTCCAGATTCAGATCAGGCGCTTCGAAGGATAAGTCCTCCAGCAGCTTTTCCAGGATCGTATGCAATCTTCTTGCACCAATGTTCTCCGTATTCCGATTCACGTCTGCTGCAATGGAAGCCAGCTCCTTAATCGCCTCATCGGAGAATTCAATGTGAATGCCTTCCGTCTGCAGCAAGGCAGCATATTGCTTCGTCAGAGCGTTCTTCGGTTCCTTCAATATACTGATGAAGTCATCGAGACTTAGGCTCGTGAGTTCCACCCGAATGGGGAACCGCCCTTGAAGCTCCGGTATGAGGTCAGCCGGCTTCGCAATATGGAACGCGCCTGCTGCGATGAACAGGACATAGTCCGTCTTGACCGGACCATACTTCGTCATCACCGTCGAGCCTTCGACGATTGGCAGAATATCGCGCTGTACCCCTTCACGGGACACATCAGGCCCTGACCCTCGGGAAGGGCTGGCAATCTTATCAATCTCATCGATGAAAATAATGCCGGACTGCTCCGCCCGCTGGACAGACTCCGCAATGACATCGTCCATGTCGATCAGCTTCCCAGCTTCCTCCAGCGTCAGTACCTTGCGCGCTTCTCTAACTGGAAGCTTGCGCTTCTTCGTCCGCTTCGGCATGAACTGCCCCAGCATCTCCTGCATATTCATGCCGCCCATTCCTTCAGGCCCTTGGCCGGACAGCATGTCGAGCATATTGGGAGAAGTATCCTCCACCTCGATCTCGATTACTTCATTCTCGAGAAGCCCCGCAGCCAGCTGTTCTTTTATGTCCTTGCGTTTATGAATAATCGTCTCGTCATGCTCAGGCTCCTCAACCGATTCATTGGAGGACTGCTGATTGCCGAACAGCATCTCGAACGGATTTTTCTGTGACTTGGTCTTCGCTCGGGAAGGGACAAGCAGGGTGACGATACGCTCATTAGCCAGCTTCTCCGCACGGTCCTTCACCTTCTCGGTCTTCTCTAGCTTCACCATCCGTATTGAGGTCTCGACGAGATCACGCACCATCGATTCCACATCACGGCCGACATATCCGACCTCTGTGAACTTCGTCGCTTCGACCTTCACGAACGGTGCATGCACCAGCTTCGCCAGGCGGCGGGCAATCTCGGTCTTGCCGACACCGGTTGGTCCAATCATTAGAATGTTCTTCGGAACGATCTCATCGCGTATCGATTCCTCGAGCCGGCTACGGCGATACCGATTGCGCAGCGCAATTGCGACTGAGCGCTTGGCCGCCTTCTGACCCACAATATATTTGTCCAGCTCTGCGACGATCTGCCGCGGTGTCAGCGCTTCATTCACCATGAATGGATCCCCTCCGCCTTGAATAGAATGGTCAGCCAATCTCTTCGACAATAATGTTGCGATTCGTATATACACAGATGTCAGCTGCGACCTCCAGCGACGAACGAGCCATCTCTGCAGCGGTCAAGTCGACTGCATGCCGCTTCAGTGCTCGAGCTGCTGATAGCGCGAAGCTGCCGCCTGACCCGATTGCAAGGATGCCGTCATCCGGTTCAATGATCTCACCATTGCCTGAGATGAGCAGCAAGCCTTCCTTATCCATGACGAGCATCATCGCTTCCAGCCGGCGCAGCACACGGTCAGAACGCCATTCCTTGGCGAGCTCCACCGCTGCACGCTGCAGATTGCCGTGATGCTCTTCAAGCTTCGCCTCGAACTTCTCGAATAGGGTGATCGCGTCAGCGACAGATCCGGCGAAGCCGGCGGCCACTTGCCCGCGATACAGCCTTCTTACCTTCTTGGCCGAACTCTTCATAACCATGCTGTTCCCGAATGTGACCTGACCGTCCCCTGCAATAGCACCCTTGCCATTATGGCGAACAGCGCAGATGGTAGTCGCATGAAATTGCATTTCCATGTGATTCAGCCTCCAGCATGATTAGATTTGCGTTACATACCCGAGCTCATCTTGCTTGAACCGCTCCAGTCCTTCCAAGGCGCGATTCGCGATCGCTTCATTCTTCTCCTTCTTGCTCTTCAGCCGCTTCTCCAGCGGAGGGAACAGGCCGAAGTTCGCATTCATCGGTTGGAAGTGCTTGAAGTCCGCTGTCGTAATATATTGCGCCATTGAACCAAGCGTCGTATCTGAAGGGAGGACAACCGGCTCTAGACCCTTCGCCACTCGCGCAGCGTTAAGGCCTGCTACAAGCCCGGATGCTGCCGATTCTACGTAACCCTCTACGCCTGTCATCTGACCGGCGAAGAACAGCGTATCCCGTTCCTTGTGCTGGTACGTCGGACGCAGCGCTCGCGGAGAATTGATGAACGTATTGCGGTGCATGACACCGTATCTGACAAACTCTGCATTCTCAAGGCCAGGAATGAGCGAGAATACACGCTTCTGCTCGCCCCACTTCAAGTGGGTCTGGAAGCCAACCAGGTTGTACAGCGTACCGGCTGCATTATCCTGGCGAAGCTGGATAACGGCGTGAGGCAGCTTGCCTGTATGCGGATTAACTAGCCCGACCGGCTTCATTGGTCCGAACAGTACGGTCTGCTTGCCGCGGGAAGCAATTACTTCTATTGGCATACAGCCTTCGAAGTATACTTCCTTCTCGAAGTCCTTAATCTCTGCCTTCTCAGCTGTGACTAAGGCTTCATGGAAGATATTGAACTCCTCTTCCGTCATCGGGCAGTTGAGGTAAGCTGCTTCACCCTTATCATATCTGGATGCCAGATACACCTTGCTCATGTCGATGGAGTCCTTCTCTACGATCGGAGCAGCTGCGTCGTAGAAGTAGAAGTACTCCTCTCCGAGCAGATCCCTGATCTGCGCCGACAAGGCTGGCGCTGTGAGCGGTCCTGTCGCAATGACGACCAGACCGTCCTTCGGAATCTCGCTCACTTCTTCATTACGCACCTCAATGAGCGGATGCTCCTTCAGGAGCCTCGTCACTTCACCGGAGAAGCCGTCACGGTCGACCGCAAGCGCTCCTCCTGCAGGTACCGCATTACGGTCCGCGCAGCCTAGTATTAAGGAATCCAGCCGGCGCATCTCTTCCTTGAGCACGCCTACCGCATTAGCCAGCCCATTCGCGCGAAGGCTGTTGCTGCAGACGAGCTCTGCGAATTGATCGGTATGGTGAGCCGGTGTCTTCGACACCGGACGCATCTCATATAGAATTACATTGACACCTTGCGCGGCAATCTGCCATGCAGCCTCGCTGCCGGCCAGACCTGCGCCGATGACGGTTACAGTTGGAAATTCAGACAAAACAAATACCTGCCTCTCTATTGATGAAAAATAATCTATGCTTGCTCGTGCTCTTCAGGCAGCTCTTCCGAATAGTCACAGGCGGTACATTGCAGCCTGGTGCCGTTCTTGTTCCGCTTCTCTACAAGCATTGTCTCACACTTCGGACATGGCTTGCCGGATGGCTTATCCCAGGAGACATAGTCACAGCCCGGATATTGATCGCAGCCATAGAAGATTCTGCCCTTCTTGCTGCGGCGCTCAATAATCTTGCCTTCCGCGCACTTCGGACAATGAACGCCGATATCCTTGACAATGGGCTTCGTATTCCTGCAATCCGGGAAGCCTGAGCAAGCTAGGAACTTGCCGAACCGGCCCATCTTGTAGACGAGATGGCGTCCGCACTTCTCACAGATCTCGTCGGACACCTCATCTTGAATCTCGATCTCCTTCATCTCTTCCTCAGCTACTTCAAGACGCTTCTCGAACGACTCGTAGAAGGCGGCCAGCACCTTCACCCAGTCCTGCTTGCCTTCCTCCACATGGTCAAGATCTCCCTCCATGTGAGCGGTGAACTCGGCATCAAGAATCTCGGGGAAGAACTCCTCCATTAGCTGAATGACGAGCTCTCCCAGCTCCGTAGGCATGAACTTCTTCTCTTCAATTGCGACATAGCCGCGCTTCTGAACCGTCTCCAGCGTAGGGGCATAAGTACTTGGACGACCTATCCCCAGCTCTTCGAGCGTGCGCACCAGCCGTGCTTCCGTATAACGCGGAGGCGGCTGCGTGAAGTGCTGCTTCGGCTCTATCGTATCGGTCTGAACGACATCACCGACCGCAATGGGAGGCAAGAACTTCTCTTCCTCTACGGTGCCGTCATCGTTCCCTTCCACATAGACCTTCATGAAGCCCGGGAACTTCACCTTAGATCCGGTAGCGCGGAAGGTAACGTCTCCGGACTGCAGATCAACTGTCATCGTATCGAGCACTGCGGATGACATCTGGGAGGAGACGAATCTCTCCCAGATCAGCTTGTATAGTCTATGTTGATCACGGCTTAGATAAGGCTTCATCGTCTCCGGATCACGAAGAATTGACGTCGGACGAATCGCCTCATGCGCATCCTGCGAATTGCTATTCTTCTTCGTATAGACTCTCGGCTGCTCTGGGAAGAAGGGCGCGCCATACTTCTCCGTAATGTACTCCTTCGCCTCTTCCTGTGCGACCGGAGAGATTCTGGTTGAATCCGTACGCATATAGGTAATGAGACCAACCGTACCTTCCTTGGCTAGATCCACACCCTCGTAGAGCTGCTGAGCGACCGACATCGTCTTCGATGCCCGGAAGCCCAGCTTACGAGCCGCTTCCTGCTGCAGGGAGCTCGTAATGAAGGGAGGTGCCGGGTTGCGCAGCCGTTCCTTCTCCTTCACTTCCGATACGGTGAAGGTGTTATCGCCCATTGCATCCAGCACGGCTTGCATCTCAGCTTCACTGCCAAGCTCGCGCTTCTCGCCGCCAATGGAATGGTACTTGGCATCGAAGGACGTGCCATTCTGCTTCAGCCCCGCGGTAATGGACCAATATTCCTCCGGAATGAAGGCATCGATCTCATTCTCACGGTCGATAATGAGCTTCACGGTAACCGATTGCACCCGTCCAGCGGACAGCCCTTTTTTCACCTTTTTCCACAGAAGCGGACTGATCTTGTAGCCGACCAAGCGATCTAGTATTCTTCGCGCTTGCTGCGCATTCACAAGATCCATATCAATCTTCCGCGGTGTCTTGAAGGCATCCTTCACGGCTTGCTTCGTTATCTCATTGAAGACGACCCGGCAAGTATCCGACTCATCCAGATCCAGATAATGCGCCAGATGCCACGCAATCGCTTCACCTTCGCGATCCGGGTCAGCCGCCAGATAGACTTTTTTTACTTTTTTGCTTGCATCCTTCAATTCCTTCAGGACGCTGCCTTTGCCTCGAATCGTTATATATTTGGGGTGAAAATCATTCTCCACCTCGACGCCAATCTGGCTCTTCGGCAAATCGCGAATATGGCCCATGGAAGCCTTAACGATAAACTTGCTTCCCAAATATTTGCCGATAGTTTTCGCTTTGGCCGGTGATTCGACGATAACTAATGAATCTGCCACGGTAGGCGCCTCCTCTCTCCACTGTTGCTACAATGCCATATATATTGAACCGGATTGCTGCTGGATCTTCCGTTTTATAGTTAAATTTATCAGAAGTGCGTTCAAATGTCCAAACGGAAGGGCAGACAGCTCGTGTAGTTCATTCATAGTTAACGGCTTTTCTTGCAAAATTCTGTATAGTCTGTCTTCTTCTTCGGTTAGGATAGGCTCCGCTGCACGAGCGCTTCTGCCTCCTGCGGCAGCCTCTCTCCGGAGCTTCTCTAGCTGCCCCTGAAGAGGAGTCAGCTCCGCAATCACATCCGCTGCGCTTGTGATCAGCTTAGCCCCGCTGTCTCGAATCAAATGATTCGTGCCCACACTCTTCGGAGAGTTGATAGGACCTGGAACCGCGAACACCTCTCGAGAAGCCTGTATGGCCATATCAGCGGTAATAAGCGAACCGCTGCTCACAGCCGCCTCGACTACGATTGTTCCAAAAGTCATCCCTGCTATGATCCGATTGCGCAGCGGGAACATGCCTGGATGGAGCTTCACACCCATCGGTGTCTCCGTAATGACAAGTCCCTGCTCGGCAATCCTTCGGTATAAGGACTGATGATTCGGGGGGTAGACCTCATTGATCCCGGTCCCCATCACAGCAATCGTGCTGCCTGGACCCTTCAATGCAGCCTCATGTGCGAGACTATCCACTCCGCTGGCGAGTCCACTTACAATCGTCAAGTACTCATGCGAGAGCTCCTCCGCGAGCTTCATCGTTGTGTGCTTACCATACGCACTTGGAACGCGGGTGCCGACAATTGCCAGCAGCGGCCTAGTGAGCAGCTCTATTCGACCCTTCGCATACAGCACCCAAGGATAATCAGCAATCTGCTTCAGAGGTTCAGGATACTCTTCATCCATATAGGTAACGATTGTCGCTCCCACCTGCTCATATAGCTTCTCGACCTTCTCATAGCTCATCTGCATCGCTGCAGCTGCCGCATTCGCTTGCTGCGGCTTCAGGCCAAGCTCCCTCCATCTCTCTGCCCGCATGTTCCGATCGTCTTGCCACATGGCAGCTGATACCGCCTTGTTAATCGTATGCCAACCGATATTCGGCGTCTCATGAAGTCTAATAATCATCTCTCGGCATTCATTCTTCTGGTTCATATCCGGTCATCCCCTCATAGGCGGCCCGGTCTTGCATTCTATCCTATTGTGCTTCACATCATATAAGAATGCAAGCGAGCCTGCAAATTAGCAATCACAATACAACTGCAGTCATGGATTCTGTACCGTTCAGCGCAAAACCAAAAAAAAGCAACCTGACAACACCCGTTAACGGGTAGTTGAAAGGTTGCTTACCTTCATTAAATACATATGAACTTACATGGTCACAAATCGGCCCCGAATTAACGAGTCAAGCAAGTCTCAAGCAGACCGCGCTCTTCAAGCACGCTTACGAGAGTGGAGCCCATCTCCGATGGAGTTGGAGCAACCTTGATGCCGCAAGCTTCAAGCGTAGCGATCTTCTCAGCCGCTGTACCCTTGCCGCCGGAGATAATCGCGCCAGCATGTCCCATACGCTTGCCTTCAGGAGCCGTTGCGCCGCCGATGAAGCCGACAACCGGCTTCTTCATGTTCGCCTTCACCCATTCAGCAGCTTCTTCTTCCGCTGTACCGCCAATCTCACCGATCATGATGACCGCATAAGTATCCGGATCTTCATTGAACATGTTCAGAATGTCAATGAACTCAGAGCCCTTAACCGGGTCTCCGCCGATACCGACAGCAGAGGATTGTCCAATGCCGCGAGTGGTGAGCTGATGAACCGCTTCGTAAGTCAGTGTTCCAGAGCGGGATACGACACCTACGTGGCCCTTCGTATGAATGTAGCCCGGCATGATGCCGATCTTGCATTCGCCTGGAGTAATCACGCCTGGACAGTTAGGTCCGATCAGACGTGTCTTGCGGCCTTCCATGTAACGAGTGACACGAACCATGTCAAGTACAGGAATGCCTTCTGTAATGCAGATCGCGAGGTCAAGCTCAGCATCTACCGCTTCCATGATGGCGTCTGCAGCGAATGCAGGCGGTACATAGATAACCGATGCGTTCGCACCAGTTGCAGCTACTGCTTGAGCAACCGTGTTGAATACCGGCAGAGATACAGTTGAACCGTTCTCCAGCGTAATGTCAACGTTCGTTCCGCCCTTGCCAGGTGTAACGCCGCCAACCATTTGCGTGCCGTAATCAAGTGCGCCCTTGGCATGGAACAAGCCGGTTGCACCAGTAATCCCTTGTGTAATAACCTTCGTATCTTTGTTAACGAGAATACTCACCTTCAACTCACATCCCCTGATCGAATTCGTATGCGTACGTTCTTACTTAACGAGAGCGACAATCTTCTGAGCGCCGTCCGCCATGGAGTCTGCCGCTACGATGTTCAATCCTGATTCATTCAGGATCTGCTTGCCAAGGTCAACGTTCGTGCCTTCCAGACGGACAACGAGCGGACGGTCCAGACCGATCTGCTTCGCCGCTTCAACTACACCGTTAGCGATGACGTCGCAGCGCATAATGCCGCCGAAGATGTTAACGAAGATTCCCTTCACCTTCTCGTCGGAGAGAATAATCTTGAATGCTTCAGTTACCTTCTCCGTCGTCGCACCGCCCCCTACATCTAGGAAGTTGGCCGGGTCTCCGCCGTAATACTTAATGATGTCCATCGTTGCCATCGCAAGACCGGCACCGTTAACCATACAGCCGATGTTCCCGTCAAGAGCAATGTAGCTCAGGTCGTACTTCGAAGCTTCGATCTCCTTCGCATCTTCCTCTTCGAGGTCGCGCAGCTCAAGAATATCCTTGTGACGGTACAGCGCATTGGAATCGAAGTTCAGCTTCGCATCCAGCGCCATTACGTTGCCGTCGCCAGTTACTACGAGCGGATTAATCTCAGCAATCGAGCAATCCTTCTCTACGAATGCCGTGTACAGAGCCAGCATGAACTTCACCGTCTTGTTCACAAGCTCATTCGGGATATTAATGGAGTAAGCCAGCTTGCGAGCTTGATAAGCTTGCAGGCCAACAGCCGGATCTACTACTTCTTTGAAGATTTTCTCAGGCGTGTTATGGGCCACTTCTTCAATGTCCATGCCGCCTTCCTCTGAAGCCATCATAACGACGCGGCCTGTCCCACGGTCAACAACGACGCCGATATAGTATTCCTTCTTGATGTCGCAGCCTTGTTCGATCAGAAGGCGCTTAACTTCCTTGCCTTCAGGGCCTGTCTGGTGAGTAACGAGCACCTTGCCGAGAATCTCGCTCGCATACGTGCGAACCTCATCGATGCTTTTCGCTACCTTGACGCCCCCTGCTTTACCGCGTCCGCCAGCATGGATTTGAGCTTTCACGACAACGACCGGTGTTCCGAGCGCTTTTGCCGCTTCTACTGCTTCATCAACCGAGAAGGCTACTTTGCCTTCAGGTACGAGAACCCCATACTGTTTCAGGACTTCTTTGCCTTGATACTCATGGATATTCATTGTCGAAAATCCTCCATTTCACAGACTAAATCAGTCATATACACAAACCTCTATTATAATAACACTTATTTTATAGTCTTTCCTCCTTTTTCTGAATGCAGGAGACGCTTTTTTGATATGATACTTATCTCAATTCGAGAATGAAAAACAACAATGAACCTATAATTAAAATGGCTAATGTCCATATAATGGTTGTTGATAGGTGTAACTATACATTGACACAGACGCATCTCTTGGAATACGATGGAAATAGGAAGCAAGCAACAACGGACCCGTGAGGAAGCACCTACATCCGTCTTATTCGGAGTGGAGGTGCTTTTTTTGTCATGTTCAGCTTAATGCACAGTTCAAGTGTCTATGGGGTTGAGGGGAAGGGCATAGCAGTAGAGGTCGATATATCCAGCGGCTTGCCGCAAGTATCTGTAGTTGGTCTTCCGGATCCCGCTGTGCGGGAATCAGTCGAAAGGGTGCGAGCCGCAATTAAGAACTGCGGGTTCACCTTCCCGCTGGACCGCATCACCGTTAATCTCGCTCCTGCCGATCTTCGCAAGGAAGGCACCGCCTTCGATCTGGCAATTGCCGCCGGGGTACTGACCGCCAGCGGTCAATTGCCTGCCGAGCTATTCCACGGCATGCTGCTAATCGGTGAGCTGTCGCTGGACGGCAGCATTCGTCCGGTGCCCGGCGTATTATCCATGATGGAGCAAGCGAAGCTATCCGGCATGAGCAAGGTGCTGCTCCCTACGCGGAATGCGCCTGAAGCAGCATGGATCAGCGGCATGAAGTTGTATGCGCTGGAGCATCTAGCGCAGCTGAAGTCGGCTGCGCTGGGCGCTGCATTCGATTGGTCAGAGATTGAGTATGCAGGAATCAGCGGTGAGACGGATGAGCATTCAGGGGCTAATCATGAAGGGGACCATGCCGAGGCACTTGGAGATTATAGAGATGTGCTGGGACAGCAGCAGGCCAAGCGCGCCATGCTTATCTCAGCCAGCGGAAAACATAATGTTCTGCTTGCAGGTCCACCTGGAAGCGGCAAGACGATGCTCATTCGCCGGCTGCCTACGATTCTCCCGCCTCTGACGGAGGAGGAAGCGCTCGAGGTTACGAAGATCTACAGCATCGCCGGCAAGCTTATGTCGGCTAACGGATTAATGAGGACTGCCCCCTTCCGCTCTCCTCATCATACGATCTCATCCGGAGGACTCATCGGGGGAGGCTCCATTCCGAAGCCGGGCGAGGTTACACTCGCCCATCATGGGGTGCTTTTCCTAGATGAGCTGCCTGAATTCAGCAGAGCCGTGCTGGAGGTGCTTCGCCAGCCGCTCGAGGATCGATTCGTCACGATTGCCCGCTCTAAGGCGGTGTTCCGATTCCCTGCTGGACTGATGCTCGCAGCGTCGATGAATCCTTGCCCATGCGGCTATCGCGGCCATGATTACGGTGACCGCTTCTGCACCTGCAGCCCAAGCTCCATCGCCCGGTATCAGTCCCGAATGTCCGGACCTCTGCTCGACCGCATCGATCTCCAGCTGGAAGTGCCCAGACCTACGATCAGCGAATACACCACGTCAGGGATGTCCTCGGCAGAGATGCGCAATCTCGTGCTGGAAGCTAGAGAGCGGCAGGCTGCCCGGAGCAGGAGACAGGGGATGAGCGGAGATGAGCTCTTAGCAGGAGCCTCTCTCAGACGCGCCATACAGCTGAAGAGCGAGGCTGTGAAGCTGATGGAGGACGCCTTCGACGCGCTTGGCATATCGATGAGAGCGTATGATCGAATCCTGAAGCTGGCACGGACGATTGCAGATGTCGAACAGAGCGACTCAGTCGAAGCGGTACATGTTGCGGAAGCCATTCAGTACCGGCGTTCGGGTGGATGACGGGTAGGAACAGGTGTCAATGCGGTGTGTTGGTGAGGGGTGGGATGACGTAACAGTGCGGGATGGGATGGCAGGATGGGATTACGATGCAGTGCGGAGGTTGGTGTGGGATGGATTGACGTAACAGGGCGGAGTGGGAGTACAGGACGGATTACCTAGCAGTTCGGTGGGTTGGTGAGGGATGGATTGACGTAACAAGTGCGAGTTGGCAGTACAGGATGGGATTACGATGTAGTGTAGGGGTTAGTGAGGGATGGATTGACGTTATAGGGGCGGAGTGGGAGTACAGGACGGATTACCCAGCAGTTCGGTGGGGGTGGGATTACTATGCAGGTTCGGGGGGTGACTCGGTGTGGAATCGCGCAGCAGCGCGGGACGTCAATGACATTTATATTGAGGAGATATCAAGTGCAATTATGGTAGTCATGTCAGTAGAATGATCTGACGCCATATGGATAAGGGGCGTTCTAGCTGGACTAGAACGCTCCTTCTATATGTCTCAGCTCAAGGATTGACAGTTGATAATCCATGAGCACGGTAATGACATCGAATCGAACGCTTCGATCTGACGCCCTGACCCCTCTTCTATACACCTCGGACGTTAATCGAACCTGCAGCTGCTTGCGCGCATCGACCGATTCAGCCGCTGTTCCGAAGCGCCCGCCCGCTCTTCGAGCTCTAACCTCGACAATGATGAGTATCTCTCCATATTCGGCGATGATGTCTAGCTCACCTGTCCGGCAGCGCCAATTCCGCTCTACGATGCGATGGCCTGATTCCAGCAGATAGGCAGCAGCAGCCTCCTCCCCGACTCTCCCCACAGTCTGACGACGAGAACCGCTGGACGGACGGGTTGAGCCTCCTTCCGCCGCAGAACTCATACGTAATCCCTCGCCTTCTGATCTGATCGATAGACGAAGCTGAGTATCTCTGCTACTAATGTGTACAATTCGGCTGGAATCTCTTGATTCACATCCAGCTTAGAGAGCACCTCGACGAGTGACGCATCCTCCTGAATGGGCACACCGTTCTCCATTGCCTTCTGCAGGATGAGATCGGCGATATGCCCTTGCCCCTTGGCGGCAAGGACGGGAGCAGCCTTCTCTCCCGGCTCATACTTCAGTGCGACCGCTCTTCGCAGCGGCTGCGGCTTCTTATCCTGCTGGTCGTCTGACGTCATGCCTTCAGATCCACTCCTCTGTATCGATTGGAGGCGAATTCCGTCAAGTCTGGCGGAAGCTGAGGCTTCGCTGACTTATCAAGAGGCACTTCTACCTGGGCCGACGAGTCAGGAATGACAGTCGTCCGTAGAGATAACAGCTGATATCCAGCTCTGCCGAGTGCCTCGGAGACCTCCTGTCGCGAGCTCTCGGTCAGCTCGCCGAGCAGCGGATGGTTGTTCCACAGATTAAGACTGACGATCTTGTCCACGACATGCACGTCCACAAGCGTCGTCCCGAGCGTCTTCATCTGCAGGTCGAACAAGAGTCGGCAATTATCCGCGTCCAGCTCACCCTTGCGTCCGCGGCTCGTCTGGATATGGACAGATGCCGTCTGACTGCCATCCGGTCCGTTCAGCGGGATGAACATGGTCACATGGGAGAACAACGCGCCGCCCCGCTCTGGGGTCAGCAGCAGTTGCTGACCCGTTATCTGTTGAAGGAGCTGCTGCGCAGGCTCCTTGATCGACGCAGGGAGGCCATCGGCTGCGACTAGCGACAGCAGCGCGCTCTTGAGCGACTCCTGCGTCAGCGGAGGCTGTCCGTCAGCAGCGGCTGCGCCCGCTGACGGGAGCATCGCCGCAGCAGAGCCGGCGATGCGCTCTTGCAGGGCGGGCTGCTCCGTCAGGAGAGCAGCCTGCCCCAGGCCGGCAGCCGCATGAGCCGCGGAGAGCGGCGGCTGCGGCTGGCCGGCAGGCGGCGGGGCTGCGCCTGCGGCCCCGCCGGGGCTTGCTTGAGGCGGCCCAGCTAGGCTGGCCGCCGGCAGTGGGCTCTGGGCAGCAGGCGGCTGGCCCTGCTGGGCCGGCGGCTGCCCGGAGCTTGCACTGCTGCTCACCAGCGAGCGGGCGAGCTGGTGCTCGTGGTCTACCCCGAGCCACTTGATGAACTGGCCAAGCCAGTTCGGTGACGGGGCTCCCGGGGCTGCTGCCCCCGGCGCCATGCCCGGCGGGGCTTGCAGCGCCCCCGCATGCGCGGACGGCGCAGATGTACCAGTACCCCCAGGCACACCAACACCTGCTCCGTTCCCCATTCCGTTGCCTGCACCTGTACCAGCTGATGCGCTTGAACCAGCCCCTAACCCTAAAGCTATCGTTCCACCTGCCCCTGATCCTGTACTTACACCTATACCTGCACCTGCACCTGATCCAGCTCCTGGCCCGAGTGCTGCCACTGATGCCCCAGCTAATCCCGCTCCAGACCCGTTTGCTGCCACTGATGCCCCAGCTAATCCGGCTCCAGGCCCCATTGCAGATCCTGCTGCTACGGCTGCAGCCCCTGAGGTTCCAGACACTCCAGCTGCAGAACCCGCAACTGCCCCAGTAGTCCCTGCTAATCCTGCTGTAGAGCCAGCAGTTGCTCCTGCCGAGCCAGCCCCAGCCCCAGAGCCAGCTGCCCCAGCTTGTCCGGCTGCAGAGCCTGCAAGTCCAACAGCTCCTGACGCGGAACCGCCAGCTGGTCGAAGCTCAGAGCCATCGCCGGTCGCACCTTGCAGCAGCGCTGCTCCCTGTGCGAGCACAGCGGCAAGCTTCGCCGCCGCTTGCTGCGCAGCAGCTGCCGCAGCTCCACCAGCCTTGCTGCCACCATGCGCCCCATCTCCATCGAGCGCTTCGCCGCTGCCACCGAAGGAAGCCGCCTGCTCCTGCAGCACAGCAATTAGTTCATGCGCAGGGCGCCCGAACATGACTTGCTGCAGCGCACCTACCGTGGCGCCTGTGATCGGCAGCCCTCGCTTCAGCCCCGCGACGGCCGCCCGCATCCACTGCTCCGCATTCGCGCCTGGCGGCATCGCTGCTGCTGCAGCCTTAAGCGCTGCGGCCGTCTCACGGCCGAGCGGAATACCTTCCCGCCGCAGCTCGCGCACGAGCTCGAGCGCCCACTTCTGCTCCGGCAGGCCTAGAGTCTTGGCCCACTGCTTCAGAGACTCATCAGGCAAGGAAGCAGAGCCCTGCTCCACTTGCTTCAGGACAATCTGCCCGGCCGTCGACTGTGGCTGCACCTGCAGCAGCGCAGCTTGGCCAGCCTGCATGGGAGAGTCCAGGCGTGCTCTGACCTGCACGCCGTTCACCTGCACAATTCCTTCGTTATGGTCGAGCACTTGCATAACTACACCGCGAACAACTTGGCCTACCTTCAGCTCCATCGTCCGGCCTTCCCCAGCGGTCGTCTCGCCCAGCAGGCTTCTCATCATCTGACTTATATTCATTACGCACCGCTCCTACGTCGTTTTCCCCAAGTCTACCTCTATCTAACTACATATCCGAACTCCCTCACACCTAATCATTATCGGTCGAATCCTCTATCTCATTTACGTTTCTGCCCTCAATTTATGAACTTTATCGATGTGACATAGATCACCTTAACAATGTTTTTCCCTGTTAACTCAGTACTGACAGCAACCTGGAGCTGGTTTAACGAGGATTATCCTCGTTAATTCCCCTCAAACCTTCATATCGGCGGGTCAGATTCACCTTAACAATGATTTTCCTTGTTAACTCATTACCTTCAGTCACCTACAGCTGGCTTAACGAGGATTATCCACGTTAACTCCCCCTACGCAACCAATGCATTGACGCTCTAAGAACTGCGTTAGCACGCGAAGCTCCCAGCATGCAGTGTGGCGTTGCATCAAGGCGGTCGCCCCCTAGAATTCTCCACTTAATACCTATCTCCCTGTCTTCCTGCTGTCTTCCTCCTGTCTTCCTATCTACCTATATCTACCTATCCACCTATCCCCCCCTCCAACAAGCCCCCCCTTCCCCAACACAACAAAAAACAAGCCCTCCACACCAACAGACTAAAGAATATACAATCATCCTTCAGCCCCTCATGTGGAGGACTTGCTTATCGACTTATGGTCTTATCTCCTGCTCAAGAGACTTACTTATCGACTTATGATCTTATCTATTGCTCAAGAGGACTTGCTTATGGTCTTATCCCCTGTTCACCCTGCTCAAGAGGACTTGCTTATCTTCATGTCACTAGTCTCATGTCCCCTGCTCAGAACAGCTCCAGCTGCTCCACAGGCAGGATCTTGCCCAGAAACGATCTGCGGTGCAGCGGGCTAGGTCCGTATTCCAGCAGCTTCTCCCGATGCAGCTTCGTCGCGTAGCCCTTATGTATCGCGATACCGTAAGCCGGGTACAGCAGATCCCACTCCCCTGTACACAGCCGGTCTCTCGTTACCTTGGCCATGATGGAAGCAGCTGCAATCGACTGGCTGTTCGCATCACCCTTAATGATGGACAGCTGCGGCAGCTCCACATCTACCTTCTCTGCATCGACGAGCAGGTAGTCCGCCGCGACGGAGAGTGATTCGACTGCCTTCTTCATAGCGAGCCTGGCCGCTTGCTTAATATTAATCTTATCCACTATGACCGAGTCAATTCGAGCAACCGACCACGCGATGCTCTGCTCCCGAATGAGTTCATACAGTTGTTCTCGCTTCTTCTCAGAGAGCTTCTTGGAATCATTCACGCCTTCAATGATTAATCCAGGAGGCAGGATGACAGCCGCTGCCACCACGTCTCCGAACAGACAGCCTCTCCCTACCTCATCTACGCCGGCAACAGACCCATAGCCCTGCTGCCATAGCGGTACTTCATAGTCCAGCATAGCCTTCGTCTTCCCCTGACGTTAGAATCTGGTTGTTATTCTTGTTCGCCCTTGCCCGGCACGCTAAGATGCGCCATCGCAGTCAGCGGTTCCTCGAGCGAGATCTTGCCCATCTTGCCCGCACGCATCTCACGCAATACAATGACAGATACCTTCTCGAAGTCGACTCTGCCGCCGCCAATCAAGCAGCCCCGTCTGCGCCCGATCTCCTCCATGATGCGAACAATCTCATCCGAGTCGTCCAGATCCTTAGGAGGCGTGTCCAGGTCGAACCGCTCCTTCATCGCCGGCCAATAACGAGCGCACAGCTCCTTCACCGCGTGAAAAGCGATATCGTCGATATTCAAGATCTCTTCCTTAATCGCTCCCGTAACCGCAAGTCTATAGCCTACGATGGGATCCTCGAACTTCGGCCATAGAATACCAGGCGTGTCGAGCAGCTCCATCTCTGTGCCAATCTTAATCCATTGCTGACCCTTCGTTACGCCGGGCCGATCACCAGTTGCTGCAATGTTCTTGCCTGCCAGTCGGTTAATTAGCGTCGACTTCCCAACGTTAGGAATACCGACGATAAGACCTCTAATCGCCCGCGGGTTAATGCCCTTCGATATCTGCCGCTCAATCTTCGCATGCAGCAGCAGCTTCGACTTGACGACGATATCGCCAATCCGTGTCCCCGTGTTCGCATCAATGGATACACATTCATGACCTTCCGAGCGGAAGTACGCCATCCACTGCTCCGTCACCTTAGGATCTGCCAGATCAGACTTATTAAGCACAATCAAGCGAGGCTTGCCCGCTAATATCTCATCAATCATTGGATTCCGGCTTGAGAGCGGGATACGTGCATCAAGCAGCTCAATGGCAATGTCGATCAGCTTCAGTTTATCTTGAATTTGCCGTCTTGCTCTTGTCATATGACCAGGGAACCATTGAATGGTCATATACTCACCTCACCCTCGATTTAACCGTGCTTGATCAGCTTAAGCTTGTTAAGCGGCCAGAAGATGACATCAGCACGGCCAATAACTTCCTTGTCATTCACATAGCCGATCATCCGGCTGTCACGGCTGTCGCCGCGGTTGTCGCCCATGGCGAATATCGTCCCTTCAGGAACAACGGCATCCTGATTCTCGTTGTTCGGGAAGCCCGGACCGATATTATACAACTCACCAGCATCATGCGCCGCCTTGATAGCGTCCTTTAAGTAAGGCTCGTCTATTTTTTTATCATTAATATAGACGTCGTCGCCTTCTACCTTTATTTTATCCCCAGGGATGCCAATTACACGCTTGATGAACTCGCGGTTCTCCTCAGGTACATGGAAGACGACCACTTCCCCGCGCTTCGGGTCGCGGATATCATACAAGATCTTATTGACAATAATATGCTCGCCAGTCTCGAAGTTAGGCTGCATCGAAGGGCCTTCTACGATGAACGGAGAGAACAGGAACATGCGGATAACGAATACGAATACGATAGCAATGGTGAGCGCCTTAATCCACTCTACAATTTCCTTATACGCCCGATTGCCGCCTCTGCCAGGTTGACTCGGCTGCACATTCAAGCTATCCGTATGTACAGAATCATGTTGTTGATTGTTCAAGACCTCTGATGAAGTCTCCTCGCCTCGCTGATGATTGTCCATCTTGCGCCTTCTTTCCTAGGTTTAATGTCAGCAATCAGCGCTGCTATTGAAATAACGAAAAGGAGCTTGTTTGACCAAGCCCCTCTTGTCGTTTCAAATTAACGAATTTCTTTAATTCTAGCTGCTTTACCACGAAGGCTGCGCAGGTAGTACAGTTTAGCACGACGTACTTTACCACGACGAGGCACTTCGATCTTGTCAATCTTAGGCGAGTTAAGCGGGAACGTTCTTTCCACGCCAACACCGTAGGAAATTTTACGAACCGTGAACGTCTTGGAAATACCAGTACCGCGGCGCTTAATAACAACACCTTCGAATAGCTGGATACGCTCGCGTGATCCCTCGATAACTTTTACGTATACTTTCAACGTGTCGCCTGGGCGAAAGTTAGGAAGATCTGTCCGAAGCTGTTCTTGTGCAATGGATTGTAAAAGATTCATTTGTTTCACTCCTTCCACCATAGACGTTCTTATGAGCTCGGCGGCTCCCTTAGAGCCGTTTCATTGCTGATAGCGGACCGTCCGATTAATACAAAACAACATTTGCAATTTTATCACATCCACAAGCGAAACACAACCTATATCTCAATTCTCTATTAAAATAGAAACCGGCTAGGCTCGACTAGGTGCTAGAATTCCGCTTGGACTCCAGCTCCAGCTCCAGCTCCAGCTCCCTCTTGCGCTCCGCAATCCATCGCCGTTCCTTATCTGTCAGCTCTGCCTTGTCCAGAAGGTCGGGCCTGCGCGCAAGCGTCCTGAGCAGCGACTGCTCCCTTCTCCAGGCTTCAATATTGCTATGATGCCCAGAGAGCAGGATATCAGGAACCTCCATTCCTTCATACACGGCTGGCCTCGTATAGTGAGGATACTCCAGCAGCCCTGTGGAGAAGGAGTCTGTGATGGCTGACGTCTCGTTGCCCAATACACCCGGCAGCAAGCGTACGACGCTGTCGATGACCACCATAGCAGGCAGCTCCCCGCCAGTCAGCACATAATCGCCAATGGATATTTCATCGGTGACGAGATGGGTTCGAATTCGCTCATCATAACCCTCATAGTGGCCGCAGACGAACACAAGGTGACTCTCCTTGGACAGCTCCTCCGCCTTGTGCTGCGTGAAGGTCTCACCCTGGGGGCACATGAGGATGATTCTCGGCTTGCTTCCCTCGGCGGGGACGAGGTCCCGCACCGCGGCGAACATCGGCTCTGGCTTGAGCACCATGCCTCCTCCGCCTCCGTACGGATAATCGTCTACCGTATTATGCTTATTATTGGAGTAATCCCTGAAGTTGACCGCTCTCAGCTCGGCAATCCCCTTATCTCTAGCCTTGCCGAGTATGGAAGCTCCGAACACCCCATCGAACATCTCCGGGAACAACGTTAGGACATCGATTCTCATGAGCTAGATCAGCCCTTCCATAACCCGAATCGTGACCTTCTTGGCAGCAACATCCACCCCAAGCAAGCACTCGTCTATGACAGGAATGAGAATCTGCTTGCGCTTGCTGCCCTTAGGCGGCTCCACGACCCATACATCATTAGCTCCCGGGCTTAGAATCTCAGTAATGGTACCTAATTCCTCTCCATCCTCAGTTACAACCAGGCAGCCCAGAATTTGGTGATAATAATATTCGCCATCCTCCAGATCAACCATGTCATGCTCGGATACCTTGAGCACCCAGCCCTTGTATCTCTCTACTTCATTAATATTGTTGTAGCCCTTGAGCTTCAGCACGTACATGCTCTTCAGCGGCCTTGACTTCTCCACTTCCACCTGCAGCGACCCGGCTCCTTCCGGGTGGTGCAGCATTAACTTGCTCCCTGCAGCGAACCTGACGTCCGCGAAGTCCGTTGAGGGCACGATCCGAACCTCACCCTTAATGCCCTGCGTATTAACCAGCTTGCCTACGGTGAACCACTTGACTGACATGAACTTGACTCCTCCCTGCACGTATTGCCGCGTCTCTCATTGCTTCCGCAACCTGCTATCATGATTACTATTATGTACAACCTCTTATCGTTCCATAACGACAAGAAGGAGGGCTAGGAATAGATCCCGGCCCCCCTTCATCGTATGTGCTGCTTATGAGACGATATCGACGATGACACGCTTAGGCGATTTGACAGCAGCCGAGGCTACTACCGTTCGAATCGCTTTCGCAATTCGGCCTTGTTTACCGATAACCTTACCAATATCCTCAGCATGAACCGATAGTTCATAGATCGTGCCGCGGTCATCATCCTTCACATTCACACGCACATCATCCGGATGATCCACAAGTGCCTTCGCTATGACAAGAATTAATTCCTTCATTGGCAGGCCCTCCGCTATTCAACCGTTTATTTCTGCAGCTTAAGCTCGTGGAACTTCTTCATTACACCAGCCTTGGATAGCAAGTTGCGAACAGTGTCGGAAGCTTGCGCACCAGTCTGAAGCCACTTCAATGCCTTCTCTTCATCAATGTTGACAAGAGCTGGAGAAGCAACTGGGTTGTAAGTACCGATCTCCTCGATGAAGCGACCGTCACGCGGGGAACGGGAGTCAGATACAACTACGCGGTAGAACGGAGCCTTGTGAGCACCGATACGCTTAAGACGAATACGTACTGCCATTAAAATTCACCTCCTTCAAATAATCAATCCACTGTATACGAATCAGCATGACGGCATATCTGCCAGCTAACTCATTCCTCTATTAGAATGGGAATCGCATTCCCTTGTTCTTGCCGGCCTTGCCAAGCAGTCCTTGAAGCCCCTTCTTCCCGCCCTTAGGACCGTTCGGTCCCATCATTGAGGAGAACTGCTTCATCATCTTGCGCATATCATCGAACTGCTTAATGAGACGATTCACTTCGACTACGGTCGTGCCGCTCCCTGCCGCAACACGCTTGCGGCGGCTATGGTTGAGCAGCTCAGGCTTCTGCTTCTCTTCCTTCGTCATCGAACGAACGATGGCTTCCACACGGCCGATCTGCTTCTCATCAACCTTCATGTCCTTCATGTTGCCCTTCATCTTGTTCATTCCAGGCAGCATATCCATAATCTGATCAAGCGGTCCTAGCTTGCGGACCTGCTCCATCTGCTCCAGGAAGTCATCGAAGGTGAATTCGGCGGTACGCATCTTGCGTTCCATCTCGGCTGCCTTCTCCGCGTCAATGCCGGACTGTGCCTTCTCAATCAGAGAGAGCATGTCACCCATGCCGAGGATACGGGAAGCCATCCGGTCAGGATGGAACGGCTCCAGCGAATCAATCTTCTCGCCCATCGCTGCGAACTTGATCGGCTTGCCCGTAACGGCCTTAACCGAGAGTGCAGCACCGCCTCGTGTATCTCCATCGAGCTTCGTCAGGACGACACCCGTCAGCTCAAGCTGCTGGTCGAAGCTCGACGCCACGTTCACTGCATCTTGCCCGGTCATCGCATCGACAACGAGGAGCACTTCATCCGGCTTAACAAGGGTATGAATCTGCTTCAGCTCGTCCATAAGCGCCTCATCGATATGCAGTCGGCCTGCAGTATCAATAATGACGTAGTCATTCCCATTCGCCCTAGCGTGCTCCAGCCCCGCCTTAGCAATGTCAACTGGCGATGTCTGATCGCCCATAGCGAATACGGGAGCGTTAATCTGCTCTCCCAGCACCTGAAGCTGCTTAATCGCAGCTGGGCGATAGATGTCACAAGCGATGAGGAGCGGCTTGTGGTTGCCCTTCTGCAGCAAGCGGCCAAGCTTACCGGAGGTCGTTGTCTTACCTGCCCCTTGCAGACCAACCATCATGATCACGGTTGGAGGCTTGCTCGCCTTAGCCAGCTTGCTCTGCGTGCCGCCCATGAGCTCCGTCATCTCTTTGTTGACGATATCAATGACGACCATGCCGGGGGTGAAGCTCTTCATAACATCAAGGCCAATCGCTTGCTCCTTCACCTTCGCGATGAAGTCCTTCACGACCTTGAAGTTAACGTCCGCTTCGAGCAGCGCTAAGCGCACTTCACGCATGGCCTCATTCACGTCATCCTCTGATACCTTACCTTTGCCTCTCAGCTTGCTGAATACGTTCTGCAATCGGTTCGATAAGCTCTCAAATGCCGCCATGATGCCTCACCTCCGTCTTCCCTGTATGTTCCACACTTCTTAATTGGTCAATTAAGTTCATTAGTTGTTGTCTATAGCTAGGCAGCGCAGCCGCTTCGGGCCATTCGAGCACTTGACTCTCCAGACTCTCAATCAGCGCTTGCACTCCTAGATGCTTGCTCAGCAGCCCAAGCTTGCTCTCATAGCTCTCAAGCACTTGCTCAGCTCGCTTAATATGTTCATATACCGCCTGACGGCTGATGCCGAACTCGGCTGCAATCTCTCCCAGAGAGAAGTCATCGTGGAAGTAATATTTGAGGAAAGTCTGCTGCTTCTCTGTCAGAAGCGGCTCATAGAAGTCGAATAGAGAGTTAATGCGGGTCATCTTCTCCAGGGCGTCAGTATCATGCGAGTTCACCGCAGCCCCTCCTTCCGTCAAGGAAAACCCCTTTACACCTTCACAACGACTCTTATCATACCCGATGGGCAATCGCACTGTCAAGTATATATCCTTGTCACCTGCACAAGGAGCGATGTGCTAGCTCTCCGACTCTTCCTCAGCCTTCTGAACAAGCCCTGCGAACAGCGCATGAACGAACTGCTCCGCATCGAATTCCTGCAGGTCCGTCATCTTCTCACCTAGGCCGACCAGCTTAACCGGAAGATTGAGCTCATTGCGAATGGCAATGACGATGCCGCCCTTCGCCGTTCCATCCAGCTTCGTCAGCACGAGTCCGGTGACGCCGCTCTTCTCGCCGAACAGCTTCGCTTGGCTAAGCGCATTCTGACCCGTAGTTGCATCCAGTACGAGCAACACTTCATGCGGGGCGCTCGGAATCTCACGCTGGATGACGCGGAATATCTTATTCAGCTCTTCCATCAGGTTATTCTTGTTCTGCAGCCGTCCTGCGGTATCGCATAGCAGCACATCAACGCCGCGCTGCTTCGCCGCTTGAACGGCATCATACATCACAGCGGCTGGGTCAGAGCCGGATTGCTGGCGGATGACATCCACGCCGACACGCTGCCCCCATACTTCCAGCTGCTCAATGGCGCCTGCTCGGAACGTATCGCCAGCTGCGAGCAGCACGCTCTTGCCTTCGCTCTTGAACTTGTGCGCAAGCTTGCCTATCGTTGTCGTCTTGCCGACGCCGTTGACACCGACGAAGAGAATGACCGTAATGCCGCTCTCTGCCATGCGCAGCCCCGGATTATTATCGCCGTCCAGCAGCTGCGACAGCTTCTCCGACAACACTGGCTGGAGCTCGGACGCATCTTCGATCTTCCGCTTCTTCACTTCGACACGAAGCTCGTCAATAAGCTTCATGACTGTATTGACACCTACATCTGCGCCGATCAGAATCTCTTCGAGCTCCTCGTAGAATTCTTCATCGATTTTTTTGCGACGGGTAATTAGCTCCTCCACACGCTCTACGAAGGCCGTACGTGTCTTGGACAGCCCTTCCTTGAAGGAATTCGTGACGGCTTCCGCCTTCGTTGAGATACTCTCCTTCAGTCTCTTGAAAAAACTCATACTCTCTTCCTCCATCCCATCTGCAGCAAGCTGCAAAAATACTTAAGCGGATTCCTGCTCCGCATTCTCTTCATCCTCAAGCCTTACCGACACCAGCTTCGATACGCCGCCTTCTTCCATAGTCACTCCGTAGAGCACATCCGCTTCCTCCATCGTCCCCTTGCGGTGCGTAACGACAATGAACTGCGTCAGCTCGGAGAACTCTCGCAAGTACTGAGCGAACCTAGAGACGTTCGCTTCATCAAGCGCGGCCTCAACCTCGTCGAGGACGCAGAACGGTACGGGCTTGACCTGCAGAATGGCGAACAGCAGGGCAATAGCGGTCAGAGCGCGCTCACCGCCGGAGAGGAGCTGCAGGTTTTGCAGTTTTTTGCCAGGAGGCTGGGCTACGATCTCAATCCCGGTATCCAGCACACGATCCGGCTCGACGAGGACGAGATCTGCTCTCCCCCCGCCGAACAGCTTGCCGAAGACGACAACGAAGTGCGAGCGAATCGCCTCGAAGGTCGTTCGGAACCGCTTCGACATCTCCTCATCCATCTCGCGAATGACTTGATAGAGCGTCGTCTTCGCTTCGATGAGATCATTCTTCTGCTCGCTCAGGAACTCGTAACGCTCCTTCACGCGGTCGTATTCCTCGATGGCGCCCAGATTCACTTCGCCTAGGGCGGAGATCTGGCGCTTCAAGTCACGAACCTCGTTCTGCGTCGCCGTCACATCCTCTGGAAGCGGATAACGCTCCTTCGCAAGCTCATAGCTCAGCTCGTACTCCTCGCTTAGCTTGCGCAGCAGGTTGTCCAGCTCGACATCGAGCCGATTGGCTGCAATCTCGGTCTGACGAATCTGGTCATCAACGAGCCGCAGCTGCGTACGCTGCTCCTTCGTCTCGCTCTCCCCATGCTCAAGCCCTCTCACCTGCTCGGCACGCTGCGCTCTCTTCAGATCGGTCTGCTCCATACATTGCTGCTTCTGGATGAACAGCTGATTCAGCTGCTCGACTTGCTGGATCTCTTCCTTGCTGTGACGCTCCAGCTCCTCCTCCTGCCCAGCGAACAGGGTGCGCAGCTGGTTCAGCTCCTGCTTCGCTCTCTGAATATCTGAGCGCAGACGAGCTGATTGGTCCTCGAAGGACTGCTTCTCCTGATCGGTCTTCGCCGCTTGAATCTTCAGGTCCGTCATCTGGCCCTGAAGCTCTTCCTTGGCGGATTCACTCGCCTTGCGGTGCTCCTCTGCGATTCGAATCGCTTCCTGAAGCTGGCCTTCCTGGGTGGTGAGCTGCTCCAGCTTCACCTGTGCTGCCTCTGCCTGCGCCGCTACATCCTTCTGCTCCGACAGATGCGTGCTCCGGTCGGCGGAGAACAGCTGATGCTGCTCTTCCAGATGACGAGCTTCGTTCGTTAGCTGAGCCAGCTCCGCCTTCACCTGCTGCTCCTCGATTCTCGCACCCTCAGAGCGGCTGCGAAGCTCCTCCATGTCCTGCGAACGGATGGACAGCTCCTTGCGCATATCGTTCACCTTGTCCTTCAGCTTCACGAGCTGGGCTTCGGTATCTTGAATCTCATGATCCAACGCTTCAATCTGGCGCTGACGGCCGAGCAGGCTTGCCCCCTTCTTCTGCAGGCTGCCTCCTGTCATGGATCCGCCGGCGTTCACCACGTCGCCTTCAAGTGTTACGACCCGATAGCGATACTGGCATCTCGATGCAATTCGGTTCGCTTGCTCCAGCGACTCTGCCAGGAGCACATTGCCGAGCAAGCTTCCGACGATTGACTGGTACTTGGGCTCAGCGGTGACGAGCTCAGCTGCGACACCGACGAAGCCCTCAATACCCTCGGCCAGCCGCTTGTCATGCTCCGGCACCTGACGGGAGCGAATGACATCGAGCGGCAAGAAGGTTGCACGGCCAAGCTGGCGCTGCTTGAGGAAGGCGATAGCCGTCCTTGCAGACTTCTCGTCCTCCATGACGACATGCTGGAGCGCGCCCCCGAGCGCCGTCTCGACCGCTACTTCAATGCGATGAGGCACTCTGAGCAATTCCGCCACCGCGCCATGAACACCAGTCAGGCCGCCTGAAGAACGTCTGGAAGCCTTGAGCACTTCCTTGACCCCTTGCATGAAGCCGTCCAGCGCATCCTGCATCTCCTTCATCGTATCCCGTCTAGAGATCGAAGCGTCCAGCTTCTGCTCCCACTTGCGAATGGAAGACGTCGCTTCCTCCAGCAGCTGCTGGAGGGACTTCGACTTCTCCGCCTCCGCCAAGTAACGATTCCGAACCGACTCGATCTCAGCGAGCGAGCGGTCCAGCTGCTGCTGCAGCTCGGTCTTGCGGCTCGTGAGGCGGGCATACTGATCCTTCCACTTCGACTCTTCCTCCGTCAGCCGCTCCATTCGGCGGCCAACCGCTTCCTGCTGCTGTGAAGCGTATCTGATCTCGTTGCGTAGCTGGGCCATCGTACTGAGCACTTCCAGCAGCTCACCCTTAAGCGTCTCCACCGCGCTCTCGCTCGTCCCCCCTGCTACGCCCATGAGAGCAGCTTCTTCAGCAGCCAGCTTCACCTTAAGCTCAGCTAGCTGCGCTTCCAGTGCAGCTGCCTTCCCTCTGAATTCCGCCTCTTCCTTCGTCAGCTCAGCAATTCGGCTCTCAGAGGCTCCGATGGACTCCACCATCTGGCGCTTGTTCTGCTCCAGATTGCGGCGGCGTTCCTTCAACACTTCGCCGTAGCCCTCGCACTTCTCATAGTCCTCACTGAACTGCAGCATAGACTCATGCAGCCGGTCCAGCGCCTCTTCAAGCTCGCGCAGTGCTCCGCGATCCTTCTCCAGATGCGCATCATGCTTGCTGACCACAGTAGACAGCTGAAGCTGCTGCTCCTGCAGCTGCTTCAGCTTCACATTCGATTCCGACCAGGTACGGTGAACATTCTCAATATTATGTACATACATCGAGATCTCTTGATTCTTCAGCTGCTCCTTAAGCTGCTTGAAGTGAATCGCCTTCGCGGATTGCTCCTTGAGCGGACCTACCTGATCTTCCAGCTCGGAGACCAAGTCGTGAATACGGAGCAAGTTGCTCTCGGTATCATCCAGCTTCTTCTGCGCTTCGCGCTTGCGGGACTTGTACTTCACGATGCCTGAGGCTTCCTCGAAGATTCCTCTGCGATCCTCTGAACGAGTACTCAGAATCTCCTCAATACGCCCTTGTCCAATAATGGAGTAGGCTTCCTTCCCGATGCCCGTATCCATGAACAGCTCGGTGATGTCCTTCAGCCTGCAAGGCTGCTTGTTGATCATATATTCACTATCGCCGCTGCGATGGACCCGCCGCGTTACCGTAACCTCGTTATATTCAAGCGGCAGCGCATGGTCCTCATTATCCAGCGTAAGCGACACTTCACTGAAGTTAACAGCCTTGCGGGCATCGCTTCCAGCGAAGATAATGTCCTCCATCTTGCCGCCGCGAAGACTTTTCGCGCTCTGCTCGCCCAGCACCCAGCGGATGCCGTCCGAGATGTTGCTTTTGCCGCTTCCGTTCGGTCCGACGACGGCTGTAATGCCGCGTACGAACTCCATCTCCGTCTTGTCGGCAAATGATTTGAATCCCGATAATTCAATCCGTCTCAGGAACATAATTAATGTGTCACCTCTAGCGGCTATTGTACCATATTTTATTGATTCTCGTTACCTCATGCCAGCGTATTCCACTTCCCCCGGCCTCATGGAGGTAGTTCCTGCGCTTCACATAAAAAAAAACAAAAAGCCAGCCGACCCCAAACGGTCGGCTGACCTTATCTCGAACGGAACGCTAATCCTTCGCCAGCGAACGCCAAGCCTCTGCCGCCGCTCTCTGCTCCGCTTCCTTCTTCGTACGTCCCGTACCCGTGCCGTATCGTTCATCGCCAAGACTTACCTCCACGACGAACTCCCGATCGTGAGCTGGTCCCCGTTCCTCAGTGATTCGGTACTCGACGACTCCCAGACCATGATGCTGCGCTCGTTCCTGCAGCTTGGACTTGAAGTCCTTCACCAAGAGACCGTCATCCGCTTGATCGATTCTCGGGAAGATATGCTCGCCCAGGAAGGATCGCACCTGATCAATCCCTAGATCCAAGTACATCGCACCGACGAAGGACTCGAACAAGTCTGCGAGGAGCGCCGGACGCTGTCTGCCTCCGAGCTGCTCTTCCCCGCGTCCTAACAGGACGTAGGACCCTAGCTGCAGCAGCTCTGCGAATCGGGCAAGCGAGGGCTCGCATACGATTGACGCACGCATGCGGGTCAATTCTCCCTCAGGACGCTGAGGGTATGTGCTGTACAGATGCTCGGAGACGAGGAGCTGTAGCACAGCGTCCCCGAGGAATTCCAGCCGTTCATTGTCCTGCGCCGCGCCGTGCTTATGTTCATTCACATATGACGTATGCGTGAAGGCTTGCTTCAGCAGCCTCGTCCGCTTGAAGGTCAGCTTAAGCTTCTGCTGCAGCTCCAGGAGATGATCATGCTTCATAGACTTGCATCACGATCGATGCATTATGACCGCCGAAGCCGAAGGAGTTCGATAGAGCGATCTTCACATCCGCTGTGCGCGGATGATTCGGAACGTAGTCAAGATCACATTCAGGATCTTGATCCTCAAGATTAATCGTAGGTGCGATGACGCCGTTCTTCAAGGTTAGACCCAGGATGACCGCCTCTACGCCGCCGGCTGCTCCGAGCAGATGGCCTGTCATAGACTTCGTCGATGAGACCGCCAGCTTGTAAGCGTGGTCGCCGAACGCCAGCTTAATCCCCTTCGTCTCTGAACGGTCGCCGACAGGTGTGGATGTACCATGAGCGTTGATATAATCAACCTGCTCTGGAGTAATGCCAGCATCCTTCAGAGCGCGCGTCATGCAGCGTGCAGCGCCTTCAGGATCAGGCTCGGTCATATGGTGAGCATCCCCGCTCATCCCGTAGCCGATAATCTCCGCGTAGATCTTCGCTCCGCGGGCAAGCGCATGCTCCAATGACTCAACGATGACCACGCCTGCGCCTTCACCCATGACGAATCCGTCACGGCCGGTATCGAATGGCCGGCTAGCCTTCTCTGGTTCGTCATTGCGGACTGACATGGCCCGCATGGCGCAGAATCCAGCAAGACCTGTCGGACGGATCGTAGCTTCGGCCCCGCCGCAGATCATCACATCGGCTTCGCCCCTCTGAATGAGCTTGTAGGAATCTCCAATGGAGTGAGTTCCTGTTGCACAGGCTGTAACCGCTGTAGAGTTAGGCCCCTTCGCTCCAGTGGTAATCGATACTTGGCCGGAAGCCATGTTCGCTATCATCATCGGAATGAAGAATGGACTTACCCGCTTAGGCCCCTTCTCCAGGAGCAGATTATGCTGGTCCTCCCATGTGCCAAGTCCGCCAATACCTGAGCCGATCATGACGCCTACTCGTTCAGCATCCGCATTCTTGCCAATCTCAAGCCCTGCATCCTTGATGGCCGTTGAGCTGGCTGCAACCGCGAATTGAACGAACCGGTCCATCCTGCGCGCTTCCTTCTTGTCTGCATAATCTTCCGGGTTGAATCCCTTAATCTCTGCAGCGATCTGAGTCGGATATTCCGACACATCGAATGCTTCGATATGGGATACTCCTGACTTGCCTTCCAGCAGGTTCCCCCAGAATTGGTTCAGATCAGAGCCGAGCGAGGTCATGACCCCCATGCCTGTAACGACTACTCTTTGTTTCATATCTACTCACCTCTACGGACAGCAATTTGGATAACGGCGACGAGCCTGTTATCTTTGAATGTTAGTTATATATAAATAGCATGAAGCTGCTTGCCTTCTGTTGGATGGAATGTTACCGGAAGCTTAGATGGAGAGAAGTCCCGTAGGTTAGTACGGGACTTGTGTGAACTCTTACGTATGAGATTGTATGTAGTTGACTACTTCTCCCACAGTGGTGATTCTCTCTGCATCTTCATCAGAGATCTCCATATCAAATTCGTCTTCGAGCTCCATGACCAATTCTACGACATCGAGAGAGTCAGCGCCGAGGTCATCTTTGAATGAAGCTTCCAGCGTAACTTCCGCTTCGTCTACGCCAAGTCGGTCGACGACGATACGTTTTACACGATCTACTACTTCGGACATCCGGTTCACCTCCTCCATGGTATTATACGAGAATCTAAGATAAATTGCCATACGTAACCGAACGAGCCGGCTTCCGCAAGGCATGTATCTGCTTCAGCCTTGAATCTTACATGTACATGCCGCCGTCAACATGGATCGTCTGGCCTGTCATGTAAGCTGCAGCCCCTGAGGCTAGGAATCGAACCGCTTGCGCAATATCTGCTGGATCGCCTAGTCTTGCCAGCGGAATCTGGGCAGACAGCTGCTCCTTCATCTCTGACGGGAGCTTGTCCGTCATCTCGGTCTGGATGAAGCCCGGAGCGACGCAGTTCACCGTAATGCCCCGGGAAGCAAGCTCCCTTGCACTAGCCTTCGTTAGACCGATTACTCCAGCCTTCGCTGCCACGTAATTCGCCTGACCAGGATTGCCTAGTACGCCAACAACAGAGGAGATATTAATGATGCGGCCGGAGCGCTGCTTCATCATAGGACGTGTAGCCGCCTTGATGCCATTGAAGACACCCTTAAGGTTAGTCTCGATGACTTGGTCGAACTCCTCTTCCTTCATACGCATAATTAGATTATCTCTTGTAATGCCGGCGTTATTCACCAGAATATCAAGTGAGCCGAATTGCTCGATGACTTCCTTAACCATCGCATCGCATTCATCCGCCTTGCCGACGTTCGCCTTGATCATAATTGCCTTGCGGCCAAGCGCTTCCACCGCTTGCGCGGTCTCGGCAGCAGCAGCTTCGCTGCCTGAATAATTAATCGCGACATCTGCGCCAGCCTCGGCAAGTGCAATGGCAATCGCGCGTCCGATGCCTCGAGAAGCACCGGTCACTAGCGCATTCTTCCCTTCTAAGCTTGCAAACATTCCTATCCCTCCCAATCCATTCGAATGATAATATTGATTGTATCGTCCACTAGCTCGAGCCAAGCGCCTCAATGGAGGCCATGCTGTTCACGCTAATGACCTTGAGGCTCTTGTCAACCTTCTTGATGAGTCCTGCCAGCACAGTACCTGAACCAATCTCAATGAACGTATCCACGCCTTGATTCGCGAGCCAGCGTACGCTGTCTTCCCACAGGACGGCCGAGTAGACCTGCTCCTCCAGCAGCTCGCGAATGACTGCCGCTTCCTGTACAGGAAGCGCCGTCACGTTAGCAATGACGGGAATGTCAGCATCCTTCATCGCAACGCCCCTGAGCACCTCGCCGAGACGTTCAGCCGCCGGCTTCATCAGGGAAGAATGGAACGGTCCGCTCACATCCAGCGGAATGACCCGCTTCGCACCTGCCTCCTTGCCTCTCTCAGCAGCCGCAGCCACACCCTCAGCAGTTCCTGAGATGACGATCTGTCCAGGGCAATTCACATTAGCCAGCTCGACGACGCCAGCTTCTTCGCTGATGGTCCGGCAGAGCTCAGCCAGCGCTTCACGTTCAGCTCCAAGCACAGCAGCCATCGCACCGCGCCCGCCTGGCACAGCTTGCTCCATGAAGCTGCCGCGCGCCCGAACGGTACGAACCGCGTCGGTGAAGGACATGACGCCAGCGGCTACAAGCGCGCTGTACTCTCCCAGACTGTGTCCAGCTACATAATCGGCCTTATAGCCTCGCTCTTGAAGGAGCTCCAGCAGCGCATAGCTAACCGTCAGCAGAGCTGGCTGTGTGTTAACCGTCTGCTTAAGGAGCACATCCGGTCCGTTCATAATAATGTCGCTCAGCTTGCAGTCAAGCGTCTCATCCGCTTGACTGAATATCTCGCGCGTACGCGCTGACGCTTCATAAGCGTCCTTGCCCATCCCGACGGCTTGAGCGCCTTGTCCGGGAAATACGAATGCCGTTCTGCTCAAGTTCAATTCTCCCCCATAATTACCAGATCAGTACAGAAGCTCCCCACGTAAGTCCGCCGCCGAATCCTACAAGAACGAGGCAGTCGCCTTCCTTCACTCGTCCCTGCTCGACCGCCTCAGCGAGAGCAATCGGAATGGATGCAGCAGAGACATTGCCATACTTGTCTAAGTTGACCATGCACTTCTCCTCCGGCAGATCCAGACGATGAAGAGCGGATTGAATAATACGGATATTCGCTTGATGCGGTACGAGGAGATCGATCTCTTCCTTCGTCTTGCCTGCCTTATGAAGCGCTTCTTCGGCTGCGCTGCCCATAATACGAACAGCGAACTTGAATACATCGTTGCCTGCCATATGAATGAAGTGCTGCTTCGCTTCTACGCTCTCTGCCGAAGCAGGCACCTTCGACCCGCCGCCGCATACCTTCAGCAGCTCGCCGCCTGCGCCGTCAGCGCCAAGCTGGAAGGATTGGAATCCACGTCCTTCTGCAACTTGGCCCAGTACGACCGCGCCGGCGCCGTCGCCGAACAGGATGCACGTATTGCGGTCCGTGTAATCGGTAATTCGGGATAGGCACTCTGCCCCGACAACAAGTACATGCTTGTACATGCCTGAAGCAATCATGCTCGATGCTGTAGCCAGCCCGTAGATGAAGCCCGAGCATGCAGCAGACAGATCGAATGCGGCAGCCCGCTTCGCTCCTAGCTTCTCCTGCAGCAAGCATGCAGTGGAGGGGAAGTACATATCCGGTGTAATCGTAGCAACAATAATAAGGTCAATATCTTCTACCGTGATTCCCGCTGCTGCAACAGCATCCAGCGAAGCCTTCAAGGCTAGGTCAGAGGTTGCCTGTTCAGGAGCAGCAATCCTCCTCTCCCGGATGCCTGTGCGGGTGACGATCCATTCATCATTCGTCTCTACCATCTGTTCAAGCTCTTGATTCGTTAGGATTCGCTCCGGGACATACTTGCCAGAGCCTATAATGCCGACAGGATGTAACTTCATCTTAACACGCTCACTTCCCGTTTATTTCCACTGCTATTGATTCTGTCAGCTTGCCCTGTATCGCTATTCGCGCTTGCCGAACCGCGCTCTTGATGGCAACGGCGTCCGATGAGCCGTGACACTTCAGGACGAGGCCATTCAATCCGAGCAGAGGTGCGCCTCCATATTGCGTATAGTCCATCTTATTCTTAAGCGTCCTTAGTCTTGGCAGCATAATGGCAGCTGCGAGCTTCGTTAGCCAGGAATGAGTGAAGGCACTCTTAATCTCCCCAAATAACGCACCCGCCGTACCCTCCATCGCCTTCAGCATAATATTACCGCCGAAGCCGTCACAGACGAGGACGTCACAGCTGCGAGCGAGCACATCCCGCGCTTCCACATTGCCGATGAAGTGAATCGGAGACTGCTCCAGCAGCTCATAGGCTGCCTTGGTGAGCTCATTGCCCTTGCCCGCTTCCGTTCCCACATTAAGCAGGCCTACTCTCGGCCGCTCCATGCCATGGACCTTCCTGCGATAGATGGAGCCCATCACCGCATACTGCAGCAGATGCTCCGGTCTCGCATCCATATTCGCACCTAGATCAAGGGACAAGAACCCGACATCATCCATCGTCGGGAGCATAGGGGCAAGCGCAGGCCGTTCAATTCCGGGCAGCCGTCCTACGATGAGCAGTCCAGCTGCCATGAGTGCGCCTGTATTACCAGCCGACAGCATAGCATCCACCTGCCCATCGCGGACTAGCGCACCAGCTGCGACCATCGATGAGTTCTTCTTCCGGCGGACTGCCCGGACGGGCTCATCATCCGGGCCAATGACCTCATCCGCATGCTGTATGGACAGATTGGATGGTGCCTGCCCCTGCAACAGCGATGTGATGACGGCTTCCTGGCCGACGAGCACAATCTCCGTATCCGGCCATTCCTTGGCCGCATCCAGCGCACCTTGAACGATCAACCCAGGTGCATGGTCTCCTCCCATTGCATCAATTGCGATCCTCATACTCGTCCGCCTCTCCTTCTCTGTCTTGTTCTCCAGCGGACCTGTAGATGACGAAGTTGCCTTGGAACACCATCTCTTCTCCTACATAAGTGAACAGCTCCACCTTCGCCTTGCTGCTCTCACCGGAGATTGACCTGACATAAGCCTTCGCGATGCACTTCTCCCCCAGCTTGACCGGACGAATGAACCGAATATCCGCGGTAACCGTCAAGGCAATCTCATCATTAATGACGGCAACTGCCAAGGAGTTCGCTTGGGCGAATACATAATGACCGCGCGCAATGCCCGTACGGGAGAAGGCATGCTCTTCCTTAATCTCGAAGATCGATATGCCGCTGCGATCGAGCTGCAGGTCCACGATATCCCCAATTACCTCATGAAGAGGCAAGGATCGAACCGTATCATACGATCGCTCGGCCATCAGCTTCAGGCGCTCTCTCAGCTCAGGGATGCCTAGCTCCATGCGATCCAGCCGAATCGTCTGTATGCTTACCTTCAGCTGTCTAGTCAGTTCTCTATCCGTCATGAACGGATTCTCTTCCATTAATCGAGCAAGCTGCTGGTGCCGCTGCCGCTTCGGTAGACGTTCGATGGTGGGCACCGCCCTTTCCCTATCATTTATATGAACGTAATAGACGTAATAGCAGATATTATAACCAGGTACTAACTTATTATAGACGCATCCCTCCCCATAATCAATGCAACATTAGCCATTTTTCACAAAAAAACAGCATCCATCGACTGATGAATGCTGTGCTCATTTAACTATTGAGAGATAACTTCTTTTGTTTTGTAGTAACCACACACTTTGCATACGTGGTGACCTTTTTTCAATTCTCCGCACTGCTCGCACTTCACCATACCCGGTACTGCAAGTTTGAAATGCGTACGGCGTTTGTCGCGGCGAGTTTTGGATGTTCTTCTTTGAGGTACTGCCATGTTTCCCACCTCCTTCACAGAGTCGATCACACTTCATAACTGGTTATTCCTTAAATAAATCCTTAAGCGCGGCGAATCTCGGGTCAACGGCCCTCGTATCGCACCCGCATGGCTGTTCATTTAAGTTGCTTCCGCACTTCGGACAGAGTCCGCTGCAATCCTGGCTGCATAATGGCGCGAACGGCATGAATAGAAGAAGATATTCCTCTACATAGGGCTTCAGATCAACCCGTTCCTCGCTTACCACAATGTAATCCTCGGATTCCGCTTCGCTCTCTTCCTCCGTCTTGCCCGTTGCCTTATACTTGAACCCTTCGTAGAAAGGAATAACGATGTGTTCCTTAACGGATTCAAGGCAGCGTGAGCATGCCATCTCTAAGTCAACTGTCAGTTGTCCTTCAGCGGCAACATGATCGCTCATGCCCCATACCTGCAGGGAGACATGAAGCGGGCCTGCGCTTAGCACATCTTGACGTCCTTCGAACAAGGCGTCCACGTTCAACTGCTCGTCAATCGTGAGCTTGGATTCTCTGGATATCGTTTCTTGAATATTAAACTGCATACGATCACTCCAAACAGACAAAGATTATTATAGCCATTTGCCATGTGATTTGTCAACAATAACGGATTACTATACCCATTACTAAGTGATTATAACCGATTCCCTATGCTATGATCATCTCAAGTAGAAAAATGAAGCAGCGGAGGATCTAACATGAGGACGGTTGGACTGATTGTTGAATATAACCCTTATCATTATGGACATCTGTATCATCTGCAGCAATCGCGTAAAATAACGGATGCGGATGCGGTCGTTGCTGTCATGAGCGGGAACTTCCTGCAGCGGGGGGAACCTGCCCTCATGGACAAGTGGGCCCGGGCGGAGACCGCGCTTCGCGCAGGCTGCGATCTCGTCATTGAGCTTCCCGTTGCCTATTCCACGCAAGCTGCGGAATGGTTCGCACGCGGCGCCATCTCCCTGCTCGAGGCTACCGGGGTCGTCGATGCCTTCTGCTTCGGCTCCGAGAGCGGCAATCTGACTCCGCTCACCCAAGCCGCTTCATTCCTGGCGGACGAGCCGGACGCATTCAGGCAGCTGGTGAAGGCGAATCTTGCGACTGGCATCCAGTACCCTGCCGCATACAGCTCCGCTGTGAAGCAATACTTGTCCATCCTCGGCCATGAAGAAGCTTCAGCCTTCGCCTTCGACGCGCCCAATCACACGCTTGGCCTGCACTACCTCATAGCTAAGCAGAGGATCGGCAGCACGATGGCCGCATATACCATTCAACGCGAGAAGGCCGGTTACCATCAGACAGACATTACGGATGCGCAGATTGCAAGTGCGACAGCGATCAGGAAGCTGCTCACCGAAGACCTCAGCTTAACCTCTGCAAGGGCTTATGTCCCAAGCTCCACCTATTCCATTATGGAGCGGGAATGGCAGGAGAAGCGTGCTCCGATGAGCTGGGAGTCGTTCCGCACTCCGCTGTTCCACAACCTAGCTATGCAGTCAACGGAGTCCCTTGCCTTGCTGCACGAGATGTCCGAAGGGCTCGAGCACCGTCTGAAGCAGGCGCTCCCGAAGCTCCAACAGCTCAGTGTTCAGGCTCTGCTCGATAAGGTCAGTACGAAGCGCTACACGCGTACGAAGCTGCAGCGCGTGCTCCTATCGGTCCTGCTGCATCACCGCAAGGAGCATCTAAGCGCCGATAACCTGGCTAACGGTATTGGGTACATACGAGTGCTTGGCTTCACAGACAAGGGAAGAGAGCTGCTGAAGCGGATGCGTCGCACCGCTTCCTTACCTGTACTCCTGAGTGCGGCCGGAGGCGCCAATCTCCCCTCCCCTTCCCCTTATCTGGAACTGGATGTCCAGGCATCCCAGATCTATGCATTAGGCCAAGGCTCAGCTAGTCCCAGAGCCATGTTCCGGGACTACTATGAGCAGCCCATCAGAATAACTGAATAGCGCGAATGGCATCATTCAGGGTACGTACGGGCACAACCTTCATCGTTGTGCCTAAGCTTCGCGCTCTGGCTGCAGCAGCCGCGTAGTTGCCGGCCGGCGCCAGGAACAGCTGGGCGCCGGCTTGGTGGGCTGCGGTTATTTTGTAAGGGATGCCCCCGATCGGTCCAACGCTCCCCTCTGCTGTAAGGGTGCCCGTTCCTGCGATGATTAGTCCGTCCGTAAGATCTCCGTCTGTGAGCAGGTCCTGCGCCTGCAGAGCGAACATCAGACCGGCGGATGGCCCGCCAATGCTGCCCGCTTCAATACGTACGCCCAGCTTCGGATTATTCGCTCGCACGGACTGCTGCTCCATGAACACAATACCGCCTAACGCTCTTGACAGATTGTCTGGTGTAAGTGCACCCTCATCAGGAATCACTGCATCCAAGGTCAGCCTAACCGGCTGCTCTATCTTGCCCCGCCGGACCTCCACTGGCACCTTGCCTCCAGTTGATGGAATGGCAGCGATAAGGCTGGCTATACTGTTCACCATCCTATCCTTCCCTGCACGAAGGATGATGTCTCCCGCCTTCAGCCCCTCATCCCCGCGCTCCGTCTCCGGTACGTCAGTCACGGCAAGTGCAACGGGAACCGCTTCGTATGGAAGGGCTGCCGAACGATAAGCTGCTTCAATGGCTGCGCTCTGCGAGCCTTCCATAATGAGGCTCATTCGATCCATGTACTCCTCCTCCGAGTAGCCTCGAAGCGCATTCCTCCTGCTGACCAGATCGCTGCTGCTGTCCCACGAGGAACGAATCACCTGCCAGTAATTCGCTGCGCTCAGCTTCACCGTCGTCATGAGGAATCGTCCCTGTCCTGCATCGCTCGGAATCGATTCGCCCTCGGCGACGATCACCATCGGTCTCACGTCTTCGGCAAGCCCGGGCTCGTACTTCATATAGGGAGTCGGCAGATAGAGCAGGAAGAGCAGTAGCAGGACGCCCGCCAGCATGATTCTACCCTTGAAGGATCGAGTTGCATGCTTCACTCGCTTCACCCTCTCGTGGTCTATCCTCTCTCAGCCTTGCGTACAATCTTAAGGGATAAGAGCGTGTCCTAACCGTTCACTTAAGACTGGGAGATGAGTCTTGCTATGATAAGAACGATATTATTCGCTTGTCTATCTATTCTGCTGGTCGCTTCCATCATTCATTCGCCTGACGCGTCCTTCCAGGCCTCTCTGCAGGGCTTGAATATATGGTGGGGATTCGTGTTCCCCGGCCTGCTGCCCTTCCTCGTCCTGTTCGAGCTGCTGTCGGCGTTCGGCATCGCCCATGGGCTTGGCGTGTTGCTGCAGCCGATGCTCCGTCGATTGCTCCGACTCCCTGAAGAATCCGGCCTTGCCGTCACCCGAGGATGGCTGGGGGGATTCCCGGCGGGAGCAGAGACGGTTGCCGAGCTGCGAACGAGGGGCGTTGCAGGCAGAGACCAGGCTCAGCGTCTGCTCGCACTCGCCCATATGCCTAATCCGATATTCATGCTCGTCGTCGTGGGCGCAGGGTTCCTCGCCGAGCCATGGCTTGGCGTGTTCATCACAGCAGCCGTATGGATATCGGCGCTATGGCTCGCATGGCTGAGCGCTCTGCTTAGCCCTAGGCAGACGG
Organism: Paenibacillus sp. GCM10023252; assembly: GCF_042653305.1. Lineage (NCBI taxonomy): Bacteria > Bacillati > Bacillota > Bacilli > Caryophanales > Paenibacillaceae > Paenibacillus > Paenibacillus sp. GCM10023252. Next base: position 286,492 of record NZ_JBHSHW010000001.1, read on the forward strand.
AGGAGCGCACATCGGAGACTCTGCCTCCAGCCATACCCGCTGCAGCCGAATCTCCCTATCATGCTGCAGAGTCAATCGACACTGTTCATTCCCCTGTCGCTCATATCCGTCCCCAGTCGCTGGTGCAGCAAGCCGTTGCTGCCATGGAGCAAGCCAGGCTGCAGGATGGGAGAAGCCTCGGGAAGCTGCTTGGCGAATCGGTCACTTCATCGATTCAGAAGCTGATGGCGACTGGAGGACTAATCATCTTCTGCTCCGTCCTCACTCGCTTGATGCTGCCTCTGCTGGAGACTGTCGTCCCTAGCGGCGAGACGTACCGGTTCGTCCTAGCCGGCCTGATGGAGAGCCATCTAGGCAGCTATGCCGCGAGCTCCTGGCATACCCAGTCCAGCAGCTCCCTCCTGCTAGCCGTGGCCGTGATCTGCGCCATCGTAAGCTGGAGCGGAGGAAGCGCCTTGCTGGGCGCAGCTAACGCTCTGTCTGGAACAGACCTGAGACTGCTGCCCTTCATTGCAGCCAAGCTGCTGCACGCCGCCCATGCCTTCATGTTCGCCGTGATCATGTGGAAGCCTGCGCTTGCCTTGCTCGCTACCTTGCCGCCTGCTCTTCGACCTGCTGCTCCAACCCTCGCAGGCTCCCAAGGCGCTCAGACAGCAGTCCTATCGCTGTGGCCTTCCGCGCTGGCCCTGCTAGGAGCAGCCGCCTTCCTCTTCCTTGCCATCACAGCGTTAGCCGCTCCATTCCGATATCGCCGTACCCGATAGCTCGAGCTTGTTACTCGCCAGGAGGCGTGCTGTACTTGGCGAGCAGCCGCTGCTCCACCTCTGGCGGAACCAGCTCATGAACGGAGCCTTGGAACTTCGCAATCTCCTTCACGATGCTGGAGCTTAAGTAAGAATACTTCGGATTCGTCATCATGAAGATGGTGTCGATCTCATTATCAAGATGATGATTCGTTGAAGCCATCTGCAGTTCATATTCGAAGTCAGTTACGGAACGTATGCCGCGAATGATTACATCTGCATTCCTCGACTTCATGAAGCGGACGAGCAGATCCCGGAAGCCGTCAATCGATACATTCGGAAGATCCGCGGTAACCTCCGTTAGGATCTCCTTGCGCTCCTCAAGCGTGAATAGCGGATTCTTACTCGTGTTGTTAAGCACTGCAACGATCAAGTGATCGAATTGCTTCGCTGAACGTCTAATAATATCCAGATGTCCGTAAGTTACGGGATCGAAGCTTCCTGGGTAGACAGCTACACGCTGCTTATGTTCACTTGTCATCATTCTGTCCTCCATGACCATTCTGCTCGGCTGCTGTCCCGATATAATCGTAGATGCTGACTGCTGTATCGCCGTATCTCGCGACCTTCCTCTGCGCAAGTCCCTGAAGCTGCTCCGGATAATGGTGAGCGGCATCATGCTCAACGACGATGACTGCGCCAGCTTCCAGCATCCCGCACCCAGCCATCTCCTCCATCAGCTCATCCATCTCCTTCATCCGATACGGCGGATCGAGGAACACCAGCCGGAAGGCCAGCGAGCGCTTCGCAAGCGCCTTAATCGAACGAATAGCATCATTCCTGTATAGTTCAGCCTGATCCGTGAATCCGGCAGCCTGCAGATTATGCTTGACGATATCCACACTACTCTTCTCTCTATCAACGAAGATCCCCTTGTCCATCCCCCGGCTTAACGCCTCAATGCCAAGCCCGCCTGTGCCAGCGAACAGATCAAGCACCATACCTCCATCGAAGTAAGGACCAATCATGCTGAAAATCGCTTCCTTCACCTTATCGGTCGTCGGACGTGTATTCATACCGGGCACCGCCTTCAGCGTGCGGCCTCTCGCTGTTCCTGCAATCACTCTCACAGAAGGATTGCCCCCTTCTCTCTCGTTGTTCGAAGCCTATCGTACCACATTGTCCTTGCCTGTTCTAGAGATACGCAGGCCCTTACCGCTCTCGGCATGTGATGTTGTCATCTCCTGACGCATCTGCGCCTATATATAAGCATGGCAGTTATGAGCGAGAGAGGGGCGTGCATCATGGGGATAGGGACGAGGCTGTTCCGCGGCATCATCCTTGGAACAGCGAATAATCGCGCGGTTAGATCACTCTCTAGCAAGTACGGCATGAAGCTCGGCGCTTCACGATTCGTTGCAGGCGAGAGCGGGGACGAGGCGCTGGCGAAGGCACAGGCTCTGAATGCTATGGGCATCGCCGTCACGATGGACCATCTAGGAGAGGGCATTGCAGACTTGGCGGAGGCAGACGCCTATCTAAGGGAGTACCTGACTATGCTTGATGCGATGAATGCCAGAAGTATTAACGGCAACATCTCCCTCAAGCCTACCCAGATGGGACTCGCGCTTGATCCCACCTCCTGCTACGAACGCATTCGAGAGATCGTCTCGGCTGCCAGCAGCAAGGGGAATCGCTTCGTTCGCCTTGATATGGAGGACAGTCCCTATACGGAAGCTACCATCCAGCTCGTCTACCGGCTCCATCGCGAGGAGGGTCTGACGAATGTCGGAACCGTCATACAAGCTTACCTGTATCGGAGCTCAAGAGATGTATACCAGCTGTCATGCGACGGCATGAATCTCCGCTTAGTCAAGGGTGCGTATAAGGAGCCCGCTTCGATCGCTTTTGCCAGCAAGGATGCCGTTGACATCAACTTCAAGAAGCTGATTAAGGCCAGGCTGGACAGCCGAGTCTATACCGCGATCGCCACCCATGACGAGAGGATCATAGAGTGGACGAAGAGCTATGCCAAGCGTCGGGGTTACGGGCAGAGCGGCTATGAGTTCCAGATGCTCTATGGCATTCGGATGCCGCTGCAGCAGAGGCTGGCGAAGGAAGGGTATACGGTGCGCAGTTACGTGCCATACGGCAAGATGTGGTATCCCTACTTCGTTCGGCGGATAGCCGAGAGACCAGCGAATCTAGGGTTCGTCGTACGTAATCTGTTGAAGAAGGGGTGAGTGCCATGAGCAGCTTGAAGCCAATTACCGTCATTCCAGTGCCATTCGACTTCGGAGCAAGCCGGCGCGGCGCCGCCGAGGGACCCAGCGGCATGCTGCGGGCCGGCCTGGAGCGCAAGCTGCAGCAGCTTGGGCTGACGGTTGAGATGAGGTCGTCTGCCTACCTAACCGGCTCGCTCGTCGATACGAGAACTTCACCTAAGCTGAGGAATTGGGGCAAGGTGCTCGCGATGTCCGAAGCAGTCATGAAGGAGACGGATGCCGCCCTCTCCTCCGGATCATTCCCCCTCCTCATCGGTGGAGACCACAGCCTCGCTATCGGCAGCATTGCCGGACTTCGGAAGCATTACAGCAAGCTCGGCGTGCTGTGGATCGACGCACATTCGGATCTGAATACGCCTGACTCCACACCGTCAGGCAACATCCACGGCATGTCGCTTGGCGCGTCTCTCGGACTTGGCGACACCCGCTTCGTCTCGCTTGGGGATATCCAGCCGAAGCTGGACCCTTCCCGAGTCGTGCTCATCGGTGCCAGGCAGCTGGATCCTGGCGAGCGGGACATCATTCGGTCACTTGGCATAGCCTGCTATACGATGCATGATATTGACCGGCGAGGAATGGCCAGCGTCATGGAGGAAGCGATCGCCATCGTCTCAGACGGCACCGATGGGGTGCATCTCAGCTTCGACATAGACAGCCTCGATCCAGGAGAAGCTCCTGGCACAGGCACGCCAGTTAGAGGCGGCATCTCCTACCGTGAAGCTCACCTGGCGCTGGAGCTGCTGAGCTTGTCCGGTGTGCTCACCTCTGCGGAGCTGGTTGAGGTGAATCCGCAGCTGGACCGCGGACATGCGACAGCCAGACTGGCGGTGGAGTTGATTGGCTCCTTGCTCGGTGAGAGAATTCTGTAGCTGTTAATTACAGGAACCATGATACCGGCACCGCAAGCAGAGAAGTGACAATCGCCGAGATGGCCATCGCGAAGCCGCTAATCCCTCCTTGACGCTCGGATTCGCCCAGCAGCCTAGCAGTGCCGATACCGTGAGCCGCAGTGCCTACAGCGGCCCCGATCGCCGCATCCTTCGTGATTCCGAGCCTTCTGACCAGCGCAGGGCCAATGACACTGCCAAGCAGACCTGTCAGGACAGCTAGCACCGCGCCAAGCTCTGGAATGCCGCCTAGCAGCCTCGCCAGCTCAATCGCTACCGGGGAGGTTGCCGACTTCGGTAGTGAGGAGAGCAGCAGCGTCTTGGAACCTCCTGTCGCATATACCGCCCATCCATTCACGGCCATGCCTGCTGAACAGCCGATAGTAGAGCCTGCCAGGATAGACAAGAGCTGCTTGCGGTAGATTAACGCTTGCTTATACAGAGGCACAGCGAGCGCGACCGTCGCCGGCCCCAGCAGGAAGGTCAGGATACTGCCGCCCTGATTGTAATCCTCGTAGGGGATACCTCCGAGCTGAAGTGCTGTTATCAATACGATTGAGGTTACGAGGAGCGGGTGCATGCGCCGGTTCTTCTGATGCAGACGGACTGCCAGAGCATACACTCCTACTGTTAGCGCAACGCCGAACAGCGGGTTAGCGTATAGATGGTTCATTCCGTTCATCCTCCTGAACCTCCTCCCTTACGAGCTTCTGAACGATCCATCCAGTCACGAGCAAGACAACTACGGCTCCGCCGATCTGGCTTGCCAGGATAAACAGCCATTCCATCTGAAGCTGATCGGTGAAGACAATTACCCCGACAATGACGGGCGCGAAGTACAGCATCATGTGGCTCGTCAGCCGACTTGCCGCCTCCTCCACCCAAGCGAGCTTGATCCACTTCAGGAATAACGCTGCGGCTAGAAGCATAAGTCCCAATACATTCGAGGGAAGAGGAATATGCAGGCCTTCGTGCAGCAGCAAGCCAAGCAAGTTGAACATAAGAATGATTGCGAATCCGAGCATCAGCTTGCTCCTCTCTACGATTGATTGGTCCATTGTGCAATGAGTAAGAGCCTACCTATTGGCTGCAATAGATAGGCTCCTTCTTCGTGTGCTCGTGTGCTCTTGTGCTCGTTATACTCGTGTGCTAGAACACCTTCGTCGTCCAGGACTCACAGTTCCATATATCCGTCACAACGTCACGATAGAATTCCGGTTCGTGGGAGATGAGCAGGATGCTGCCCTTGTACGCCTTGAGGGCCCGCTTCAGCTCTTCCTTCGCATCGACGTCCAAGTGGTTCGTCGGCTCATCGAGGACGAGCAGGTTCGTCTCGCGGTTAATGAGCTTGCACAGGCGAACCTTGGCCTTCTCGCCGCCGCTTAGCACTGTAATCTTGCTCTCGATATGCTTCGTCGTTAGGCCGCACTTCGCGAGCGCTGCCCGCACTTCGAATTGGGTATAGGAAGGGAACTCCTTCCATATCTCTTCAATACAAGTATTGTAATTCGCTTCCTTCGATTCCTGCTCGAAGTAGCCGATATATTGATATTCCCCGCGCTCAACAGAGCCGGAGATTGGCTGAATCTCGCCTAGAATGCTGCGCATGAGCGTCGTCTTCCCGATTCCGTTCGCTCCCACGAGCGCAACCTTCTGCCCCCGCTCCATGCGAAGGTCCAGCGGTCTGGACAACGGGCTATCATAGCCAATGACAAGCTCCTTCGTCTCGAAGATCAGCTTCGCGGATGCACGGGCATCCTTGAAGTTGAACTGAGGCTGCGGCTTCTCCTTCGCGAGCTCAATCACTTCCATCTTGTCCAGCTTCTTCTGTCTGGACATCGCCATATTGCGCGTCGCGACACTCGCCTTGTTGCGGGCAACGAAGTCCTTCAAGTCCGCAATCTCTTGCTGCTGACGCTTGTAGGCAGATTCGAGCTGGTTCTTACGCATCTCATGCACTTCCAGGAAGTGGTCGTAGTCTCCGACATATCTGGTCAGCTCTTGATTCTCCATATGGTAGATGAGGTTAATGACGCTGTTCAGGAACGGAATGTCGTGCGAGATCAGAATGAATGCATTCTCATACTCATTCAGATAACGCTTCAGCCATTCGATGTGCACTTCGTCCAAGTAGTTCGTCGGCTCATCGAGCAGCAGAATATCCGGCTTCTCCAGCAGCAGCTTCGCAAGCAGCACCTTCGTACGCTGGCCGCCGCTCAGGTCATTCACGTCCTTGTCCAGTCCAATATCGGTCAGGCCGAGACCGCGGGCCGTCTCATCAATCTTCGCATCGATGAGGTAGAAGTCTTGATTCGTCAGCGTATCTTGGATCGTGCCGACATCCTCAAGCAGCTTGTCCAGCTCTTCCGGCGATACTTCGCCCATCCGGCCATACATATCGTTCATCTCCTGCTCCATATCGAACAGGTATTGGAAGGCGCCCTTCAGCACATCCTTCATCGTCATGCCCTTGCTCAGCACCGCGTGCTGATCGAGATAGCCGACACGCATGCGCTTCGACCATTCGATCTTGCCGTCATCCGGCTGCAGCTTGCCAGTAATAATATTCATGAAGGTCGACTTGCCTTCCCCATTCGCCCCAATCAGACCAATATGCTCGCCCTTCAGCAGGCGGAAGGACACGTTATTGAAGATTGCACGGTCACCGAAGCCGTGGCTTAGCTTTTCTACATTTAATATGCTCATGAATCTACACCTTTTCTGTGAATAATAGTTATCGTCTTATTATAAGCGTCGACACCGAACATCTCAATTTCAATTTTTTTCTGATTCCTAGGTATAAGCTTCCCGAATCCGGCAATGCTATTATCATCGGCTTCGCAAGATGCCGTAGACAACCGCGGAGAAGACTTACGTTTCCCCATAAGTTCTTCGTCCGGTTTCTCCTCTCCCATGAAAAGGGCGCTCTCGAAAGAGGGCGCCCGGTTTTTTTGTATTTATAAGAAAAGTCTTGATAGCACTGGGGTTTAGACGTGTGTAAAAATTGCCAACCTGCTTCACCAATATTTCCTCTGCTCACCAATTGTCCACCAAATGAAATGTTTTACTGCAGATATCTGTATTGTTTCAGTTATCGTCTCCGTAACGGTAGGTTCAACCATTAAATTCGTTATGGTTATGTCTTGAGCATCCGAATAAATAACAACTTGAACTCAAAGAAGTTGAAAATTTCAAAGGTGGAACAAATCCATTAGAAATCTTATTTATAATATTTTCATATTCCTGTTTGTCATCTTCTAATTGCTTAATGTATGTGGCTTTGTCGCTCTCTGTCCAATCCTCATCGCATTCAACTTTGTGTTCATCCTGAATATCGTTTATTTTTAATTGACTACATTCGTTCGCTATTTCAACCGCACGATTGTATAAATTTGTTTTAATTAATGAATATATATACCTACACACCCAATCGGGAGTTTTATAGTAAGTGTCCCATGATTTTTCAAACCAACAGACTGACTCAGAAAAACATTGCAACTCAACATACAGTTCAGCAACTTCAACTTCTCCGACGAACTCATCATCTCTTGCTGAAAAGGCATCCAATTTACATTTTGCTTCGGTCGTTTGACCGATTTCAATCAAACATTTTATATGACTATACATGGTGTAATCAGAAGGCTCTGCGCTATCTAGAAATAAAGCTGAGGCTTCTTCCAACTCCCCAAGATGATATTTAGCTATGGCTAAATTGTTAATTGCTTCTTTGGAAGGTTCGATTGAGATAGCGTTCGATAATACTTTCGAAGCATCTTCCCATCTTTCCAACGCAACATATATTTCACCTAAAAGGTTGTAGGGAAAATGCGAAGCAGGATTCAGACTAACTGCTTCTTTAACTAATTCCAGAGCAGTTTCTGTGTCACATTCTTCGTGATAATAAATCCAAGCAAGGTTCGTTAAAGACTGAACATTTCTTAATTCGTTCAGAGCTTCTTTGAAAAGAGCCAAGGCTCCATCATATTCATTTCGTTCGAGAAGTTCTATAGCTTTCTGGTTATTATTCAATCAGTTATCCTCGGTTCTGCTAAAAAAGCGATACCGCCGTGAACGGTATCGCTATTCTGCTATATTTCGTAATCTTTAATTTCTTGCTTCATGGCAATAATAGTTGACAATTGATTCTTAGGGTAACCTATAACCTTGGTTTTGGTCGTGCACATACCGCACCCGCAATGTATTTTGCCTTTAGAGAGGCTACCTTCTTTACCAGGAGCAACATACCATTGTCCCAATTTAACTCGTTTCATTTTCTTATTGATTACGCGGTTCCGATGGTGACGATAATAAGATCTGTCTCTCACACATATCACACTCGCTCTGAGTTATTCACTCAGCCTGAAAATCACCTCAGAGAAGGTTTTAAATGACTTTCAGGCTGGGTGTTGCGATATGTGAGTTATGAATAAGCATAATGATCATCCTTTGGGTGTATTGTATAAACAGATTTACTATAGCATACCGACGATGATTGATAAAAAGTCCAATTTGCCTCAGGCTATACAGACCTTAATTAATAGAATGAGCAGGTCACCTCAGCACCTGCTCATTCCATGAGTGTTATTCAACTATAGTTCCCGTTAGAATGATCATTTTGACTTTCTTGTATAAGTTCTATTAGTTCACCTACGGAGTGTTCAACATCCTCATTTGACCAATCAAGGGTTTTATCGCTGTACATCATATATAGAGGAACTCTTTCCTCATAAACATCTTCAAGATTATTTCCATTCTTTTTTACAATACCTCTTGTTGTTACGTTGATTAGTCTCCGCCTAATCTCTTCAATTGGGACATGTAAATAAATGATTAGTCCACTCTGTTTTAGGGCAATCATTGCTTTTTCTGAATAGATAACACTTCCACCTGTAGAAACAACGCAGTTTTCAACTTGCAGCCCCGACACAGCTTTTTCTTCGATCTTCATAAATATTTCGATACCATCATTATCGATAATCTCTTGTAACAATTTACCCTCACTTTGTTGAATAACTATATCCGTATCCACAAGTTCATCCCTAAAGCTTTTGCAAGTAATACGCCTAACGTACTTTTACCAGCACCAGACATACCTACAAGAACGATATTCACATTCTTCCCTCTTTTTTGTTTATTTCATTATCCATTCGCTATTTACCATTGGTATCCTTCCTAAGCTACGCTAAACTGCCCATTACTTCAATAAACAACGGCAACCGACGTTTGGGCGGCTGCCGTGTTGTATTGTTGCATCTATCGTTCTCCGTTAGCTTTTTCGTTTGATGCGAATAAAAGGCATCATTACAATTAAAACTCCTGCTAAGAAAAAAGAAATTCCATACACATGCAAATGAAAATCTGTTGCTGGAATAAAGAGGTTATCCAAAAATCTACGAATTCCCATACTACCGTCGGGACTTCTGGCGGTGAATGTATAAATGGAGTAACCATCATAAATAAGATACAGTCCTAACATTACTGATAGAAGCCTAAATGTCAATTTCAATTTCATCCTCCTTTCTTGCACATACCATCTGTTCCATATAATGTATACGTTTTGATTTATCTGTTTGTTGCGCAAAACTGCCCGTTACTTCAATAAACAACGGCAGCCGACGTTTTGGGCGGCTGCCGTGTTGTATTGTTTCAGCTATCGTTTCCCGATAGCTTAATGACTAATTAGACTAATTAGTGATTTTAATGAATTTCGACCCGATATCGTTACGATTACCAACAATGTCTTTCTCATAAATGAGAACTTCAAATGGGTTGGATTCTCCATTAAACAAAAATTCTAAGGACATGCTGATGTTATCTAAGTAGAATTTATTTTTGTCACGTGGCTTTAACTTTTGATCCCCGAATATGTACAACCCATCCTTGCCCATTTGAATTTGGATAGTCAATCCTAATTCATCACTTCGAAAAAAACCAATGAACACTTCTAATTCTTCTAAACTAATTTCCGGATCAGGGCAAATATCATGTCCAAGGAAGCTCATTATTGTTCCGTAATCTTGGTCCCACTCCCAATTTGAATTGTCAATCCCAATTGAATTAATTCTACACTCTGAAAATAGATGACCTGCTATTTTGGAATAATCATCTAAAAACTTCAAGTGTAATTCCTTACCTGAATGACCTCGATTTTTGTAATAAGGGAAGTGCTTATACTTCTCATAAGTATTTTCAAGCCACGATTCACCGCCTCTAGTCGCCATCATACGATTTATACCTACACCAGGGTCATTCTGATACAAATAAACAAGACTACAATCTACAGTAGAGAGACTGGATAGTATTTCATCTATAAATCGAATGATCTCAGATTGGTCCGTATCTAAGTGAAGTAGATTTATGATGGGGCTTTGGAATAGAACCGATTCAAACACGCAAACCGTTTGCATATCTGCATTGTTACTAATGAACTTCTTCCATTTCGACAAATATGAAGCTTGCCATTGCTCTGAATTATTTATTACCTCTTCGAGTAAAATTGGATGCTGAAACGTTGACTCGTGAAAAAGCTCTGTTTGAACCCCGTTCCTTTCTAACTGAAGAGATATAAATCTGGCAGTCGATGATTTTCCGGATCCAGGTATTCCTTCAACGATTACTAATTTCAAACATACCCCTCCCCGTAAGTTTACTCCGATAAATATTCGCCGAGTTGGAAATATATCCTTATCAGAGATTCGTTTGTTTGAATATCTATTGTTTGAGTGTAGCGTCGTACCGCCATTCGTATTAGCGTAATCTCCCGTTACTTCAATAAACAACGGCAGCAGACTTTTGGGCGGCTGCCGTGTTGTATTGTTTCAGCTATCGTCTCCCGTTAACGAAAGGACATTTTACTGGGGATATCCTTGATCTAATGAAACGATTCTGCCGGTAATCACGCCGTTTTCGTCCCTGTGTAATAGCAGAGCTCTATATATATCATCACTCCCCCCGCTGATAGGAAGTCGTCTGTCTGAAAATCCAATTTCCCCTTCCTCGAACAAGTCTTCGGGAGAAGTCGTTAAATTCCAACTGTCGTAAGTGTAAGTGATATTTCCCGAATTGTCATAGGTCACCTCTTTTATGGATTGGGGAATGGTCTCACCGATCGTCTCACCATTACGTATTTTGGCACGTAAATCTTTCATCCAGTTTACCCATTCTTCTTCCTCTACATGGGATTGCGAAGATGATGATCTCAACAGCGTTTTCAAATAAGCTTCTGCCTTAGCAGGGTCCGCTTTTGTTACGTCGAGAGGTAGATCAAACAGTACAGCGGCGCCGGGATAGTCTTCTCTAGCATGAATTTCCCCCGTATTTTCATCATAACTAAACGCCTTGATGCTATAAAACGTAGTGCCGCTAATCGCCAAATACACCCCTTTGTCTGCAAACATTTCCACCTGGTCGCATTCAATGAGTCTGTACATGACGCCATCTATAACGGTCTCACTGTATGCGCCTTTCATGGAAGCGATGTTAAATTGCCACGGCTTAAGGCCCTTGATCAACGGCGTAACGAAGAACGGCGCCTTGCCATATTCAGGATCATGGGTACTCGGCATCGGCCTGCCGTCCTGTGTGGATATAGATACAACGGCATATGTCCTGTCAGGATACACGTCCTTGCGATGAAATTTACTAAGACCTGCTCCCGATACAAGACCATGTAACGTAAAACGGTAATCTCCGGAAGCTTTCGTTTGATTGATTTGAATAGCATCTTTGCTTTCAAACGCATCAGCTAACATCTGATCTCCCAGATGCTCGACGACGAGCTGGGCGCTGAATAGTTGTGTTGCCGCATAAGCTGATACAGATAGTACTAGCAACAATACAGCGGCTAACAATCCTGCGGATAATCCTTTCCTATATTTATAATTCGTCTGACTACGCTCCTTTAATTGATATATTATGCTCTCATTCAATTTTTCTTCGGGCTCTGCTACGGAAGCTAAAGATTTTCTGAGCAATCGCTCCCAATCTGCGTCCATGGGGAATCAACCTCCAATGCTTTTCTCATGGTCTTGCGAGCTTTATGAAGCCTGCTCTTCACCGTTCCTGACGGAATTTTCAGCGCAGAAGCAATCTCTTCAACGGTCATTTCTGCTGTATAATACATGTAAAGGGGAAGCTTCAATTTGTCATCCAGCCGGTGAGCAGCGTCCTGAATCACGGTTTGAAGTTCAAGCGACAGCACTGCGTCTTCCGGCATTGCTTCGCTTCCGAGCGAACTGGACTTGTTTACCGCTTCGTCAAGTTTAATTGTGGGGGCAATTCTTTGTCTCCAGAAAAGTTTACGACGATGATTTTTGTGAAGCCGAATCGCAATTGATATTAGAAAAGCTTTGGGATTACGAGACGCGTCCATTTTGAGTCGCAGCTCCACTGCCTTAAGAAAAGTTTCCTGATACAAATCGTCCGCATCTTCTTTGTTCCCCGTGAGCTTGTAGCAAAATCCGTAAATCGACTTGCCATGCAAATTCACGAGCTCAATCAACCCATCAATATCCAAGTCACTTCTCCTTCCTGAATGGCCATTCATCTATATATTGTCACAACCGTGGGAACGGTTCATCTGTTTGACGCAAATCATGTAAGGAATGACCGTCTAAGGAATACAATCAAAATACAACTTCCATTTTATTAGAAGAAAAGACAGCGGATTGTGATCCGCTGCCTCCGCAATTTTATTCAGCTATCGTTCCCGATAGCATAACACTGAATTATGAAATAACCTCGATATTAACTTTTTCAGCCGAGATAGTGAATTCCATTACAGGACTATCTAATAACACATGATATTCAAAACCTTTTTCTGTGAGGTAAACTTCATCGTAAAGCCAGCCACTTCCTATACTTAAGTTAGTAGGTTGAATATTATGTACCCCAGTAAAGGTTAACCTGATATCCGTTAAATAATGATAACCGCCTCTACAATCCAATGTCATGATAAACGTGTCTTTCAAGAGCTGCTCGATTGAGGTTACTCGTGCATCGTGTAAGGATTTCTCGTACAGCTGAATAACACTCTGGGTTAATGAACTTTTAATGGAGTTATAGTAATTCCGATATGCAATCCCTTTTGCTTTTTCTCTCTCATCATACTCCAATAGCCATTGGTCAGCCATTTTTCTAAGTTCTTCAGAAGGAAATACTGTTTTTAAAGTCCCGTCTTGAATATAGGAATGAAAGGATGCTGGGAGATATTTGAGTAAATCAGCTCTACTATACTCCAAATTGTTCTTACAAATTTCTTTGAAATTCAGACCTTCCGATTCATACCAAGCAATGTCGTCCTCCCAATCCTTTTCTGTTTCATGAAAAATTAAAAAACTTCTTATCTGCGCTTCTTCATACCACTCTTTAGTGAAATATTTCATTTGTTCCTCCTGGAATAGTTCGCACATCAAACGTACGGCTTGTATATATGTTTTGTTGCGGTAAACTGCCACTACTCGAGTGTGGTAGCTTCTTGGGTCTATGCAATATATATTGGAATACCTGCCTGCATGGAATGTTCCAGCCCAAACTTGACGATGTTATCCGGATTACTCTTCATGTAACCTTCGGTCTCGTTCGACAAAATTTTGACGTTATATTCACCCTTAGCAATCTTCTTACCGGAGCTGTCCTTTTGATCCCACACGATTGTTGTCCGCATCATCCCTTTTTTCCACTGGACTTCTCCCATAAATGGTTTGGTTGTGAGCGTGCGTATGAGTTTTCCTGTGCTGTCGCTTATTTCGACTTCAAAACTGACAGGCTTGGTCGTCACAACGGTATCATCATCGCTAAGGTTGATCAACGTGACGGAAATAGGAGTAGGATCCCCTAATTTATGATGGGTATTAGTGCCATAAATTGCGGGATTCAACGGGAAACCATAGAAACCTCCTGCGCCCCATACTGCCACAACATCGCCTTGAACATAGAACCAATCCGTTTTTTTCACTAACTCAACTTTCAGTGAATAACTTTTAGGCGCTTCCATATAAGGGAAATTAGTTCTGAAGTTGATCATATCTCCTTGCTTTAGCTGGGAAAGAGGTGCGTGACTTGGCTGGTAAGGCTCTATAGCGCTGCTCACGCCTAATGTTTTTCCTTTGCTGTCTAATATTGAAATCACTACATCCTTGTCTTTAGGTATAGTCTTATCGATTTTGATCGAGCCTTCTATCACCGGTATATCATCATTCAGTGCAAACTTGACGCCCAGATTGCCCAGCCGAACATACCCCTCTTTATCCTTAAGCGTCACATCCCGATCATCCTCGTAATAAATATCCACTTGCGCTCTATCACTGCCGACTGGAGCTGTGTAGTAGACGGATCCGCCGATTTCATTGGTGAAGGAGCGTAACGGCACGAACAGCTGACCTTTGTAATTCAGAATCTTGGTATCATCGGAGCTGAGTGAGTGCTTTTCGCCCCCCATATGAAAATTGACGTATACAGGCGTTAACTTAACCCTGACCTCCTCCGACACGGCTGCTGCTGTGAAGGTAATAATACCTATTCCGCAAATTAACCCGAGTATAAATTTCTTGATGATGTCCACTCTCCTTTAATTGTTAACGATATCCTACCATACACGTATACCGCCTAGATGTTGGAAAGTTTCGAGCTCTGTCCATAATCCTTATCTAACTTTTTTCTGAACCTAATCTATCCTGCGCGTTACTTCAACTGACAACGGCAGCCGATCGTATGCCGGCTGCCGTCGTGTCGCAATTAAACTAACGTTTCCCGTTATTGTAATAAAGACTGCCGACAACTGCCGACAGTCAATAGCATTGTTATACAATTTGAAGTAAACGTATTATTTCACCATCTACCACTTCTTCACTGACCTTTTTAAATCCTAAAGAGTCATATAAGACCTCAGCAATTTTATTATTAGGTCTATGTCCAATCATCATTCTCTTGCAGTTGATCGTACTCATTAATTCAATCAGCTTCACCATTGCTGCTTTACCGTAGCCTTTTCCCTGATACTTCTCATCAATCAATATGGCAGGTATCCAATAGTTTTCGTCCTTATCGGGCTTAGCACAAAAAACGATAAAACCCACTAATTCAACATCCCAATAAACAGCACGCAATTCAAAATCATCAACATATTTAGACTCGGCAATCCAGTAAACAACTGGTGCTGGAAAAACATTAAGTTGCTCTGTCTTGACTTTAAGCTTGGTACACTCGTACCAGTTCTCAACAGACACTGGTTTAAGAATAATTCCCATAGGCAATTCCTCCCGAATTCACTTCACAGAGGAATTTAGATTTAGATCTCCTCTGTTTGTAACAACCATCAAAACTTGGATAATATTTTTCATATCACATCACTCCCTTCGAAAATGAAACAAATATCAATCTAACCATTCGACTTATTTGAGTAAATCACTTTTCTCATAATGTGATCTAAACTAAACTGCCCCTTAGCTTAACGAGGCAGCCATACATATTCGTGTCAGCCTCGTCAGTTTCCTTTAGTGAACTATCGTTTCCCGATAGCTCAACTTTCTATTACGTTCAGTTCCTTTTTGATAAAAGCTTCTATCTCACTTAAGTAAGGGGATTTATAGACAAGTCCATCCTTATTCATTAGGACATACATCGGGAATGTCGATATATCCAATATTTTTAACTTTTTACTCAGTTGTTTATTGTAACGATGTCCATTCATTTCTGTAACGTTATCCAGAATTACCTGATTAGAATGTATGAAGGATTGTACCTCCTTCATCTCATTATGAGGTGTAACGCCATTATGATAAAACAAATGTAACTTATAATCACTGTGTTGAGGTTTCAAATCCTCAATTGCCTCTTCGTATTTTGAACCATTGCATCCACTAAGAATAATGATTACAAAAGAGACCATTAACAAAAGCTTGAACAATCGACCTTTTAGCTCCATTTATCCACCTCCGTATGTATCATAAGTGTTAGTACAAAATTGCAATTGGTATGGTTATTAAACAGAAGACTAAAGTTCGTTTTATTGCGTTACTAGTACTGTCAGTCGTTGCATTTTACAGAGCCAATTGTTCTAAAAGAAGCTCAAGATCCGATTGTCTTCCCCAGTAAGCTCCTCCATCCGATTGAACTTCAAAATCATCACCTGAACGAAGAATAAGGATTTTACTAGTAGTGTTCAATTCAATAACAATGCCTGATGCGGGTGTTGGACCATTTAAGTTGTTTTTCTTTCGAATGTCAGTTATATGATTAAACCAGCTGATGATTTTTTGTTTCTCATTTGAATCAGCCTCTCGTTCTTGACTTCCCCACAGCTTAATACTTGCAACCTCATGCTCGGCTATTTCATCATGTAATTGCTGAGTCGAGTAGTGATTCCACCCCAACCACACCATAGCTCCTATAAGGAGAACAACTGAGAAAATGATGGTTTTTTTCATGTTGTTCATCTCTCCCATTCTAACTCGGTTTCATCGCTTTGCTTCTCAGCTATGACAGGGAAAGTAGTTTTGTCCCCTAACTTCTCAATCCTGACCCGATAAGGCTTTAGCATTTCTCTCCAGTCTTCCGTAGGGGAGTTAGAGGCCGCAGAGCTGAGATAGTCGACAATTATTTCCTTCAATTGTGCATTCGTAATCAGGGTCGAGTCGTACTCTATTCCTATCTTGAACAAGTTATCATCAGGATTAGCTGCATAACCAGTCAATCGTATACCGGGTTGTGAGTCTAGTTCGTCCATGCCTTCAGCCAATCGATCACTAATTTCCGAGAAAGTCTCCTTATTGCTCTTCTCTTGGCACCCTGCAGTCATTGCAATGGAAGTCACCAACGCAACAAGCAACAAACAATGAAACCATCGTGACATGTTATCCCCCTTAATGTTTACGAGCAATTATGTAAATCAATTCATTCTAATATAGAGACGTAAATAAATTCAAATAGTTGCGTTACTCGTGTTCCATGTAAACGGTTTGATGTTTCCACACGCATAAGGTAAGATAAGGTCTTGAATGTTTATCATGGAACCTGGAGTTTCATAGACTATAGACCTGTAGGTGAGCAGCATGATTGAGGTTAAGGTATCCAAGCTTAGCGGCGGGGAGTTTAATCGAGGTGTTTTTGCAACGCAAGACTTCAAGAAGGGTGATCTGATTCATAAAGCGCCGGTTATCCCTTATGTGAACGAAGACCATGAGCATATTGAGAAAACGATTCTGGCTGATTATGTGTACGAGTATGGAGCGAACCACACGGCCATCCTGTTAGGCTACGGAAGCCTCTTCAACCACTCTTACACGCCGAACGCCACGTATGAGATCAACTTCGATGAGCACACGTTCGACTTCTATGCTTATACCGATATTAGCGCCGGAGACGAGATTCTCATTAATTATAATGGCGAGGAAGATAATATGGACCCGCTCTGGTTCATGGAGGATAAGTAGCACCATCTACAAGACAAGCCGTCTCCGAAAAAAACACAACAAGCTGTCAGCGCCTAGCTGACAGCTTGTTGCAAGTTAATGTAGCAGCCCTGCTAAGTAGTCCTGTTGTCCATTAGACAAGAGAGACACCTGCGCTTGCATAACCGACAACCGTCTGGATTAGTGTCACACCCGTGGCAGTTGCAGAGAACACGAGCAGCAGCCTGCTGCCAGTGGTCACTGGAATCGTCAATCCTGTAACAAGACCGCTGCTTATGTCTCCCAGAGAGATAATACCGGTAAGCGAAGGAGTTAACGTAACTAATGCTCCTGGAACAGGACTGAATGTATTACTCGTTGCAGTGGATACATATAATTGCGCCGTTATCGTAACTGTTGTCCCTACCAGAGCTAGGGCCAGGGTACTGCTGAATGTAGCTGCCATAGATGTAAGAGTACCGTCTCGAGGGACAGAGTAGGCAAAATTAAGGAGGGGCCCTAACACAGTGCCTGTAAGATCAATGACACCCCCTAGAACAGATACATTCGATACAGCATTCCCGAATCCTACCAGCCCTGCTGTACCCACAAGCCCACCAAGAATGGTGGTCATCGTAATAGGTAACCCCGATGCGTAGGGAATAATGGCCCCGCTCCCGGGAATACCTGCTTCACCTGTTTCTCCTGTTGCACCAGTTAGCCCGGTTGCTCCCGTTGCTCCTGTTGCTCCGGCTGTACCGGCTGTACCAGCTGTACCAGCTGGACCAGTTCCTCCTGTTGCACCCGTTGACCCGGTTGCTCCTGCAGGACCTGTTGCTCCTGTTACACCCGCTGACCCGGTCGCTCCAGCTGGACCGATAGCTCCCGCGGCTCCTGTTGGACCTATAGGACCCGTTGGACCGGTTGCTCCTGTTGCCCCTTGTACGCCTTGAATCCCTTGTGGTCCCTGGGGACCTTGCGGTCCTGGTGGACCCGGCGGTCCAGGCAGTCTACCCATTTCGTTCACTCCCTCATATACCATGTCATCCATACTTACCAGACAAGTTTGCAAGCGATGCAGGATATCCCGCCTCACAATATGTATTCGCTTCAGGATAGGTTTATACTGGACCCTTACAGCTGGCTAAACACATATTTGACAATGCGTGTACTATTGTCCATGCAATTCCGGCTGACGGACATACCATAACCTTGACTGGGTTGATGAGCATGGGAGGTACTCCGTGAACAATAAGATAGGTATGCTCGGCATAATGGTTGCTAACGCTGCGTCCAAAAAAGCAGTACTTAACAGTTATCTTCGCGTGAATCCTACTGGCTTAAGGCTATTCTGCTTCACACCCTCTGATATTAATTGGGAGCAACAGAGAATTAACGGACTTCATAGAGTGAACAAAGTCTGGCGGCGACGGCTGTTTCATTTTCCCCAGGTTATTCTCAACCGGTGTTACGATCTGAGCAGGAGCTTCATCCATCGTCTGGAGTCCGTCATCGGACACCATAAATGCTTCAATCATCAGAATCATCTGGGCAAGCTCGACATGCATGAACACCTAAGCAATGGGCTTCCCTCCTCTACTCCTCATACTCTTATCTATAATGAGCAGAATGCTTCGGAGTTGCTGGCAGCACACAAGGTTATCTATATGAAGCCGAACTATGGCAATAAGGGGCTCGGGGTATACCGGGCTGAGCTGAAGGATTCAGGAGAGATTCATATTGGGGAACATCATCTCAAGCCCCTCATTATCGCAGCTGATATGGCACAGTTCCACGAAGTCACGGATGCGATCATTGGCAGCACGCCCTATATTGTTCAGCAAGGAGTTCATATTCAGACCTTAACTGGCAGAACCTTCGATATTCGAATCCTTGTGCAAAAAAATAAGACGGGCTCCTGGTCAATTACCAGTGCTATAAGCCGTGTCGCCTTCAGCGGCTGCTTCAACACGAGCATCTTCGAGAAAATGTGTGTAGCCAGGGAGGCACTTCAATACTTGTATTCGCCTGACGCGGCGCAAGCTCAACTTCATACGAGCTATATGTTAAGCTTGCTAGCAGCAGAAGCAATCGAATTACGCAGCGGCTTGCATCTTGCTGAGATTAGCGTAGATCTCGCCATTGACGAGGAGGATCATCTCTGGATTATTGAAGTGAACGGAATGCCGCAGAAAAGCTTGTATCGCTCCTTCCAGAGCTATCGCAATGCCTATAGACGCCCGCTCGAGTACGCAGCATATCTATATGAGCGGTGACTCATACATTCGGCGAGCATTATTCAGCAGAGCGGCAGACGCCGTCTCTACTGAGATGCCCTTAAGCTGTGCAATGTGATGAATGACATCAAGCACCATGGATGGCTTCGTTGCCAATCCTTCGTATTCCCTCTCGAACGGCCACGGTCCATCCGTCTCCGCCATCATCAGCTCAAGCGGATAAGCTCGAACGAGCTCCTGAATCTCACTCTCATAGGAGACGTCGGGTGTAATTGAGATGAAGCAGCCGAGGGCAATCATACGCTGAATCGTCGCCATACTTCCCTTGAACCAGTGAAAATGGGCTCGCTTAACGCCGTATTGCTCAAGCATATCGCAAGCCTTGTCAGCATCCTCATAGACGGCATGTAGAACAATCGGACGGCGGAGCTCTGCTGCAAGTGCGATGAAGGTATCCAGCAGCTGCAAGTACGGCTCCTCATCGAATGGTGTTGCCTCTGATTGTGCAGCCATCCTCGTGTAATACGGAAGCCCCACCTCTCCAATCGCGAACGATTCGCCCGCTTCATGCCTCTCCCTTATCCACTCGACAAGGTCGCTCATCTGCTGTTCGGTCGGCACGGGCTGCTCGGGATGGAAGCCATAAGCAGGAAGCACACGGCCGGGGAAGCTCCTCGCTAGTTCATAGTTGACCCGACTGGATTCAAGATTCATAGAGACGGCCACAACCGCCTCACCTCCGTCAGCGAATGCTTGCTCGAGCAGCGGCGCTCGCTCAGCCTCGTCGTAGAGGTCGAGATGAATGTGGGCATCCATCCAAGGCAGGATGGCATCTCTAGCAGGAAGACTCATCCTCATCGCACCCCCTGTCCGTTAACCGTTCCAAGTAAGTCATAGATGGTCTGCTTCAGCCCATTGAATACGGGGTCCGTCCATAAGGCAGCTGCTCTCGGCCTTGCGAACGGCACGATAATCTCCTTGATCACAGACGCTGGCGGAGCGGACATGACGAGTATTCGGTCGGAGAGCAGCAGCGCTTCCTCAATGCTATGTGTAACGAACAGAACGGAACGCCGGTTCTGCTCCCACAGTGACAGCAGCCACTGCTGCATATGCATTCTCGTCAAGGCATCAAGCGCGCCGAACGGCTCGTCCAGCAGCATGAGCGGCTTGGGCGACAACAGTGCTCGCAGGAAGGATACCCGCTGCTGCATGCCGCCTGACAAGACATGCGGATACGCGTCCTTGTATTCTTCAAGCCCTACACGCGGAAGCCACTCCCTGGCTAACGTGCTGGCCTCGCTTCGGGACAGCCCTGCCACACCAAGCGCGAGTTCAACATTAGCGCTGACAGTGAGCCAAGGGAGCAGCGAAGCCTGCTGCGGCATATAGGTGATATGGCCTCTCTCCCCGGTCGTAGGCCGTCCCTCTATCCGGACCTCGCCTGCTGAGGGCATTGCAAGGCCTCCAATCATCTGGAAGAGGGTCGTCTTGCCGCTGCCCGATGGGCCAATCAGGGAGACGAACTCCCCGTCTGCGACGGTTAGCGACAAGTCTCGAAGGATGACCTTCTCCGGCTGCCCGCGGCTGCCGGCGAAGCTTAAGTGGATGTTCGACAGCTCTAATGCCTTAGGTCTGTCCTTAGGTCTGTCCTCAAGTCTATTCTTATCTATGTCCGTATGTCTGTGCATATCTAATGGTCCCCTTCCGCTTGCCGCCACCTTACAACCATTCTCTCTGCGAGAACAACCAGCCCGAACAGAATTAAGCTGAGCGCTACTATGAGAATGACCGCTGCGAACACTCGAGGCGCCTTGTAAGACTTGGATGAGAGCAGCATGAAGTGGCCCAAGCCGCTCTGGGATCCAATCCATTCTGCAACCACAGCGCTCGTCACGCTGTAGGAGGCGGCGATCTTAAGTCCGGAGAACAGATAGGGAACAGCATGAGGCAACTCCAGCCGCCAGAAGAGCTGACTGCGGCGTGTTCCAATCATGAGCATGTAATTCCGCAGCTTCGGATCGCTCTGTGTCAGCCCTGTCAACATAGCTACGCAGATTGGGAAGAAGCAGACAATGACGACGAGCAGCACCTTCGGCAGCAAGCCATAGCCCAGCCATAGGACCAGCAGCGGACCAAGCGCAATAATGGGCACGTTCTGCGTTAAGACTAGCAATGGGTAGACGCCAATCCTAGTTCCGGGAATAATATGCAGGACGGCGGCGAGCACGAAGCCCGCCGCCGCACCTCCTATGAAGCCTAACAGGGTAAGCTCTGTTGTCGCCCACGTGTTCTCCAGCAGTCTCGGCGCTATTGCGATCGCTTCCCTACCTACGTCTAACGGCGAAGGCAGCAGCCACTTCTCAATACCGCTCCACATCACTCCGGCCTGCCAGACGATAAGCAAGGCAGCCATTACAGCTGCAGGCGGCCATATGCGGGCAAGCCGATTACTGCCCATCCGGGTACTTCTCCAGCAAGCGGCCCATCGATGCCCCGTCCGCAGGATTATAATAGATCTTGATCTGAGAGATTACTGAAGGGCAGCCGAGCTCGGCCATTCCTTCATTCATCTGCTTCACGATGCCCAGCAGCTCACTGAGCTCACCCTCCATCGTCGTCTCCAGCGGGGCAACCCGGTAAGGAACACCCGATGCCTTAATGATTGCAATAGCGCGATCCACATAAGGAATGACGCTCTCCCCGCCGGGAGTATGAGGCAGAATCTGAATGCTTACTAATGCGTTAGCCATAGGAACACTCCTCTGATGAATGTCTTCATGATTCATGATATATATTGCTTGGCGGGCCTAAGCCCTCCTGCATACTTTTGCTCAGCCAATCCTTACTTCTTCGCTGGAAGATAGTCGTTCGTGAACGCCTTATCTGCATCCAGCTCCTTCTCCAGCAGCTTATGCTCCAGCATCCACTCGGCATAGTTCACCCATACGTCCCGCTTCTGCTCTCCCCACCGCGGCGCATCATCCTGGTAGCGCGGGCTCAGCCACTTCTGGCTGGCACGGACCAGCTTCGGATCCAGATCCGGCTCAGCCGCGATGAGCACCTCTGCTGCATCCTCTGGATGGTCAATCGCATACTGGTACCCTTCCGCAGCTCCAGCGACGAACGCCTTCACCAGCTCGGGCTTGCTCTCCATCAGCTTCTCGCTCGTCGCCAGCACAGGCGTGTAGTAATCCAGCTTGTCGCTGTAATCCGTCAGATACAGCATGTTCAGCTTCTCCCCGCGCAGCTCCGCCTCTACTCCAGTCCATGCATAGTAGATCCAGGCGAAGTCAATGTCCCTCTTCACTGCCGTGAAGAAGTCGGCGTCGCCGATACTGACGATATTCACCTTGCTCACATCGCCGCCCTTCTCCTGCATGATGGAGTCAATGACCGCTTCCTCGACAGGAGCGCCCCAGCCGCCGTAGGTTTTCCCTTCGAACGCCTTCGGTGAATCAATCCCCTTGGCAAGCGGGGAAGCGAATCCGGATGTATTATGTTGAATGACGGCCGCGATTGACACAAGCGGCACATTCTCCATCCTTGCCATCGTAATGGCCTCTTGATAAGAGACTCCGAACTCTACTTCTCCCTTGGCTACCAGCTGATCTGCCCCAGTCTGCCCCGGCTGAATAATCTCTACATCCAGCCCCTGCTCTGCAAAGTATCCCTTATCCCGCGCCACATACAGGCCGGTATGGTTCGTGTTAGGTGTCCAGTCCAGCACCACCTTCACCTTCGTCAGCGGCTTGTCCGCTCCTGCATCGTCTGCATTATCTTCCTTGTTGCTGCCCGAACTGCAGCCTGCCAGCAGCACCAGCACAGCGACTGCTGCCGTCCACCATCTCAGTCTTGCACGTCTTGCTCGGTTACGTTCTCCCATTCTCTCTCCTACCCCTCTCATCTATGCAGGACGAAGATAACTTCTGCTCTCGAGCTCATTAGAAAAAAGCGCCCCCCGATCCGGGAGGCGCTGCATAAGTATGGGCTGTACGTACAGCACGAGCAAGCCATCCCACTCGCATGGGGGCAGTCACTGTGCTACAACTTCATTCCTACGCTGGCATTATCCAGATCAGGTGTAAGGGTCGGGATTATTAGCGTGAATCCCCTCTCAGCCAGTCTCAACCAGCTCCCCGGTACTTATTCAATTTGAAGTTATTTCATCCAATTAATAAGGATTATTATAGCAGAGGACCGCTGGTTTGCCACCTTTATTTTTTGGTGCGTGGCCCAACCTTCCCTCTCCGCCGTTCAGAGGATCCCTGAACACCACCAACTCTCTTTATTGGCCGTATACCTCTACTTCTGCGTAATGATTATAGGCGTTCGCAGTACTGCCGTTTGTCCATAGCCGAACATATCGCGCGTTAACCGGACTAAAAGTCACCGCTTTGCCGCTGCTCGTCTCCACGTACTCCGCGTCGTTGCCGACACCCTGTCCCGATGAGTTATTGGCGTCGTTATTGAAGACGGTTGTCACTCCGGTCTGGAAGGTCGGGTCGTTCGACACCTGCATGATGACGTCACGATAGGTTCTGGAATCGTTGTAATAATGCAACACTTTGAGCGTGTTCAACTGAAATGCCCTTCCCAGATCCAGTTGCATCCATTGGCTTCCCGGATCCTTGATATCCACCCAATCGCCTATGCTGCCGTTCGTTGCTGCCATTTCCCATAGGTAATTCGTTGTACTGAAGGTTGGCTTGAGATTAGCGGCCAGATTGGCGGCGACGTTAACCTCGACCTCCAAATAATGATTCTCGCTGTTAAGGGAATTTCCATTCGCCCAGAATCGGACATAGCGGGCATTAATAGGTGCAAAATTCACTTCTTTCCCGGCTGATGATTCCGCATATTCCGCGTCATTGCCGACACCCTGCCCCGCCGAGTTGTCGGCATCGTTATTGAACACGGTGGATACGCCGGTCTGGAAGGTCGGATCATTCGACACCTGCATAATAACGTCCCGATACGTTCTGGCATCGAAGTAATAATGCCACACCTTGAGGGAAGAAACATTGTACGACGCACCCAGATCCAGCTGCATCCAATGCGGTCCGGCTGCTGTTGTTTTTGCGTATTCCACGGACTTGTTCTTCGTTCCATCCGTCGCGTATGCCGCATTTGTCGCGGCCGTATCGAACGTAGGCGTTCTTCCAAGCGCCGGATTAAAGGCGTTAATGGACTCTCTGTCGTTCGAATTCAAGACTCTTACGTCCACATAATGATTCTCGCTATTGACGGAATTGCCATTGGTCCACAGCCTGATATAGCGTGCTTGAACCGGATTGAACACGACCGTCTTGCCATTCTTCGTCTCTGCATACTCCGCATCTGTTCCTATCCCTTGTCCAGCGGAGTTGTTGGCGTCGTTGTTGAACACCGTGGTTACGTTAGTCTGGAAGGTCGGGTCGTTCGATACTTGCAGAATGACGTCGCGATACGTCCTGGAATCTGCGTAATAATGCCATACTTGTAACTCATTCAGCGTACGAATTCCACCCAAATCAATCTGCATCCATTGCGGGCCGCTAGCGGTTATCTTGGTGTATGCCGCTGAATTGGATGCATCGTTATCGGTGGCCAAATAGCTGGAAGAGACAGAGGTCGTACTGAAGGTCGGCGCTTTCCCGTATGCTAAGTTCCTGAGCGGCAATACGGTCGACCCGTCTTCCGTTACTTCATCCACTGTAAGATCGTCGATCACGAGGTCTGCGATTTGATCTGTCCCTTTCTTGTTTGAAGAATTGACGAACTGAAGTTGAACATCGTCCAAATCTCTCGTGCTGAATTGTAAGGAGGCGGTATTAATCGTGTCCTGGGCGCCGTTTAATGCCGTTACGCCATAGTCGACTCTTTTACCCGGCGAGCTCAGCTTGAAGCTCCAACCGGCTGCCGAATCGAAGAGCGGCTTGTATTTGAAGCTTAACTTATACGTTTTGTTAGGCATGAATTTGAGAAGGCTTGGCAGCGTTTTGACGACCGTTCCGAACGTATTGTAATACACCCTCATGGAATGGTTGCCTGTAATCGTATCGATGGTGAATGGCGTCGGACTATGCGTGCCATCGGCCTTAAGATCGTTCAGATTCGTTACGGCAGCTAAGTCTGCGGTTTCGTCGTGCATGAACGGGCCCGCCCAATGAGTGCTCTCGAACCCATCGTAATAATAATGTCCGCCAGCGCCGTAAGGATTCTCTTCTTCTCTCAAGCGTAGATCATCGAACGTTACCGCGCCGCTATTGCTTGCAAGTCCCCTTAACGTCAACTTGGCCGTTGTCTGGCCAGCCGGCAATGTAAAGTTCACTTTAAGCAGAGGCCAATCTAGACGTTCCTTGGCTACCGTAATCTTTCCGTTAATCGAACTGGCTACAGGGGAGCCTCCGTAATTGCTTACTTCCAGCGAAGCTTCCCTATTGCCCTCCGACTGTCCGAATACGGTGATGGCGTAAGACTTGCCAGGGGTTAGTCCGCTGATCGTTTGACTGACCGATCCTTCCGGGCTGCCGGCGATTTTCAGATACCGGTTGGCATTGGCATCTGTCTCGATCGTAATCGCTGCCGTGCCGCTCTTGGTCCAGCTGGCGAAGGCGCCGCTATTGAATTCGAAGTCCGATATGCTGCTTCCCTCTCCCCAGATAACGGGAGCTTGCGCGCTTGCTCCTTTCAAGATAACGTAACCTTGCTTGGCTAAGTAATTAATCGTAACCTGGTTGTTCGTTACCGGAAGATCCTGCACGTAGACTCTGCCTTCCGTATCCGACAATTTATAGAGCTTCACCGTACTCAGACCATTCCAGCTTTGCGGCAAGGTCCAGGTTCGGGTTCCTCCGGCAGACATATAGGTCAAGATTTTATTTTCCGCTACCGGCTCATAGGGAACGAAGAGCTCTTGCGTACTGTCGTTCAGCTTGGCATATAACACATTATCTCTGTACACGTTGCGGTAGGTGCCGTCATAGACCGACTTCACGTTATGATCCAGCCATGCCGTCCAATTGTTGTTATTCGCCGAATCTTGGAAGACCTTCGTCAGTTTGAAGTTTTTCAGGTACGTATCGACAAGGACTTGCTTCCAGAACCCATTGATTCCATTATTGTAATTATTATTGTAGCTCCAGCCTAGGTAACCATAGTTCGTGTATTGATTAGCCGAGTCTGTAGGGAGTTTATTGGCATAGCCGAGCAAATTTTGATAGTTGCTGTCGCCTACGCCGAAGATCGTCTTGTCGTTCATAATAAATCTGCGGATATTGGAATCTCCATCGTCCATATAGGCATGAACCCAAAGTAACTGTTTTCCACCTTTGGCATAAGGTTTGATATCCGCATTGTACTCATTCAAACCTACCGGGAATTCCGTTGCCAGATTCCATCCGTTTTTCTTGAACTGCTTCACGATTTGATAGAGCTGCCATTTCGAATTCGGGCCGCCGTCCACCAGCTTTACGTCTACATAACCGAATTTCAGATTAGGGAAGGTTGCGCGCAGTGCGTCATAACGCTGATTGAGAAGATGCGATTGCCAATATTCCGTCAGGTTGATCGTACTGCCTTCACTTAGTCTAGTGAAGTATTCCCAGATGATGGGAGCTGTAGTTTTCGGCGTGGCATCATACAAGCTGCTTGCTTTGTAGGTCAAGTCATTGTCCGTATGCAGCCCGACGCTAATATTCCAATTCTTGGCCTCATCGATGAACCAATTGAGCTTGTCGTCCCCTCCCAGCATCTCGGTTCCATGAATTTGAGGGTGTCCGACATTATCCAACCAATTTTTTAATTCGACCATTTGCGGAAAATTATCCGTGGCTAACGCTTGCCTTTTCAACGTATCCAGCATATTCTCATAGGTCCACGGATACCTTCCGCGGTAATTAAGCGCGATATTCATGAACGTCGTTTGCTGCGCGAGCTTGTTCTCCGTTAACTGATTGGCCGGGTCGTTGGTCTCTCCGGGCATAGGGTCCATGATGTCCCTGTACGCGAGAGCCCCGTCCTGCCAATCGATCGTACTATCGTTATTGCGATCTTCCGTAATGACGACTTTCGCCCACGGGAGATCCATCGCTTCGCCACCAGGTCCACGGTACAGATATTCGAACGGCCATGCCCCGGTCCGCTTATCCGTTCCCTGTTGCACGGTTTGTACGTATACATTCTGGCTGGTTAAGCTTACTTCGATTGCAGCGGCTAATTGGTTCGTATACAGTATCGTATGACCGGCTTGCACAGGGCTGCTGTCAACCGCTTTATTCGCGACAGTCCCTATCGTGTCGACCGATTCGTAATTCAGGTTATACGCCATAGCGGATCCGGCTTGGCTCTGCTTGACCGATATCAGATTCCAGTCGGGAATTTCGAGCGTATTCACCTTCGTTGTCCCGCTATCGTCGATAGCGGTTATATTCATGCTCAGTACATCTCCCGCTACCTCGAACACAAGCGTTATGGAGATTGAGAGGCTTGAGATAGTGAGCGTATAGGTAATGACGTTACTCGAAGTCATCGTACTGGTCACAACAGGAGTATACAGCGCGCCGTTGATTTTCACCTTAGATAGACTATTCTCCTGACCGTAGATCACCTTTCCCGTCTTGACATACTGGATAACGCGGGGAAAGTCACGATCCACTTCGACCGTAAGACTGTTACTTGAGATCGTTGCGGAAGCTGCATGTGCCTCCTCTGGATAAAATAACGGCGTAGCGGAGATCAATGTGAGCATACAAAGGAAAGCGGTGGCCCAACGAACATATTGTTTACGTAACCTTATTTTCATTTGGGAAATCATACTCTACTCTTCCTTTCGCTTCAAAGTAATAGATTCATACTTGGCAACTCAGCATAATGCCCATCCAACTCTCGCCTTGACCCTTACTTCAGTTGCTCACCCCCTCTCCACCATGAACTAGAAATGCCGTATCCGATTGATGTCGCGTTTACTCGCTCATCGACACCACACGGCCCTCCAAGCGGGAGCGCTCCGCCGCGAACGCCATCAGATGGCTCTGTACGGAATGGTAAGCCCCGGTTCGAGCCCCTTCGGCCGAGCCGCCTGCGACCAGGCGGCAGAAATCGCGCATGAGCCCTTCGTCGCCGCCGCCGTGCCCCTCGTGCCCGCCGGGCGACTTCAGCGTAATCGTCTCGGTTCGCCCGCTGCCGAACAACGTAATCTCGATCTCATCCTTCTCCATTGAACCTCGAATTTCACCGCGCGTACCCATGATTTTGATCGTGCGACCGATCTCATTCGTGAAGGCGCTCATCGTGAACGCTGCCGTAATGCCGCCCTCGAACTCCAAGTTGACGACCTGATGATCGACGACGTCGTTATCACAATGATAGACGCATCGGCCGTAGGGTCCCGTCTCGAGCGCCCTCCGCCGCGCTTCGTAGCTCGGATCATCGCTAATCGCGCTCGTCGGCCAATCGGTGTCGCTCGTCAAGTAGAGCCGAGGCGCATAATACGGGCAATTGTCGGCGACGGGGCAGCCGTCCAGGCAGCGCTTCGGCGCGCCCGCCGGGGCCTCATCCTTGCGGAAGTGGGAGAGCGACCCGAACGACGATACCTTCGTGCAGTCGGCTCCCGCAAGCCAGAGCAGGATGTCGAGATCGTGGCACGATTTGGCCAGAATCATCGGGCTGGACTCACTCGCCTTGCGCCAATTGCCCCGGACGAAGCTGTGGGCTTGATGCCAGTAGCCGACATTCTCGTTATGCACGATCGACACGACGTTGCCGATCCGCCCTTCTTGGAGCAATTGCTTGAGCGTCGAGAAGAATGGCGTGTACCTCAGCACGTGGCAGATCGCGAACAGCTTGCCGCTCGATGCCGCCATATTGCCCATCCGGATGCATTCCTCGGGGTAGGTCGACATCGGCTTCTCCAGCAGGACGTGGAGACCTGCTCCCATCGCGGCCATGGCCGGCTCGTAATGCATCTTGTCTTGTGTACAGATGATGGCGGCGTCAGCGTACAGCTTGTTCGAAGAACCAGCTGCACGGCCCGCCCCGTTCTTCAGCTCCGCGCCGCCTTCCGTTATCGCGTCCAGCAGCTCCTTCCAGTCCGCATAACCACGCTTTTCGTCCAGACCGTGACGAACGAGGATTTTGCGGCGGCGCTCCTCGTTCGGCTCCGCTACGGCGACGACTTGCATCCGTTCGGGATGGCTATTGGCGTATTCCGTATAGATTTGCCCTCTGAGTCCCGCACCGAGCAGGACGACTTTTACCGGTTTCATTGTACGAACACTCTCCTTGATGTGGGTTATCCCTTGATTGCACCCGAAGTAATGCCTGCAATCATGTACTTCTGCATGAACAGGAAGAAGAGCAGAAGGGGCAATATGGCGAGGAACATCATCGGGAAGAACGTCGTCCAGTCCGTCGAGAACTCTCCGATGTTGCGGAACACCTCGAGCAGCAGCACGCCGTGCTCCCTCTTATGCAGGAATAGCAGCGGGGTCAGAAAGTCGTTCCAGGTGTTAAGACCGGCAATGATGGCGACGGTAGCGACAACCGGCTTCAGCAAGGGCAACGTAATTCGGAAGAAGGTGCCGAATACGCCGCAGCCGTCAATCTTGGACGCTTCCTCCAGCTCCAGCGGAATCGACGAGATGAAGTTGCGGAACATGAAGATGCCAAGCGGCAAGTTATAGCAGATTTCGAGCAGAATGACGGCGGCGAACGTATCCATGAGATGCAGCGTTCTGACGAGCTTGTACAATGGCAGCAGGGCGATCTGATACGGCACCATCATGCCGATTAGGAATACAGCGAACACTCCCCGATTAAGCCGGCTGGCTCTCCTTGAGATGGCATACCCTGCCATGGCGGACAGGAGTACAATGCCGACTACGGATATGCCGGTAATCAGAACGTTGTTTTTGAGTACGTTGATGTAATTCATCGACCGGAACGCTCTGGCGTAATTGTCCAGTGTCGCGTCCCAAGGCAAGCCGAGAGGATAGAGTAAGGCTTGCTCGGGCGTCTTGAACGTGGTCACGACCAAGTAATAGATCGGGATGAAGAAAATAATCGAGAGCAAAATCATGAACGTCTCCAGCGATAGAAGGAATCGGCGCTCCGTGCGGTAATAAGATGACCGGGCCATCGGCTACTCTCCCTCCCAAAGGCGCAAAATACGTAAATAAGTGAAAGTCATGACGGCCACGACGATCATAAACACGATGCCAAACGCCGAGCCTTGTGCATAGAACCCTTCTTCAATTCCTTTATTGAACATGACGGAAATAATCGTCTCCGTCGCGTGCCCAGGTCCGCCCTTCGTCAATGCGAACACCGAGTCGAATACTTTCATTCCGCTGATAAGCGATGTGACCGTGCAGAACGTAATGGCGGGCAGGAGCAACGGCAGCGTAACGAACCGGAACGTCTGGAAGCGTCTTGCTCCGTCGATTTTGGCCGCCTCGTAATATTCCGGCGAGATGCTCTGCAAGTTGGCAAGGTAGATGACCATCTGATACCCGGCCCATTGCCACACCTGGGTGAAGATAACGGCATACATGGCGAACTTCGAATCGCCGAGAAAGTTGATTTTCTGAAAACCAAGCGCCTGCAGCCCTTGATTAATTAAGCCGAAGTCCGTTGGCGAAAGCAGGTAGTTCCATAAATATCCGATGACGAGAACGCTGAATACACTCGGCATGAAGTAGATGGAGCGGAGGAAATTTTTCGACTTCAGCCGCTGGTTAAGCGCCAAGGCGAGCGGAATCGCGCATACGTTCTGAAAAATCGTCGTCAGGATGGCGAACAGGAGTGTGTTTTTTATGGCGGCCAGGTACAGTTCGTCGTTCATAATAGCTGCGAAATTTTTCAAGCCTACGAATCTGACGTGTACGGGGTGGACGTCGGACCAGTTCGTTAGGCTGTAATAGAACGCGTTAAACGTCGGGTACAGAAAAAATAAGGCGTATACGAAGACGGCGGGGATGATGAGCAGGAAGTAAGGAAGCCCCTCTCCGTTTAATTTTAGGCGTTTGGTCATGTCGTTCACTCCTTCGCAAAGCCCGTTCAGAGATAGGAAAAGGCAGCAGGACGCTGCCCTTCAGGTGTAAGTCGAATGGTTTATTCCGATTTGGCCAACAGATCGGCTTGTTTCTTGTCTACTATGGCGAGGACCTCAGCCTCGGACTTGCCTGTTAGAATCATTTCCTGAAGCTGTCTGCCAAGCTCTTCGAAGCCCGGATCGCGGCCGACGCCCCATTTGTTCGGCGGATAGTAGACGTTGCCGGCCTGGAACGCCGCCTGGGAGTCCGCGAATACTTCCGGCATCTCGAACGTTACGCCCTTCACGTAGGAGGAGCCGCCTTTATTGTCGTTCCAGTACGCCTGTTGGCCTTCCGGCGAAGTAATCAAGTCAAGCACTTGATAAGCGGCATCCTTCACTTCCGAATGGCTGTTCAGAGCGAATGTGACGCCTGGACCTCCGACCATCCAGCCTGGCCCGCCCTTCGTGCCCAGGTTCGGGAACATGCCGAGCTTCATGTCGGGATTCTTCGCTTGAATCGCTTCGACGTCCCACGGTCCGGATTGGAGCATCGCGGCTTTTCCCGTCGCGAACGAGTCAAGCGCCTGATCGGGTTCCACACCAATGTCGTCTTTACTGAAGATGCCGCCCTTAATGTACGTGTCGTACCAGGTCGTTAGCGCTGGAGCAAGCGCGTCTTCCATCTTCTTCTCGCCTTTCGAGAAGCCTTCGTCGAAGTCCTTGCCCTCTGACGTGCCGAGGTAGTCGTTGACGGCCAGCGCGATGAACGATTGACCAGCAATCAGCGGATTCTTCAAGCCAATCGCCTGTGGAACGATGTCGTTCTTCTTGAATGTCTCTGCAACTTGCTTGTACTCGTCCAGCGTCGTCGGTGTCTTAAGCTTGTATTTCGCGAATAGATCCTTGTTATAGAAAATGCCGTTGAACCAGCTTGCTTGCGGCAATCCGTACAGCTTGCCGTCGTAGGTTGCGACTGCTTTGCCCGCATCCAGGTATTTGTCGGCGTATCTGGAAGTTAGATCCTCGAAGTATCCGAGGTTGACGGTATTGCGGTCCATGACGTTGTTGCCGCCGAATATGTCCGGACCTTCGCCCGCCGCGAGCTTCGTTCGAACGATCGTGGAGAATTGGGACACCTCTATGAATTGATACTCGAGCTCGACGTCCGGAAGCTTCTGCTTAATCAGGTCGAGCAGCGTTTTCAAGCTTTCTTCTTTGGCCCAATAAGCCAATGTCACCTTCGTCCTCTCCCCGGAAGAGGCTTCGGTCTCAGGAGCCGATGGGGATGGAGTGTTAGAATTGTTGCCATCATTGCTGCCGCAGGCTGTTAGCGCAAGGCCGAACGCGAGCAAACTGGCGAGTAAAATCGTTAATCTTTTTTTCATACGTGGTATCCTCCTTCGATTAGGTCTACATTCTAAGTATAGAAAGCGCTAACGCCGGGAGAAAGCCAAAGTTTTTTTGATTCGTACAAATAATTTACGCATTAGCGGCCAATTTGGGGTTGTTCACGTAAGGAAACCTAACATAAACCTCGGTACCCTGTCCAAGCTGGCTTCGAATGTCCAAGCCGTATTCGAGTCCGTAGTAAATCTGAATACGTTCATGCACGTTGCGAACGCCATAGCTGTTATGTACTTCAGTGAAGAGACCAGCGAGCGTCCGTTCGTCCATGCCTACCCCGTTATCGCGAATCGTGAACCTGACGATGCCGTTCTCAAGTCGGCTTGTAATCGTCAATCGCCCCCGCTCTCCCCGCTTCTCCGCGAGCCCGTGGTGAACCGCGTTCTCAACTATCGGCTGAAGCAGCAAGTTCATCATCGCATGCGGGAGCGTAGCCGGGTCGATGTCGAATTCAATGTCGTATCGAGCGTCGTTGCGGCTCTGCTCGATGTCCAAGTAAGCCTCAACATTGGCGAGCTCGTCCCGGACGGTCGTCAGGCTGCGGCCCTTGTTGAGCGTCGTTCGGTAGAATCGCGAGAGTTGCGTGACGAGCTTGCTGATATCCTCGTCTCCGATACGAAGAGCCTTGGCGTTAATGAAAGATAAGGTGTTGTAGAGAAAGTGAGGATTAATCTGAGCTTGCAGCGCTTTGAATTCCGCCTCCTTAAGCACAATCTTGCTGCGATAGGCGTCGTCGATCAGCTCGTTGAGGCGCCTCAGCATACGTCCGAATCGATTGGTAAGCTGACCAATTTCATCCTTAGCCGTAGAGCCGATATAGACTTCCAGTTCCCCTTGTTCGACGAGCTGCATCTTACCGTTCAAGCGATGAATGCCTCGAACGAAGTGGCGAGAGAACAATAAGACGATGCCGGCAATGACGAGCAGGCATACGAAGGCCAGAGCGAACGTCGCGCCAAGAATGGCGTCAGCTCCTTCGTTAAGCGATGCTGCGGACACATGGTAGTTCAGCATCCAATTCGTCCCCGGTACCGGGATGTTGAGCTCGCGTAACGTTCCGGACGCAGCAGGCTCGCCGTCTGTGTCCGCGGTTCCTTGCGCTTCGTATTGGTATAGCTCTCGTCCTTCGTTATCTGTTAGAAGTAACCCTTGAGGGATTTTCGGGGAGGTGATGAGATTGTCGAACAGCCATTTTTGATCAATCTGCATATAGAGCAGACCCACTTTCCTGGAAGAGATCGGGTCCATGACTCTGCGCGTCACGAACAGTTGATTGCCGTCGTACCACCACTGCGATGCCGTGCTGGACATCGTGGCGCGATACCATGACTCTTCCTTTACCAGAAGACTCGATCGGAGCAACTCTTCGTCGGTGCGGTTCCATTCGTCGGAGTAGAGGATGATTTTCTTGATGTCGTTTCCGAAGTAGATATAGTTGTATAGAATCGGCTCCATATCTTTGTGTAGATTATAGGAAGTCAGCAGCGAAGTACTGCTGTCCATCATCTGGGCAATCGAAGGATGGAAGACGATCGACTTGATCGGGTTCTCCTGCAAGCTCATCCGGTAACGGATTTCCGTCACGATCTGGCGCACAGTGTCGCTCGTCGTCATCTCCAGTTGACGCTCCAGGCTCCTTTTGGCGTTGGCGTACGAGTATATTCCTAGCACGAGCAAGGGAATGAAGGCGACGACGACATAGGAGAAAACGAGCTTTTTCCACATCCTCATATCGCGGAAAGCAAGCAGCAGCGTCCTCACGCGATCACTTCCTTTCCCTGTATTGCGCCGGAGTAACACCGAACTGGGTTTTGAACAAGTGCGAAAAATACCAAGCATTGGAATAGCCGACTCGAGCGCTGATGTCCACGACTTTCATCGCGGTCTGTTGCAGCAGCTCTTTTGCCTGCTCCAGCCGGTAGGAGGTCAAGTATTTGCTTAAGCTTTGCCCTGTTTTCTTCTTGAACAGATAGCTGAGGTAACTGGGGGACATATAGACCGATTGTGCGAGCTGTTCGAGGCTGAGATCTTCCGCGTAGTTCTCCTGAATGGCGCGCAGCACTTCGTTCACGGCGACGTGCCCGGCATTCGGGGAAGGGGCGGCGCTCGTGCTGCTGCTGCGCAGCTCAGCAATCAGGTTCAAGACGAATAAGCGGATATTCGTCGCATGTTCCATGCGCATTACCGCCTGCTGTGCCTGCATCATTGCTTCGGAGGACAGCGACTGCTTCTCGTGGAGGCGACGAACGATTTCTGCGAACAGGCATTTGACGAACATGGATGGATATAAGGGTTTTACACTCCTATTGGCGAAGAAGGCCGATATGCGTTGCTCCAGATTATCGTAATCGCCATGATCGACGTCGCTATACCATTCGCTCAGCATCGCCTGAATATCTTCGGAACGGCGCTCGTCTCCATACCCGCCGGTCGAAGCTACATCGTGTCCCGAAGCGGTATCCCCATCCATCCATACCACACTGCACTCTGCAAAAAAACCCAGCTCCCTTACCTGCTCCAAGCGCTGGAATTCATCCCGGATACCGGAAGGGATAGTCGAGGGTCTACCAAAGATGATTAAGGAAGCGGTATTAAACTCTGTTGTCAATAGTTGTTGCAGCGAATGACCGAGCGGCTCGATTGCGGTTGATAAACATACGGAGTCTCTCAAAAAAATAACGCTTAACCGCTCGTTTACATTGATGTATGTACCACGTTCTTCAAGGAGCTCCTCGATTTTCCGTTCGGAGCACTCATATTCACGGTCGAATACTGGATCCTTCGTCTGAACGAGGGCAAGCCGGTATCGCTCGCCTCTCGCGTCGGACGTCTCAGGTCCGCCTGGGCTGCTGAGAGCAGGGCGGCGGTACAGCAACTCGCGCAGCGTCTCCCGGAGCTGATATTTGCGTTCTAGCTTTGACTGAATTGCTTTCTCAATGCTATGATTCATCACCGTAAGAAACGAAGGTACTTCCAGAGGCTTCAGCAAGTACTCGGTAATGCCGAGGCGCATCGCGCTTCGCGCGTATTCGAACTCTCCGTAGGCACTATAGATGATGACTTGAAGGTCTGGCGATCTCTCTTTTGCGAGCCTTGAGAGTTCGATTCCGTCAACGAACGGCATGCGGATATCGGTGAATAACAAGTCGGCCGGATCTTCCGCATGAAGTCGGAGCGCTTCTTCTCCGTTATGGGCCGTACGGGTTTTCACTGGCAACTCATGCTTATGGACAAGCCACTCGATCGTTTCCCGTTCCATCTTCTCGTCTTCCGCAATGATTAGCTTTAGCATAGTGACGTCCCCTTTACGTATTGACCTTATCTACCTCCTATCTTATACCTATGTCAAATTTTCGGATAGAGGGTACCCGAAGGATGCGAAGGAGCTTAAGCCTCCTCAACCCCTTCAATATCCCGGCTCTCGAACCATTCCCCGTCTACCATGAATCGGCCTCGCTGGTTATCTACCCGGTCTACGACGCCAATCACAGCCAGCTCCTCGAACGGGTGGTACATGCGAATGGCAATCGGCTGCCTCAGCGCCAGAGACTGTGCCATCGCCCTTCCGATGCTCTCCCATTCCTGCTCATCGAGCACCATAGGCTGCCTGCGCTTCAGCTCCTTCGAGCTATGAATAATTTCCAGCTTATGCTCAGGCAGCATCATCCGGCTCGATTCCCACAGTCCATTTCCTTGAAGCTTTTTGCTCATTTGTAATGGCCCCCAATCTTCCCTGAACGGTCTCTTGCCTGTCCTGCTGCTGTAACAGATACAGCTCGCATAATAGCGGTATTGCCATACTTCGCCTTCAGCGCATCGGTTACACGCTCGAGCGCCATGGAGCGCTCGCGGTCGTCGAACATGGAGATCTGATAGTGCTCATCCTGGCTGAACTGCGCAAGTCCCACCCCTACCTTGCGGACGGGCTGACCGTCCCAGTGCTCCTCCAGCAGCTCTACCGCCGCCCGATAGACGTGATTCGTCACGTTGGTCGGATCGAGCATCTTCGCTTGGCGGGAGAATCCCGTCGGCCGGTCGAAGTCAGCCCCCATACATCCTACAGTGACGACATGCCCCATGAAGCCCTTGCTCCGGCATCTCTGGCAGACGAGCTCGGTCAGCTCCAGCAGGACGACCTTAATGTCCTCCAGCGTGCTGTAATCGCGGGGCAGCGTCATCTGATGCCCGACCGACTTCGGCGCTTCATCATGGGTGCCCGGCGTAACGGGGCTCGGATCAATGCCGTTGGCAATGCGCCAGTACATCTCTGCGTTAATGTCGGAGTTCTTGCCGAACTTGCGACGCATGAGCAGCTTCAGCTGCGGCAGCGGTGTTCGGGCAAGATCGCCAATCGTCGGAATACCCATCGCGTTGAAGTGCTGGGTCATCCGGCTGCCTGCCATGAACAGCTTGTTAATGGGCAGGCCCCACAGCTCGCTCTCCAGCCGCTCTCGCGTTAGCGTATAGATGCCCGAGGTATTCTTCTTCGCATAGTTGTCACAGGAGGTCTTCGCCATAATCTTGTTCTCCGCGATACCGAACCGGCAATAGACCCCGGTCTCCGCCTGAACCCGCTCCTGAATGAGCAGCGCCAGCTTCTCTGCGTGTCCGCCGTACAAGTGCAGAGAGCTCGTGACATCGAGGAACTGCTCATCGATGCTGTAAGGCTCCACCAAGTCCGTATAAGACTTGTAGATATCGGTAATCTGCATGGATACCCGAATATACTCCGCCATTCTAGGCCTTACAATGACCAATCCGGGACACTTGGATATCGCTTCGCCGAGCCTCTCCGCTGTCGTAATGCCCTTCTCCTTCGCAAGCGGGCACGCAGCCAGCACGATGCCGGATCTGCGCTTCGGATCCCCCGCCACTACGAGGGGCCGTCCTTCGTATTCGGGATTCTGCGACTTCTCCACGCTGGCGTAGAACGATTGGCAGTCCGCCAGCATAACTACCCGCTCACGGGCCTCCCTATCCAATGTCCTTCATCCTCTTCACCAGCTGCACAGCTAATATATTCGACGTAATGAGCAGCCGGGGAGCCCCCGCTGCGTAGCAGTAGACCAGCACTCGGCCCTCCTGCGGAACGGTGCGGATGCTCACCCTGCGCTTCGTCGTGTTCCCCTTGCGATCCAGGTAGATGACATCAACCACACAGCCTCTATAGTTCTCGATTCGCATGACGGCCTCCTTGGATACGGAACATTTGTTCTTATTATATACCGAACACGAGTTCTTATTCTAGATATAATATTTGCCATAGAGCGAATCGGTTACCATGACCTTCACGGCCTCTGGGTAGGATGACTCGCCTGCTCACCAGCCGAGCTCCCTGGGAGCTGCTGAGCAGCCAGCACCGCCAGCTCAATCTTATTCAGCAGGAAGCTGTATTCATTAGTCATCTCGAACGATCGGGGGAGAGGAAGCTTCCGGAAGTAAGGGGTAATCGGACGCTCCGGCGGGAACCAGTCGCCTGGCTCAGCCGCCTCCAGCGGTTGATCCTGCCATGCGGCGCCCAGCTCAGGGCTGTAGAGCGGCGCTGCTCCCGGAGCAAGCCCGCGGCCGCTCAGCCGCTCCTGATAGAGCTTCTGCGGAGCAGCCTCACGCACTGCGGCGAATAGATGAGGCGCATAATCGCGGCGCGACCCCGAATGGCGGACACGGCGAACGAATCGCAGCGCCCCCTCGCGCACCTCTGCCACACCGAACAGCATCGCATACAGCCGCTTGCCGAACTCAATTCGCTCCTGTAGATTCTCGAAGTTCTCCAGCACGAGCCCCGCCAGCCTCAGCTCCCCGCTTAAGTGATAGGGGAATACGACCGCATTGAGCTGAAGCATCGACTGCATGCCGAAGAACATCGTATGAAGCACCCTCTGCTGGTAGAATGGATGCCGAACAACACGGCCTTCAATGTAATGCTGTTCATTCACAATGAGTGCAACGGTCAGAGGAACAGGGTCCCGACGCTCCCAGAACTGCTCCCACACCGGCCGCATGAACCGGGATATGCCTAAGGAAGGCAGCAGGTGGAACAGTCCGCGCCGCTCTCTCAGAGAGGCTTCATACAGGAGCAATTGGGGATACGCATCTTGGAAAATCAACATATTAGCCCGCTCCAGGAAGCGGAAAACCGCCTCCCGCTTCTCCTCTCCAAGCAATCGCGGCAGCAGCTCCCCCTGCAGATCGGTCATATTCCAGCCTCCGTTACGCGATACCAGGTGCGCGAGCAGCGCCCAATGCAGCTCCGGCAAGCGCCCATAGATGGCCCGATAGGCTTCCGTCCGTGTCACATTGTTGCGATTGAGCGCTTCGGTCTCCGACCGAATGCGCCTCACGAGAGTAAGCTCAGCCGGAGTCAGTCCCTCCGCCCCATATGCGGTCATGCCGCTGTCCGTCCAGCTGCCCAGCGGCATAGCGGCCTCCAGCTTATACTCACTCCCCCCTTGGCCCAGTCCCTTGTGCTGCAGCGCAATAACCTTCCATTCAGCCGCCAGCTGTGCAGCAGCCTTCGGCTCCAGCACAAGCGGCAGAGCACCCTCCGCCATGTGGTGCGAAGCGGATAAGCTGTGCCATTTGCCAGCGGCATAAGCATAAGCGGCAGCGGGCAAGCCAATGAGCCGCATCAGCCAGCTTGCGGTTCCTTTTCCTTTTGCAAGACGATTCATCTCTTAAGCACTCCTCGCTCGTTGTACCACCCAGTATGAGCCAATTCATCCCATGACATGCAACACACCGCGATGCACACCTGCCTTGCGGCATTGTATAATAGGGCTGCAGCAATCTGTGCGAGAGAGGCGGAGGTTCCGATGTGCGGAAGATTCACCATCACAGTCTCCATCGAGGAGCTAATGATGCGATATATGATTGAAGGGGATGTCCTTATTCCTTATCACGTCCCGAGGTACAACGTCGCTCCAAGCCAGAGTGTGCTCGCTGTCATCCATGATGGGGAGAAGAACAAGCTGGGTGAGCTGCAGTGGGGACTTATTCCGCCTTGGGCAGACAGCCCGAAGACGGGCTTGTCGATGATTAATGCAAGGTCGGAGAGCGCGGCCGCGAAGCCTGCCTTCAAGACAGCGCTCCGCCGCAAGCGCTGCATCATCCCGGCCGACGGCTTCTATGAGTGGCAGACCACTTCCTCTGGCAAGCAGCCGATGCGCATCGTTCGGAAGGATCGGGGAATCTTCTCCATGGCCGGGCTGTACGAGACGTGGACGAGTGGCGATGGTGCCAGGATCAGCTCCTGCACCATACTGACGACTGCACCGAACGAGCTCATGGCGCCCATCCATGACCGGATGCCCGTCATTCTGCGCCGCGAGGATGAACCCCACTGGCTGGATCGGCGGATCGTGGAGCCGGGGCAGCTGGAGCAGCTGCTGAAGCCTTACGCGGCTGGGGAGCTTGAGGCTTATCCCGTGGCTGCCGCTGTAGGCAATGCGCGCAGAGACAACGCTGATTGTATAGAGCCTATCCAGCTGGACGAGCAGCTCGGGTTATGGTGAGGGGTGAGCGAGGGTGACTGCGGGCGAGCCTGATATTTACACACGTGCACGCACGCTATCTATATATAAAAAAAAAATGCTGACCCGAAGGTCAGCGGAACATGCCCCATAGCTTGAGCAAATGGAATGTATTATTGGGATCGATCTTCTGCGCAAGCACAAAGGCAACGATCTGGTCCTCCTGTGTGTCCGTAAGCGGCTCCTTCAGAATCGAGGAAGCCGACTTCACGAGCTTCTTCACCTTGGGGCGGTCCTGCAGATCATACTTGGTCACATTGCCGAGCAGCAGTCTAATCTTGTCCTTCACTGCAGGATTCTTCAGCTTCAGCTTCACGCGCTCGACGAACTGAGGCGGAATGCCATACTTCTGATAACTCACGTTCCTCGCACACCTCCATCCGGACATCCGATTCCCATCGGTTAACTATATGCCGGAAGGGGGCGGATGTTGCTTAATCGAGCTGTTCCCCTTGGAAAATCGCGTCCTTCTGCAAGATCGCACGAATGCGCGCATAAGAAGGATTGCTCCAGAAATCTTCGCGCGCTGTCAACTCCCCGGCATCGTCGCGGGCGGTCTCCAGCACCTCATAATCCGCCACCATATCGGCGATGCGGAACTCTGGCACCCCGCTCTGCTTCGTCCCGAAGAAGTCCCCGGGACCTCGCAGGTCAAGGTCTCGCCGCGCCACTTCGAAGCCGTCATCCGTATCGGTCATGACCTTCATCCGCTCTCGCCCGTTCTCCGACTTCGGATCAGCTACCAGCACACAATACGATTGATGGGCATCCCGGCCGACGCGGCCCCTGAGCTGATGAAGCTGGGACAAGCCGAATCGCTCGGCGTCCATAATGACCATCAGCGTGGCATTCGGAACGTCAACACCTACCTCGACCACCGTAGTCGCGACGAGCACCTGCGTCTCGTTCCGTCCGAATTCGCCCATGACGGCATCCTTGTCTGCAGCGGACAGACGGCCGTGCAGCAGCCCTACCTTCAGATCGGGGAAGGCCTGCTGCATCTGGACGTGGATGTCGATCGCATTCTGCACGTCAAGCTTCTCCGACTCCTCGATCAGCGGACAGATGATATAGGCCTGCCGCCCAGCGCTTACCTCACGGCGGATGAAGCCCAGTACCCGCTCCATCATCTCATGCTTCACCCAGTACGTCTTGATGGGCTTGCGTCCATGCGGCCTCTCGCGAAGCGTCGATACGTCCATATCGCCGAATGCCGAGATGGCCAGCGTTCGAGGAATGGGAGTCGCGGTCATAGTCAGCACATCGGGAGCCATCCCCTTGCGCCGGAGAATGCTTCGCTGGTTCACCCCGAAGCGATGCTGCTCGTCGGTCACCACGAGTCCTAGACTGCGGAAGTACACATCCTCCTGAATAAGAGCGTGGGTGCCGACCACGATATCAATGATGCCCATCTGCATCCCGGCGAGCACATCCCTCCGCTTCCGCTCAGTGAGGCTTCCTGTCAGCAGGCCAATCTCGATGCCCGTATCCGCGAACAGCTTGCGCAAGGAGCGCACATGCTGCTCAGCAAGAATCTCGGTTGGTACCATTAGAGCCCCCTGATG
Source organism: Paenibacillus sp. GCM10023252 (assembly GCF_042653305.1). NCBI lineage: Bacteria > Bacillati > Bacillota > Bacilli > Caryophanales > Paenibacillaceae > Paenibacillus > Paenibacillus sp. GCM10023252. The sequence continues at coordinate 328,546 of NZ_JBHSHW010000001.1, forward strand.
TCCGGACTTGACAGCTCCATACAAGGCAATAGCCGCTACGACCGTCTTGCCTGCGCCTACATCACCTTGGAGCAGTCGATTCATGCAGGAGGGCTGACGCATATTGACGAGAATCTCATTAATGACCTTCTTCTGCGAATCGGTCAGCTCGAAGGGCAAGGTCGCGGCGAAGGCTCGAATGCTCTCTGCGTCAATCTGATGGGCAATCCCATCTGCACGCTTCCGATTAAGCGCCCGGTAGGCCTGCAGCTTCAGCTGGAACAGGAAGAGCTCCTCATAGACCATTCGATGGCGGGCGGATAGCCCTTCCTTCACATCGTCTGGGAGGTGGATTCGCTTCACCGCTTCTCCCCTGGCCATCAGCTTATGCCTCTCCACCAGCTCGTAGGGAAGCACCTCTTCAATCATGGCCCCGTACTGCAGCAGCGCCTGCTTCATCGTCTTGCGCATCCACGCTTGAGTAATGGCGCCGCCAACCGAGTAGACTGGCTGTAGCGTGCCCGACTTCGCAGCACCTCCACGGTCCGGGAACTCTGAATCGGTCGCGGTAAGCTGCCGCCGATTCTGATCCCACTTGCCTGTCACGACAATCTCACGGCCAGGGACGAGCTGGTCCTGAAGGAATTGACGATTGAACCACGTTGCCGTAATGAGCATCTGCTCCATCTCAATCTTGCAGCTGAGCCGAGACTTCGCCTTGCCGTATCTCTGCAGCGTCGGGCTGCTGCGGATAACGCCCTGCACCGTTACCTTGTCTCCATCCTTCACATCTGCCAGCTCGCGAATCCGGTAATCCTCATACCGATACGGGTAATAATCCAATAAGTCGGCAACTGTATGAATGCCAAAGGCGTGAAGCTCTTGTTCCTTAGGAGCGCTCACGCCTCTGATCTGCCGAACGGTTAATTGTTCAAGCATCATGTCTATCTATCCCTTATACCTTATACATGAAGACAGCTGAAGTTCCTGGACCTACATGCGTTCCAATGACAGCTCCCAGCTTCGTATAAGTAATATCGCGCACGTTGAAGCTGCTCTTCACCTGCTCGCACAGCTCCATAGCCATCTCATTACGCTGCGACCACGCAATCATAATGTCAACGGGCTCATCCGGTCCGAAGTCTTGCTTCAGCAGCTCGATAATACGGCCCAGCGCCTTCTTCTGCCCGCGAACCTTGTCGACCGCATGGACCTCACCCTCATTCGTAATGGACAATATCGGCTTAATATTAAGAATAGATCCAATTAAGGCAGAAGCCTTGCCGATACGTCCGCCCTTCTGCAGATACTCCAGCGTATCTACGAGGAAGTAGAGATGCAGTCCGCTAGCAAGCCGAGCATCGTTCTCTAGTATCTCTTCCTTCGACTTGCCAGCCTTCGCCAGCTTCGCAGCGGCCACTACGCGGAAGCCGAAGCCATAGGAGGCGGACTTCGAATCAACGACCGTAATATCATGGTACCCTTCCAGCATGGACTGTCCGAGCACGGCAGATTGATACGTGCCGCTCATCGCGGACGAGAGGTGGAAGGATAGGATGGGCGCGTTCGCATCTTCTACGAGAAGCTGCTCATAGACCTCCATGAACTCGATCGGCGAAGGCTGTGAAGTTGTGGGCAATTGACTGGATGCTTGCAGCTTCTCATAGAACTCATCCGACCCGATGGTTACGGCGTCTGCATATACCTCTTCACCGAACAATACCTTCAGCGGAACCATCACAATGCCAAGTTCCTCTCTGATCTCCTGCGGGATGTCCGAAGTACTGTCAGTTAGAATACGGACCTTACTCACTAGAACCCCTCCAACTTATTCATTCTACCGCGAACAGATAAGGATACAACGGCTGTCCGCCTGCTTGTACTTCAATCTCTAGATCCGGGTAATTCTGCTCTGTCCATTCCGTTAGGATCGTCAGGTCAGCTTCAGTCGCATCCTCACCTGCGATTATGGTGAGCAGATCGCCCCCCTTGGCCAGCATCTGAGCTAACAGCCCTTGGCAAGCTTCATTCAGATTCGGATGGGAGATAACGATAGCCTTCTCCTGAATGCCAATGTAATCCCCTTCACGAATGTCGACACCGTCAATGGACGTATCGCGCACCGCTTGGGTAACTTGCCCGGAGAGCACACCGGCTGCTGCCGACTTCATCCACTCGCGATTCCGCTCTGCGGATTCATTCTCCTTGAAGGCCATCACTGCCGCCAGTCCTTGGGGAATCGTCTTCGTCGGGATGACCGTGACACTGCGCTCACTCAGCTCAGCCGCTTGCTCGGCGGCGAGAATAATGTTGCCATTGTTCGGCAGCAGGAAGATATGCTCGGCAGGCAGCGCCTCAATCGCCTTAACGAAGTCCTCTGTGCTCGGATTCATCGTCTGGCCGCCGGACAGGACGATATCCACATCACTGTCAAGGAATATATTCGCAATGCCTTCTCCCATAGCCACAGCTACAATGCCGAAGGCTGCCCATTCATGCACTTCCCCTGGAGGAACAGCCTGAACAGCCGTACCGGCCAACACCTCCGCCGGAGAGAACAGCTCGCTGCCGATATAGGCTGCCGTCGCGGCTTCAGCAGGCTGAGCCGCTTCGCTGTCCAGTAGATCTCTATGCTGCTCACGCATATTGAGAATATGAATGTCAGTCAACTCACCGTAAGGAAGCGCCAGATTAAGCACATCCCCCGGTCTGCGTGAATGGACATGCACCTTAATAATATCGTCTTCCGTAATGACTAAGATCGAATCGCCGTCCTTCGACAACGCCTGCTTGAAGGCAGCCTCGTTGAAGGATGGTACCGATCCGCCAGCCAGCTTGCGATTAATGAAGAACTCCATGTCATAGAGGAACTCTATGGCTTCAGTCGTGAGTCGGGACTGTGCGGATGTGAACTCGTCACCCCGCTTAGGAGCAGCGCTGGATGGAACAGCTACCTCTTCAGGACGCGCTGCCTCTGCCCACAGGCTGAATTCATCCTCCAGCGTGCCGCCGTCAGCAGCGGACAGACTGCGAAGGAACCCCTCGTAGATGAATACCAATCCTTGTCCGCCGGAATCGACAACCCCGACCTGCTTCAGTACAGGCAGCAAGTCAGGAGTACGCTGCAGCGACTCATTCGCCCGTGCATGCACCTCCTGCATGAGCTCCACGACATCATTCGTTCGACGTGCATACTGTACGGCATACTTGGCTGTATCCTTAGCCACTGTAAGGATTGTTCCTTCGACTGGCTTCACGACCGCCTTGTAGGCCATATCCACTCCTTGTTGAAGAGCAGCAGCAATCTGAACTGTGCCCGCTTCCTCCAGTCCGGCCAGCGCCTTGGAGAATCCACGGAACAGCTGGGATAGAATAACGCCAGAGTTCCCCCGTGCTCCCATCAGCAGCCCCTTGGATAGAGCTTCAGAAGCCTTGGCAATTGATGTCGAAGGCTTGCTGCGCAGCTCGCGCACCCCGGAGACAATCGTCAGATTCATATTCGTTCCCGTATCGCCGTCCGGCACCGGGAACACATTCAATGCGTTCACTCGGTCTACATTACGCGATAGGAGATCCGCACCGAGCAGTGCCATTGAGGCAAAATCAGTTCCGTTTATGAAGCGCTTACTCAACTAAAATTCCCCTTCCGCTAACTGGATACACGTACATCTTGAACAAAAATATGGACCTGGTCCACTTTTAGACCGATCACGTCATTCAACACATATTTAACTTTCGATTGTATGTTATGTGCAACTTCGGATATTTTGGTTCCATAGCTTACGATGATGTGTAAATCAATGTGTAATAGTTCATGTTCTCTTCTTACTTCAACGCCGCGGGACAGATTATCTCTGCCCAATAGCTCTGCGATGCCGTCCTTCAATTGCTTGCGTGAAGCCATTCCGACAAGCCCATAACAATCCATAGCCGCTGAGCCGGCGATGACCGCTATGCAATCGTCTGTTACAAATATTTTTCCAAGTTCGGTGCTAAGCTGCAGAGGCATGGAAATACACTCCTTTACCGTATGTATTATGGACTAGACACCATTGTACTATAAACCGGGACTTTATTGAAGTCCGTTCATTATATAAGATTAACATTCCCACTATTGACCACTTTCCTACTCCTTCATACAATTACTTTTTAGGTTGAACACTCCCCTGAATTGTGATAACATATTGAAGTATGTTTATGTGCAGTCCCCTTCTAATCGAAGAGGATTTGCTGACGCTAATGAACTAGGAGTTCTGCAGCTGCAGAACACTTAAGCTTATGGCTTATGTCGAACTTGTAAGTTTGACCATTTTTGAAGGAGGTGTATTCGATGTCTCGCAAATGTTTCATTACAGGCAAGGCGCCAGGTAAAGGCAACCATGTATCCCATGCTAACAACAAGAATCGTCGTTCATGGGGTGTTAACGTTCAGAAGGTTCGCATTCTAGTTAACGGTAAGCCGAAGCGTGTCTATGTCAGCGCTCGCGCACTGAAGACGCTCAAGCTTGCTCGCGTATAATGGATTCAATCCAAAATGTTAAAAAGCACCTGGAATCAGGTGCTTTTTTTTGTTGAATACAAGCAGGAGGGGCTGCGACCGCCCTGCCTGTATCTTCTGTACATTAAGCTGACGCTGATTATCGTTCGACGGCAGTAGCTTCGGGCCTAATTTTTCTGGAAGGTATTCAGTATTGCCTTGACGAACCCGCCCAAAAATTTCGGCAGCTTAATTGTGTAGAATTTCATGCCCATCCCTCCTCAGACACGCTCATCGAATTCACGAATGCCCACTCTTCCTATTACATTCTCCAACCAATAAAAAGGTTACACGAACCTTAGTTCATGTAACCATCCTATGCGGCGTAAAGCCGTCCTATTCCATTGTGGAATGCGCTAGGCACCCTGCAGCATACTGTTGAAAGCGTCGGGATTCTGAGCGTATCTGACTAATGCGATAATGAGCGTGAGGAGCAGATAATAAAAAACTGAAAGTCCGATAAACCCTGCTCTCAGACCAATTCCCTCAAACCTCCGGAAGAAGCGGATGCCAATGTAGATCGCAAGCAGTGAGAAACCGAATCGGAGCAAGCTTGGAATCGTAGCGAACAGCGCCAGCATGCCTCCGCACAAAAAAGCGTACCAAATGAGCCAGAAGGCTATCTTCCACTTATTCCCCATCTCCAGCTCCTCTATCGCAGTGCTGCAATTGCAGCCGCGCGGTCATTCTCTCCGAATATGGCATTGCCGGCAACAAGCACATTAGCGCCTGCCTCGCGAACGAGCGCTACAGTCGACTGATTAATGCCGCCGTCCACTTGAATATGGGTATCCTTGCGGCCGCGTTCGTCCAGCATAGCTCTAAGCTGGCGAAGCTTGCCTAGGGAAGATGGGATGAAGCTCTGGCCGCCGAAGCCTGGATTCACCGTCATGATGAGAACGAGGTCTACGTCATCCAGTACAGCCTCCAGCGCGGATACTGGCGTGCCCGGGTTAATCGCGACTCCTGCAGGCAAGCCAAGCTCCTTAATAAGGTGTATGGTACGATGGAGATGAACGCATGCCTCGGCATGGACCGTAATTCGGTCCGCACCGGCAGCGGCGTAAGCTGCAATAGAATCATCCGGGCGCTCAATCATTAAGTGAACATCGAACGGAAGCTTCGTATAGGAACGAACGGCCCCTATAATTGGCGGACCGAAGGTTAGATTAGGTACGAAGTGTCCGTCCATGACGTCAATATGAATCCAGTCGCCGCCCGCTGCTTCTGCGTCTCTGATTTCATCACCCAAGCGGGCAAAATCTGCGGATAAGATGGAAGGTGCGATGATGGACATACTGCTCTTAATACCTCCGTTTTTTTTCTTTCATCTCCGCCAGGAACAAGACATAATTCTCATGGCGGCTGGCTGCGAGTCGACCATCGGCAACAGCAGCGAGAACGGCGCAGCTAGGCTCGTGGGTATGCGTGCAGCCTCGGAACTTGCATTGGGGCGCCAGCTCCCGCATATCTCGGAAGCAGTATCCGAGATCCTCAATGCCCAGCTCCTCGAAGTCAAGCTGGCTGAATCCCGGAGTGTCTGCGACTAGCCCGCCTCCAATATCGATTAACTCGACATGTCTGGTCGTATGCTTGCCGCGGCCCAGCCGATTCGAGATCTCATTCGTCTCCAGCGTTAGGCCGGGTACAATGGCATTCAGCAGTGAGGACTTGCCCACCCCGGATTGTCCAGCGAAGACCGCTACATGACCTTGAAGCCTCTTGTGCAACGCATCAATGCCGGAGCCCCTTCGTGAGCTGGTGCCGTATACTTCATATCCGATCGGCTCATAGATGCGGTGAACCGAAGCTGCTGATTCCTTCGCCTCCTCCGATTCCGAGCCGCTCTCCTCCAGGTCCTGCTTGCTCAGACAGAGAACGGCCTCAATGCCGGCATGCTCGATATGAAGCAGGAACTTATCCAGCAGCTGCAGATTCAGAGCAGGCTCTGTGACCGAGAAGACAAGAATGGCAAGGTCAACGTTAGCGACCTGAGGGCGAATAAGCTCTGAAGAGCGGGGCAGCAGCTCATCGACCATGCCTTCCCCGTTCTCCGTCAAGCTGTACAGCACATGGTCCCCAACGAGCGGTGTAAGACCTTTTTTCTTAAGAATCCCCCTGCCTCTGCATTGTATGGAGACAGAGTCGGACGCAGCTCCGTCCGGTCTTACGTAATAATATCCGCTTAACGCCTTAACGATCTGTCCTCTTAGCTGTGCATGGCTCGAGCTAGTTGTCATTGTTAGCCTCGCTGTCATTGTTGCTAGTCTGAGTATTGGCCGGCTCATCCGCCGGAGGCTCGGTTGCACCCGCAGGCGCATCCGGCGCCAGCGTCCCGCCTGCCAACGCTTCTTCATAAGTGACCGGGTAAGTGTCGATGTATTGTCCGTCTCTTGTAACAGAGATTAAGGCATCATTGTCAGGGTCGACTACAACCTTGACCGATAATCTCTGCATATCGGTAATCTGACGCTTGCCCCATTCTATATTCTCTCCAGTGGCATCATTGTAGACGATACGCACTTCACTGGCCTTGCCAGCTACTGCGGGCGAGATATCCAACTGGAAGGTCGCTTCAATTGCATCCTTAGGGAAGCCGGAAGCAACAGTAATGGACACCTTGGCACCCTTCGTGACCGCTTCGCCTGCCTTGTACGGGGATTGATCAAGCACGGTCCCCTTCTTCGCATAGCTTGGCGTCCGAACAATATCCTCCTGATCAATGACAAGGTCGTTAGCCTTGATCATATCCAGCGCTTCCTTCTCTGTCATACCTGTCAGATCTGGCATCTTGAACGTCTCAGGTCCCTTGGAGACTGTGAAGGTGAACTGTTCTGTCTCTGGATCGAACGGCACTCCGCCGTCGGGCGTCTGATCAATAATGATACCCGGATCCTTGTCGCTGAATTCCTCTCTCACATCGATCTGAGTATCCCTGTCCACACCTAGATCTGCCAGCTGCTGAAGAGCCGATTCAAGAGTCTGTCCAATCTGAGATTCCAGTTGAGACAGCGGCGGACCGTCGCTGACATAGAGCTTAACTGTAGAGCCTTCCTTAGCCATCATATTCGACTTCGTCTGGTCATACACCTGGTCCTTCGGAACGTCCTTCTTGAATTGACGTACAACAGGTTCTTCAACCTCGAGCCCGGCATCGGTCAGCTCCTTGCGAGCTTCATCTAACGTCTTCCCAATGACATAAGGCACCTTCACTTCCGGAGCATCCAGTCGTCCCAGCAGATAGATGAACCCTGCGATAATCAGTGCAAGGATGACGAGCGTCACCCCTACAATCGTTACCGGACGCTTCCACCCGCGCTTCCGCTGATCATCGAGCTTGCCAGTGTCCCATTGCTGCTCCTTGCCTGAGAGAGTGGCAGTCGGTACCGCCGTTCCCTCTACAGAGCGCATCTCCTTCAGTGCAGGCATGACCCTAGTCTCATCCAAGTCGTGATCACTTGTGAAGACAGCCTTCGGCTCGCGCAGACGCTCGGGCTTCAAGCATGTCTCCAAGTCATGCATCATCTCCTGCGCGGAGTTGTAGCGTTCATTAGGATTCTTGCGCATGGAGCGCAGAATGACATTCTCGACACTCTGCGGAATATGCGGATTAACGACCCGCGGCTCTTCGAAGTTCTCTTGGAGATGCTTCAGCGCCACGCTGATCGGACTCTCTCCCAGGAATGGCAGCTTCGCCGTCAGCATCTGATAGAGCACGATGCCGAGGGAATAGAGATCGGACTTCTCCCCGGTCGATATCCCCTTCGCATGCTCAGGGGAGAAGTAGTGAACGGAGCCGACAACTGAGCCAGTCTGCGTAATTGTAGACGAAGTGACTGCTCGGGCAATTCCGAAGTCGGTCACCTTAACTCGTCCATTCTTCCCGATGAGAATATTGTGCGGCTTAATGTCGCGATGAATAATCTGATTATGATGAGCATGGTCGAGCGCATCGCAGATCTGCTGCGCGATTCGAACCGATTCCTCTGTCTGCAGAGGAGCACGCTCTTGTATAATTTCATTCAGGTTATGACCTTCAATGTATTCCATAACAATATAATGAATGTCTTCCTCCTGCCCAACATCATAGATGCTGACGACATTCGGATGGGAGAGCGACGCTGCTGACTGCGCTTCTCTGCGGAAGCGGCGGATGAACTCCTCGTCATGCACGAATTGCTGACGAAGCACCTTCACCGCAACCTTGCGATTCAGCAGCACATCATGCGCCTTGTACACCAGCGCCATTCCGCCGCCGCCTATGCGCGTCAGAATCTCGTAGCGTCCCCCTAGATCATGTCCTATCATGAGCGTTCCACCCCTCTCAATTCGCGGCTTCGTCTTGCAGGAGGACGACCGTAATATTATCGTCTCCTCCGGCATGCAGCGCCAACTGAATGAGACGTTCCGCCTTCGTATCCAGATCGGAGTCCGGATTGCTCACCATGAGCAGCATGACTTCGTCGCTGACCATATTGCTGAGGCCGTCGCTGCATAGCAGCAGAATATCGCCCTCCGCCAGCGTTAGAGTCTGAACATCTACTTCCACTTCGGCATCTGTACCAACCGCACGTGTAATGACATTGCGCCGAGGGTGGTGAGCGGCTTCCTCTGCCGTCACTTGCCCTGACTTCACAAGCTCATTCACGAGCGTATGGTCTTCCGTTAATTGTTCTATTCGGTTCTGTGTAATACGATATGCTCGCGAGTCACCAATATGTCCAATGATGACCTCACGATTCACATGCAAGGTAGCTACGATTGTAGTTCCCATATTATGGTACTGTTCATTGCGAGAAGCAATGTCATAGACCGCATCATTCGCGCGAAGAATGGCTTGACGTATGAGCATCTTGCCCTCATCAACGGTCAAGCCTTCCTTGCTCGCAGATTCTGACAAGGTCTCACGGAACGCTTCCACAGCCAGTTGACTGGCTACATCGCCTGCTTGGTGCCCGCCCATACCGTCTGCAACGATCGCAAGCGTAATCCCATTGTCAAGCTGACCGACCCAGGATCGATCTTCATTGATCGAACGAACGCGTCCGATATCACTGCGGTTAGCCGTAATCAACCTGTTCACCTCGCCGTGGATTCCATATGTTTGGCCCTTAACTGGCCGCAGGCGGCTGCGATATCATGTCCCTGCTCTCTGCGTATGGTCACATTAACCTTATGCTTCTCCAGCACGCGCTGGAATTCGAAGATATCATCACGCGGAGTCCGCTCGTAATCCCGTTCCGGCACATAGTTAACCGGGATTAGGTTGACGTGGCAGAGCATCCCCTTAAGCACCCTGCCGAGCTCATCCGCATGCTCTGGACGATCATTCACTCCCCCGATCAGCGCGTATTCGAACGTAATTCGGCGCCCTGTCTTGGCGAGATAGTAATGGCAGGCTTCCAGCACTTCATCGAGCGGATAACGGCGGTTGACCGGCATCAGCTTCGAGCGGAGCTCATCATTCGGAGCGTGGATGGACAGAGCCAGATTAATCTGCGTGTTCTCTTCAGCGAACTTATACATGCTTGGAACGATTCCGCTGGTAGACACCGTAATGTGGCGCTGACCGATGTTAAGACCCTTCTCATGAATCATAATTCGTAGGAAAGCCATCGTAGCGTCATAGTTCTCGAACGGCTCGCCGGAGCCCATAATGACAATGGAGGATACACGTTCACCCGTTGCATCCAACGCCTGCTGGGCAGTTACCACTTGGGCTACGATCTCCCCAGCCGTCAGGTTCCGCTTCAATCCGCCAAGCGTGGAAGCACAGAAAGTGCAGCCGATACGGCAGCCTACCTGAGTAGTCACACAGATGCTGTTCCCGTAATTATGGCGCATCACAACCGTCTCAATAGCATGGTTGTCATATAGGCCGAATAGGAACTTAACCGTCCCATCCTTCGATTCCAGCTTCGTAATCTCCTGAAGCTTCACGAATTGGAACTGGCTCTCGAGCTTGTCTCGAAGCCCCTTCGGCAAGTTCGTCATATCCTCGAAGCTCTTCACCCGCTTCACATAGAGCCAGTCGAACAGCTGGCCCGCACGGAAGGCAGGCTCCTTGTTCTCCTTGACCCATTCTTGAAGCATCTCGAGCGTATAGTCATAAATAAACGGCTTCATGCCTTCATCATAGATGAATGGCTTATATTGTTCCATGTCACCACACCTGTACCTTTATTTGAACGGCAGACTTCCCGAGTCTAGCCGTTGATTGATTTATTTTACCACAAACGCCCATGATCAGTCACATGAACCGCCTAGGCTTGCCTGCGCATGCGGGCAATGTAGAAGCCGTCGCTGCCATAATGCTGGGGGAGCAGCTGGGCTTGCCCGTCGAAGGAGCTGTCAATTGCACCCGCTTCGGTCAGCCTCTGAAGCACTTCTTCCGGCCATTCGAGGTCTAACACGAATTCAGGATGGCGAGACAGGAAGCTTCGAATCTGCTCTTCGTTCTCCTCAAGCTCGATCGTGCATGTGCTGTATACGAGGACGCCGCCCGGCTTCACGAGCGGGCATACCGCATCAAGCAGAGAGCTCTGCAGCTTCGCGATCGCATGAATATCGGCCAAGGACTTGGTCCACTTAATCTCAGGCTTACGCCGAATGACCCCAAGACCAGAGCATGGCGCATCAAGCAGTACAGCGTCCATGGAGGCAGGAGCGAATCGATCTCCAAGCTTCATGGCATCCTCTGTAATGGCTTCTACATTGTTCAGGCCGAGTCTGGCCGACTGCTCATTAATCAAGTCCCGCTTATGCGGGTGGAGATCATTCGCCCATACCTTGCCCTTGTTCTGCATAAGCTCGGCCATATGAGTCGTCTTCCCTCCGGGTGCCGCACAGCAATCGAGCACCTTCATGCCCGCTTGCGGAGCAACGACCTCGGCCACAAGCATCGAGCTCTCATCCTGAACCGTCCACAGACCATCACGGTATTCAATGGTGTCAGCCAGATTGCCTCCGCGCTTCACCACGATGCCAGCAGGCGCGGCAGGAGATGGCGCTGCGTCGTACTGCTCCTCTGCAAGGCGGGATAATGCCTCCTCGCGAGACAGCCGAAGCCGGTTCACACGGAGAGAGGAATGAGGCTGCTCATTGCCGGCTCTGCAGATTGCTTCAGCGGTGCTGATCCCATAGGAGTCAATCCAGCGCTGCACTAGCCACTCCGGATAGGAATGGCGCAGCGCCAGCTCCTCCGCTGGACGGCTGCTGGAGATGCTGGCCTCTGTCAGCTCTGCTCTGCCGCGGTCAACGCTGCGCAGGACACCGTTCACCATCCCGGATATGCCGGAATGTCCCCGTCGCTTAGCGATCGTTACGGCTTCGTTAACCGCCGCATGAGGCGGAATTCGATCCAGATAGAGCAGCTGGTAGGCGCTCATCCTGAGCAGCTGGTGAACCCAAGGCTCCAGCTTGTGCAGCCCCTTCGCGACGAACTTGCCCAGCCAGTGGTCCAGTGTCGCTTGCCGCTGAATCGTACCGTAGACCAGCTCTGTCGCAAGTGCCGCATCGGCCCTTGGCAGATCTGCATCCTGCAGCGCTCGATTCAGCTGCAGATTGCTGTATGCGCCAGATTCAGCCACGCGTACGAGCGTGTCCAGCGCAACCTCTCTCGGCGTACGCTTCTTGCGCCCTCCCGCAGCTGCTTGCCCGCCAGAGCTTGGCTGCGGCTGCTTGCCGGGCCGGCGATTAGCAGACTTAGCGCTAGCATTCTTCGTCGTCTTCGTCTTCGTCTTCGTTGGTAACTGCTTATTGTCCGTCATGCTCCATCACCGCCGCCTAGAATTGTACCCGGTTGGAGCTTAGTCCCCTTCAGCCACTCAGACACCGGCATCGCCTTCTTGCCCGACGGCTGAATGACGGTTACGAGCAGAGGACCGCTGCCTGTCTGCACGGTAATTCCCTGTGGTTCAACCTTGAGGACGGTGCCTGCACCTGCTGCCTTACTTGTACCCGCCGCTTCACTTGAAGCCGCCTCAGCAGCAGCCTGTCCAAGGTTGCCGCAAGCCCATACCTTGAACACCTCTCCGTTCAAGGTCGTGAAGGCACCTGCCATAGGAGACAGGCCGCGCACCTGATCGTAGATCTGACGAGCTGAGCGTGACCAATTAATCTGCTCATCCTCGCGCTTCAGGTTAGGAGCATAAGTCGCCTCCTCCTCCGCTTGAGGGACTGCCTGCACTTCGCCGGCAATGAGCTTAGGCATCGTCTCGGCGAGCAGCTTAGCCCCTGCTAGGCTTAGCTTCTCGAACAAGGTGCCAGACGTATCCTCATCCGTAATCGGCACTTCCACCTTAGAGATCATGTCCCCGGTGTCCAGTCCCTCGGCCATGTACATAATCGTAACTCCGGTTACCTTCTCCCCGTTCATAATGGAACGCTGAATAGGCGCGCCGCCCCGATACTTCGGCAGCAGCGAGCCATGTACATTAATGCAGCCTAGCCTCGGCAGCTCCAGTACAGACTTAGGGAGGATCTGCCCATAGGCAGCGGTCACGATGAGGTCCGGCTCGTAAGCAGCCAGCTCCGCCACTGCTTCAGCATTGCGCATCCGCTCCGGCTGCAGAATCGGCAGACCGAGGGCAAGAGCCGCTTCCTTAAGCGGAGGAGGCGTAAGCGTCCGCTTACGCCCCTTAGGCCGGTCTGGCTGCGTAACTACCGCAACGATGTTATATCCTTGCTCAAGCAAGGTATGAAGAGAGGGGACGGCGAATTCCGGCGTCCCCATGAATACGATTCTCATGCTGTCTACTCGCCGCCTTTGTTCGGAGTGCCGGACTTCTTCACGCGTATTGGCCGCTCCGAGCTCTCTGACCATTCCCCGCTCTCTGCCCGGTCCGCTCTCTCCGAGATATCATAGATACTCTCCGCTAGATCCGTGAACAGAATGCCGTTCAGATGATCGACCTCATGCTGGAAGGCACGTGCCAGGAACCCCGTCGCTTCCACGGTAATCGGGTTGCCATCGCGGTCCTGACCCTTCACCACGACGCGCTCAGCCCGTCTAACATCACCGTTCAGGTTCGTAATGCTCAGGCAGCCTTCCGGGCCGAACTGCTCCCCGTCCTGTTCGATAATCTCAGGGTTCACCATCTCAATCAAGCCGTGCTCATCGCCCACATCTACGACAATCACTCGCTTCGTGATGCCGATCTGAGGAGCTGCTAGGCCAACCCCTTCTGCATCATACATCGTCTCTGCCATGTCCTTGAGCAGCTTATGCAGATTAGAGTTGAACTTCGTTACTTCCTTGGCAATCTCCCGCAATACGGGATCTGGATCTTGTACAATTAATCGAATGGCCATGAGGCTTCCCTCTCTTTACTATAGTTAAGTAGTGCTGGATAGATTATAGAATCATCTGCGGATCAACATCGACGCTGAATTGAACCTGCCGCTGCGGCGGACCTTCAGTGAATGGCTTCAGAGCCTTGCGAATCAAGGCGGATGCGTCTATACTACCACGATATTTTATCATACATTGAAAACGGTAGCGATCTTTCATTCTGGCGATCGGCGAAGCGACAGGTCCAAGCACGTCAAGCGCGCGCGGCACGGGCCGCTCCAGCGGGCCAAGCCAGCCCTCTTCCGCGGCTAATTCACGCAGCTTAGAAGAGAACTGATCAGCGACCGTCGTCAGCAGCGTAAGCTGCTCATGCGACATCGTAACGAGAATGAGACGGCAGAATGGCGGGTAGCCCATCACTCTGCGATGGCGAAGCTCCTCATAGACGAAGGATTCGTAATCATGCTGCTGTGCCGTCGTAATTGCATAGTGCTCAGGAGTATAGGTCTGAACGACCACTTCACCCGGCAGATGATGCCGCCCTGCCCGCCCGGCTACTTGAGTCAGCAGCTGGAAGGTACGCTCACCGGCACGGAAGTCAGGCAGATTGAGCGACGTATCGGCAGCGATAACACCGACAAGCGTCACATGGGGAAAATCAAGCCCCTTGGCCACCATCTGGGTGCCCAGCAAAATATCTGCCTCACGATTCCCGAATTGCTTCAGCAGCCTCTCATGCGATCCCTTCTCCGTCGTCGTATCAACGTCCATGCGAACAACCCGAACGCCCGGGAACAGCTTAGCGAGCTCTTCTTCGACCCGCTGTGTTCCTGTTCCAAAATACCGGATATGCTCGCTGCTGCACGACGGGCAGGCCGATGGAGCCATCTCGGCATATCCGCAGTAGTGGCATCTCATATTCCTCGACTTCTGGTGATACGTGAGCGAGATGTCGCAATGCGGACAGGCAGCCGTATATCCACAGGATCGACACATGACGAACGTTGAATACCCTCGCCGATTAAGAAGCAGCACCGACTGCTCACCCCGCTCCAGCCTGGAAGCCAGCCCTTGATGGAGCAAGCGGGAGAACATCGAGCGATTGCCAGCCTGCAGCTCCTCACGCATATCAATGACCGTGACCGGAGGCATCGGACGGCCCTCCACACGATGGGGCATAGGGAGCATCGCTGCCCCGCGAGCATCATCCTTATTACTGCCTGCTGCAGGTAATGTGGAACGCGATGCAGCGGCATATGATTCCAGCGACGGAGTCGCAGATCCGAGTACAACTGCTGCCCCATGCAGCTTGGCACGCTTCACTGCGACGTCACGAGCATGATACTTCGGACTCTCTTCCTGCTTGTAGGAAGATTCGTGCTCCTCGTCAATAATAATGAGGCCGATTCGCTCGAACGGGGCGAAGATGGCCGAACGCGCACCAATCGCTACCTGAACCTGTCTGCTGCGAATCTTGCGCCACTCATCGTAACGCTCCCCGCTAGACAGCCGGCTATGGAGGACGGCGACCGCATCGCCGAAGCGCCCCTTGAATCGTTCAACCATCTGTGGAGTCAGCGAGATCTCCGGCACGAGCACAATGGCTTGACGTTCCTGCTCCAAGCAATGCTGAATCGCTTGCAGGTAGACCTCGGTCTTGCCGCTTCCCGTCACCCCGTGCAGCAGGAATACTTGAGACTGCTGACGATCGACAGCGGCAGCAAGCTCACCGTATACCGCTCTCTGCTCATCCGTCAGTGGAAGAGGCTTCGTCCTGGCGAAATCCCGGTTCGCATAAGGATCCCTTCCCTGCTCCACCTCTCGAAGCTGAAGCAGCCCCTTCTCAGCGAGCGACTTCACGCTAGAAGCCGTTGCTCCTGCTTCCACTAGCAGCGCTTGGAGTGCGATAGGCTCTTCTCTCTCCAGCATATAAGCTAACAGCTCTCGCTGCTTGGCGGAACGAGCGGGCAATGCGGCAAGCGCAGCTTGCCCTGCTTGCTTGTCGTCCGGAGGATATACCGTGAGCACTCGCTTCACCGCAAGCCGATCTCGGATGGAAGCACGCTGAATTAACAGGCCAGAGCTAATCGCTTCCTTAATCTCCCTCGCATACATCGGGAACTGGTCCTGCAGCTGCTCCAGCTTAACCTTGGAATGGCTCCTCTCCAGGAGCCATTCCACCAAGTCTACAGGAAGATTAGAGGCGTAATCCTCACGGTCTCCAAGCTGCACCGTTCGCTCGACCTTGCCCTTAAGCGCAGCAGGGATCATAGCTTGCAGGGAAGCAATCCAAGAGCAGCAATACTTATCGCTCATCCACCTGGCAAGCTCAATAAGGTCGGGAAGCAGCGGGGGTACGGTATCTAACAGTTCAGTTACCGGCTTAAGCTTCGAGGAATCCACTTCAGAGTGTGGAGAGAGCTCCGTGACGAAGCCTTGCAGCACTCTGCCTCCGAAGGGGACGCCGACACGACTGCCGACTTCAATCCAGACTGCCATATGAGGCGGAACCTCGTAGTCGAACGGCCGGTCCGTCTGCCGGCTTGGCACGTCTACGATCACTCTAGCAATCATAGACCCGCGCTCTCCCTGCGCAGTGGAAGTCGATCTGCAATGATAGTCATGAGCCGATTGGCAGCTTCCCGCTTCGTCATGAGAGGCAGTGACTCTAGAAGTCCTTCCGCACTATACACCTGCATAATATTCGTGTCCCCGTTGAATCCAGCGCCTTCCGCACTAACATCATTGGCGACCAAGAGGTCGCAATGCTTGCGGCGCAGCTTATCCATTGCATAATGCTCGATCTGCTCGGTCTCTGCGGCGAAGCCGACAAGGAATTGCTGCTGCTTCCGCTCGCCGAGCGCAGCCAGAATATCCGTCGTTCTCTCCAGCTCCAACACCAGCTTCTCGCCTGTCTTCTTAATCTTGCGCTGCTGTACCGCTGCCGGACGATAGTCGGCAACCGCTGCCGACTTGACAACGATATCGGTATTATCATATTCATGTAATGCCGCGTTCAGCATCTGTTCAGCCGATTCGACCGAGATGAGGCGAACGCCTGCTGGAACAGCAGCAGCTGTCCGGCCTGCAATCAAGGTCACTTGTGCGCCCATATCCCGCGCAGCCTCTGCGATAGCGAAGCCCATCTTGCCAGAGGAGTCATTCGTTAAGTACCTTACAGGATCTAGCCGCTCCATCGTACCGCCGGCCGTCACGAGCACGCGCTTTCCCTCCAGCCTCTTGCTTCTGCGGAAGAAGGCTTGAACAGCAGCCACGATATCCTCGGGCTCTGCCAATCTGCCCTTCGCCACGTAGCCGCATGCAAGCTGCCCTGTGCCAGGCTCCACATACATGACGCCCCGCGAAGCAAGCAGCTCCAGATTGTGTACCACTGCAGGATGCTCATACATATGTACATTCATTGCCGGAGCAACGAGGATTGGACAGGTTGCGGCAAGCAGTGTTGTACTAAGCATATCATCGGCCAGACCATTCGCCATCTTGCCTATGACGTTCGCCGTCGCCGGTGCGATGACAATGAGGTCGGCATGGTCAGCCAGATCAATATGTGATACAACAGCAGCATCCCGCTCGTCGAACGTATCCGTATAGACTGGATGCCGGGATAACGTCTGCAGCGTTAGAGGAGTGATGAACTTGGCTGCGGAATCGGTCATAATGACTCTTACATCCGCGCCAGCCTGGACTAGCTTGCTGCATAGCGCTGCCCCCTTATAAGCCGCAATGCCGCCTGTAATGCCAAGAATAATGGATTTGCCTGTTAGCATGTGGATTTCCCCCGTAATTCTATAAGTCTGCAGCTGAGATCATACCCATCAATATAAGCTTATCCTATCATATCACACAAGAACGTCAATTCTAGCCCGCTCCGCATACGGCGTGGCCAGCTTCGTCTCACAGAAAAAAATACCAATAGACATAAATCTATGATATCATAAATTAAGCGAACAAATGTTCTTTTTTATGAGAAATAAGAAAACAAGCTGCCAATCGGCAGCTTGTCAGTTCATTCTATATAGCTTGGGCATGTGAGGGTAAAACCTTATCAATGAGCCCGTAAGCAGCGGCTTCCTCTGCAGTCATATAACGGTCCCGGTCTGAATCAAGCAGGAGCTGTTCGTCTGTCTGACCTGTATGGTGTGCGAGCAGGCTGTTAATCCTGCTGCGGGTTCGGAGGATGTGATCTGCGTGGATGAGAATATCCGAGGCTTGGCCTTGCGTGCCTCCAAGCGGCTGATGAATCATCACTTCGCTGTTAGGCAGGGCATAACGCTTGCCAGCTGTCCCTCCTGCGAGCAGCACAGCACCGAAGCTGGCGGCCATGCCTAAGCAGATAGTCGATACGTCAGGCTTGATATACTGCATCGTATCGTAGATGCTGAACCCTGCCGTTACCGACCCTCCTGGGGAATTAATATACATCTGGATGTCTCTGTCAGGATCATCGGCAGCTAGGAACAGCAATTGAGCAACGACCGCATTCGCGAGCGTCTCATCTATAGCAGATCCGACCATAATGATTCGGTCCTTAAGCAGCCGGGAGTAGATATCGTAGCTCCGCTCCCCGCGATTGCTTGTTTCCACCACATAAGGGATTAATGTCATGTTAAGCTCCTTTCTGCTTATGCAGCAGCACTTAATCTGCAGTCATATCCGCCGCTGAATGCCATTCTCGTCTCAGACTTATTGGAAGTACGGTTATTAGCCGCATTCATCTTGATGAGTTGACTAGTAACGACAGCGACATCAATGTCCCCGGTATGAGCCAGTTGGATGAGAGCTGCTGCATCACCAGTACGCAAGGCGGATAGGTAGCTCGTTACCAGCTGCTTCAACTCATTCTTCACATCTGCGGAATCTCCACTGTCATATTCTTGCATCAAGTCAGCGTCTTGCTTCAGCTTGATTGCCGCTCTCCTAGCTCTGTGCAGGGCTGCCTTGACAGCTCCTTCCGATGTCTGCAGCAGGGCAGCAGCCTCACTGCTCTTGTACATGAGCACGTCGCGCAGCAGGAGAACCGTCCGTTGCAGCGGGGGAAGCTTCTGAAGCATGAGCTGCATGGCTTGTTCCAGTTCCCCGACAAGGCTGGACCATTCTGTGACTTGTTCTGTTAATTGCACCTGCTCTATTACCTCTCTACCCTTACGTTTGCGTCTAAGTTGATCTAGCCATATCTGTCTGGCCATTCGGAGGGTAAGCGCTGCTTGATTGGGATGAGAGAGATAGACTTCCTTGGTGGACAGCGTCCGGAGCAGAACCTCTTGCACAAGATCCTCAGCATCCCATACCGATTCCGTTATGGCCATACAGTATTTTACAAGTACTGGCCCGATAAGATTAAGACTAAGACTGCTATCGTTGTTGTCATCACATCCAGCGTACATACTGCCGCCCTCCTTCTAACAGCTTCATTCCTACTGCTGCTATTGTTGTTACACTATAATAACGAATGGGAGCGACATAAGGATACGGGGGCTAACCAATTTTATTATCAAATGCACACTCACACACAAAAAAAAGGAACCCCAGCTTCTGCCGGAATTCCCTTGCCTGTATCATACTGCTAAGCTGCGACATCCCTGCGGGTGAATACCAGCCAGGAAGTCAGATTAAATACGATGAAGTACACGCTAAGCACAAGGACGGAGAACGCAGTCGTCATCCCCTCCTGATACGGCCTCTCACTTAGTGACAAGTCCAGATTCGCGAACAGCAAATATTTACTCCACTCATAGGCCTGGAGCAGCTCGAGCATAATCGCGCCAGCGAATAGAGAGAAGATGGACAACCCAATCGCCAAGGCACTGCTTCGGAACGCTGTAGAGATCATAAAGGCCATCGTCACGAACATAACGGTCGATACACCGTTAAGCAGATAGGACTGCCATAAGTTAGCTACCATATTTTTCTCAACCACTTGTCCGTCTGCACCGATCTGCAAGAGAGGTAAGTCTAGGAAGCCGAACCGATAGAGCAGACCGTTGAACAGAACGGATACTATGAATAAGATGGCAAGAAGCAATAGGCCGAACATTAGCATAGATACATACTTGGATACTAGAATCTTCAGCCGGTTCGATGGACGAATCAGCAGCAGCTTAATGGTGCCGCCTGAGAATTCACCCGCCATGCTGTCCCCTGCCACAATAACGGTGAACAGAGTAATGAGAATGACAAGCTCTGCCGAACCGTTAATTCCATCCCACATCGTTCCGTCTTCGGAGCGAATTCCATGATCGAGCCTGTATGTGTTCAGTCTAACCTGCTCTTCGAAGTATTGCTTGTCTTCCGCTTCCAGATCTGGATCGGCCAGCGCTCTCTCGATTCGCTTATTATCTTCCTGTACCTGCTGCATCCAAGCATCCCCGCTGACTTCCTTGCCGTCATAATACCATTCCATGAAGCTGGCCAGCAGAACAACGATAATCATCAGTCCAACCATCGTCCATGTACGCCAGCGGCGATAGAGCTTCATATTCTCATTCCTAATTAAGTTAACCAACTTGAACACCTCCCGTCATCTCCAGGAACCGGTCTTCAAGCGACTGCCGGACCTCCTGCACCCCATAGATAGGGACATCTCTTCGCATCAATTCATTAAGAACACTAGGTATATGTGCTCTCTCTGTGACGATCTCTACCCCTCCAGAGACGATAGTAACCGAGCGGACTACATCCAACCCCGATAGCACCGCGATATGCTCTTCCTCCAGAACAGCTTCAATCTTGTAGGTCTGTTCCTTACCACCGGAGCTCATGAATTCCTCTATCTCCTTCACATCCACCAGCTTACCTTGCTGCAGGATGGCTACTCTATCGCACATCAGCTCCATCTCGGAGAGCAGATGGCTCGATACAATAACAGCTATTCCTTCTTCTCTGGTCAAGTACTGGAGATAGTCCCGAAGTTCCCGTATGCCGGCTGGATCCAGCCCATTAGTAGGCTCATCCAGGATGAGCAGAGACGGCCGGTGAAGCAGCGCTTGAGCTACGCCCAACCGCTGTCGCATGCCAAGTGAATACTTTCTAACCTTGTCATGTATGCGATCCTCCAGCTTGACCAGTTTTATAACTTCAGCGATTCTCTCCTTCGTCACCCCTGGCACCATACGTGCGTAATGAACCAAGTTATGGTATCCGGTTAGATATTTATACATTTCCGGATTTTCCACGATGGCTCCAACATGGCGAATGGCCTGTTCGAACTCGGTTGCGATGCTATGCCCTTGAATCCGTATCTCTCCCTTGGATATGGACATCAGCCCTACCATCATACGGATGGTGGTCGTTTTACCGGCACCGTTCGGTCCTAAGAATCCGAATACTTCCCCCTTATGAACATCGAAGGATACATCATTAATAATGGTGCTCCGTCCAATCCGCTTCGTTACATTTCGCAGACTTACAATAGCTTGCTCGTTCATATAACATCCCCCTTGTGTAGAGTTGTGCTTCTTACCTATGCTGAATGATGATATCTGCTGACTCCGCCTTCACATCCGCCTTCCAGGTACCCTCGCCAACTATGCCTTGCATTCGTTCGGTATAATCCCCGGCCCGATCTCTAACGATCGCAAGCGGGAGATGAGACAGGATTCTTCCATAGGTCGCTGCTGCATCCAGCTGATAGCCTGTCATGTCCGACACCAACAGTGTAACCGCCCCATCGTTCGATGCCACCCGCAGATCGCCTCGGATACTGGAAGCATGAATGGCCGTCTCGTTGCCGTGCAAGGAGACGGGTCCCAAGATATCATCCACTCGTATTGACCCGAATTGTGTCTCTCCATTGACTCGACCCTTGACCTGCCTAATCTGGGTATGATCATAAGAGGTGTCCAGCTTAACCGAGCCTTGAATCTGCTCTGCATTCGTCTGGCCATTGTCGTTATTCAGAGTGATATCTCCGGCAATTCCCGACACGTCTACATGGCCAAGGGAGGATTCCACCGCTACATCCCCTTCCACCTTCAAGACCTCCAGCATTCCTCTAGCCAGCAGCACTTCCACATCGCCCTGGATACCCTGAATACGAACCGCTCCGCCTTCATTCTCCACCCACAGCTTCAGCGAATCGGGCAAGTAGAGTGTATACTCCACCGAGACCCAATCCGAATGAATCGGTTCACCCTCTAGCATCGCATTGAACTTCAGCCGCCCCTCTGTACTCTCCGGTCGAACCTCAATCAACTTCAGCTTAGCCGCTGCTTTTTCCTTCGTTGAAGCGGATATCTTCACGACGTATTCGAGCCGGATCTCCTCACCCTCAGCACGTTGCACGGATACGTTCACACCATTGCCGGTTAGCAAGACTTCCTCAATTCCCTGCCGATCGACTTCCAACTGCTGCTTGACTTCCGCGGTCTCACCATGAAGGGCTCCTTCATACGCTTCCGTTCTGGATACATGTACGAACTGTTCCCCGAACCGCTCCAGCAGCTCTTCCTTTCGAATGGAGACGTCCACAATCATCATGATGAACAAGAGTGCGGCAGCGGCGATAAGAACGGTTCTTTTTTTACGGCCAGCCATCCTCACACCTCCACTTCCTTCTCGAAAATATACCCATTCAGTGCCAGCAGCCCCACACTGATTAGCAGCAAGACGACAAATGGTCCAGGGTGCAAATAAATGACTTCCACATCAACCCCGCCATAGGCCAATTCCGGCATCCACAGCAGCAGATTAGACAACAACGGGCTGATGCGCAGCACTAGCCACAAAGCTCCAAAACCTGCACCTATCATCACTATCCACTTGAACTTGGCCGTCAGCTGTCCGCACAGAAACGTAAACTGCACAAGCATAAGCAGGAACAAGGTAGCCAGACTGTACATCCAGAACGTATTCAACGCCAGATTGAACAAGGATGGAAAGAGCGGGGGCATAGCTTCACTTACCCTTACCTCCTGCCAGGATGCTCTCAGCAGGATAAGCCCGAAGCTTACTGCAATCCACAAGGAGGATATCAGCAGCAGAGCGTAGACGGCCAGTATCTTAGCTGTCAATACCTTCCACCCCCGTATGGGCAAGGACAACAGCAAGTAGATAGAATTCGTTCTCCACTCGGTATGCAGCTGGTAGTAACCCGTTCCTATCGCCATTGCGGATACGAACAGAAACGGAAGGAACAGTGCTCCCACCATCATGATTTCCGTGTCCAGATACACCTTCTTGTACAACAGAATCAAGTGCAGCAGCAGCACTAAGGCGCAATACACGCCATATAAGGGAGCAAGACTTCTCATTTCCTTCTTCCATATGTTGCGGAATCCCATTACCCGTACACCTTCTCCCATATTTTCTCTAAGGAACAGCCATATTCGGTACGAAGGTTCTCCGCTGTATCGAAGATGGTAACCTGGCCATCCTGTAGAAAAATGACGTCATCTAACAACGGCTCTGACTCATTCACGGAGTGAGTAGACAGCAGAATGGTCTGCTCATCCGATTGAAATTCCTGTAGAATGAGCCGGATAATCTTCGCGCGAGAAGACGGATCAATTCCTGAGAAAGGCTCATCGAGCAGAATAAGAGGAACGTTGCGACTGAGAGCAGCTATCAGCTTGAGCCGAGCCCGCATACCTTTGGACAGGTTCCGAACCTTCTGATTAGAGTCCAGCTCCATTGCGATAAGCATTCCTGCCGCCTTCTCCGCGTTCCAATCCTTATAGAAGCCTGAGATATAGGCTAACGTTTGAGTGACAGTCATCCAGCCATACAGATGGTCAATCTCTGGCAAATACGCCACGTGCTGCTTGTTATGAACATCCGGCTCTCTGCCGTTTACAACAATAGTGCCGGATGTGGGATAGACTAGGCCTGCCATCATTTTGAGCAGCGTAGACTTCCCGCTTCCGTTAGGTCCAAGCAGCCCGACTATACGCCCCCGTTGTATAGTGAGGTCTATCCCTCGCAGAGCGTGCTTGAGTATATACTTCTTATGAATGCCTCTCAGCTGCGCCACATGGCCATTCACAATCGGATCCATATCCGTATGTAGATTCCCCATGATCTACCCCTCCTTCGTCCCCTTGTAGAGCTGGCTCTTCAGCATCGTGACTACCTCTTCAGGCTCGATCCCGAGTCCGACCATCTCCTCGATGAATTGTAATACTGCTGCTTCAGCCATCTCGGAGCGAATTCTAAGCAGCATGGCCGAGTCATTCTTAATGAATGTCCCTTGCCCCCGCAGCGTCTCGGTTAAGCCTTCTCGCTCCATCTCCTGATAAGCCCTCTGAACCGTATTAGGATTAACTTGGGATAGCTGAGCGCGCTCCTTATGTGAGGGGATCTTCGATCCGGGTAATAATTCACCTCTAGCCAATGCCCTCTTCACCTCATCAACCATCTGCACATATATCGGCTTCGGACTGTTAAAATTCAGCTGCAACTTCATCCCTCCTCATAACCGCAAACCAGTACACTATTGAACTAGTGCACTATAAGAATAGGTGGTTCGTATTAGATTGTCAATAGAAGCACAAAACATTCATTGCTGTCCCCGCACGCGAGCTGGAACAACATTCCAATGAGATGGCGCTAAGCCAACCAAAGCAAAAAAGAGGCTGTCCCAAAAGTCATAAATGACTTGGGGACGCCCCTTCTTTAATTTGTCAAACAAAAAGAAA